>DASSGZ010000127.1:0-2098 GCA_035693165.1 Chloroflexia bacterium | reverse complement strand
GGGCGAGTGGTCAGTAGGCGGTGGTCGGTGGTCAGTGATTAGCCATCGCTCATGTGATGGCATAGTCACTCTGAGCGCAGCGAAGAGTCTCGTCTCGCAGCGCGAAGGCGGCCATGCCGGGCGGCTCTCTACTCATCGTACTGACCACTGACCAGCGCCCACTGACCACTCGCCAGACGGCGGCCCAGGTGCTATACTAGGGGCCGGGGCCTGCGGGCGCCAGCCGGGCGGCACACGGCCCGCCGGGACAGCCTTTACCACGCGCGGGAGCGGGGAACGCATGATCACAGTCGATCTTATCCAACCGAATCGATACCAGGACTCGGTCACGTTGATGCAGGTGGCCGGGCAGGCGCGCGCGCTGCCGGGCATCGCCGATGCCGCGCTGATGATGGGCACCGACCCCAACAAGGAGATGCTGCGCGACGCGGGCCTGCTGACGGACGAGGGCGCGGCGGCCGGCCCCAACGACCTCATCATCGCCCTGCGCGGGACGGAGGACGGCGTGGCCGGCGCCCGCGGGCAGATCGACGATCTGCTGCGGCTTGAGGTGCCCGCCGGGGGCACGCGCGAGCGCGAAGCACCGCACAGCCTGGCCGCCGGGGTGGCGGCGATGCCCGAGGCCAACCTGGTGCTGATCTCCACGCCCGGCCTCTATGCTGCCGCCGAGGCGCGCAAGGCTCTGCTCGGCGGGCGCCACGTGATGATCTTCAGCGATAACGTGTCCCTGGACGATGAGCAGCAATTGAAAGCGCTCGCCACAGAGCGCGGGCTGTTATTGATGGGGCCGGATTGCGGCACGGCGATCATCGGCGGGGTGCCGCTGGGCTTCGCCAACGTGGTGCGGCGGGGGAATATCGGCGTGGTCGGCGCGTCGGGCACCGGGATGCAGGAGGTCACGACGCTGATCGACCGCTATGGCGGCGGCGTCTCGCACGCCATCGGCACCGGCAGCCATGACCTGGCGGCGCGCATCGGCGGCGTCATGACCATCGCCGGGCTGCGTGCCCTGCTGGACGATCCCGGTACGGATGTGATCGTCGTGGTCTCGAAGCCACCGCACCCTGATGTGGCGAAGCGCGTGGCCGAGGCGGCGTCCGCCGCCACCAAGTCGGTGATCTTTGCATTTCTCGGCATGGACACCGGTGAGCGCATCCTCAATCGGGGCAACTCCAAGCTGCGCATGGTGGCGACGCTGGAGGATGCCGCGCGGCAGGCCGTGGCCCTGGCCGGGGGCCATCCGCCTGCCGCGGACCCGGTGGGCGTGGAAGCGGTGGAGGCCGTCCGGTCCGGGCTAAGCCCGGAGCAGCGCTATGTCCGCGGCCTGTTCTCCGGCGGCACCTTCTGCTACGAGGCGATGTTGCTGTTGCGCGAGGCCGTGGGCGGCGTCTATTCCAACACCCCGCTGGCGCCCGAATGGGCCTTGCCCGACCCGCCACACAGCTACCAGAACACCTGCCTGGACCTGGGCGCCGACGAGTTCACCGTGGGCCGCCCGCACCCGATGATCGACCTGTCGGTGCGCGCCGACCGGATCGTAGCCGAGGCCGCCGACCCGCAGGTGGCCGTGCTGCTGCTCGACGTGGTGCTGGGCTACGGCGCGCACCCCGACCCGGCGGGCGGCCTGGCTCCCGCCATCCACGCCGCCCGCGCGCAGGCAGAGGCCGCCGGGCGCCCCCTGCCCGTCATTGCCTCGATCTGCGGCACGGCGGGCGACCCGCAACACCTCGACCAGCAGCAGCGCACCCTGGCGGAAGCCGGCGTGATCCTCGCCCCCAGCAATGCCGCCGCCGCGCGCCTGGCAGCGCGCGTGCTGAGTGCCGAGTAAAGACGAGACGAGAGACGAAGGCTGTAGGGGCGGTCCCATGTGGCCGCCTTGCCGAGGATAGCGTGCTGACCACTGACCACTCATAAGGAGGGACCACACGGCATGAGTGAGGCGAGTCCAATCGCGGCGTTGTTGCAAGAGGGGCCGCGGGTGTTGAACGTGGGCGTGCGCTCGTTTGCCGAGACGCTGGACGCCGTGCAGGCGCCGCATCTCCACGTGGAGTGGCAGCCCCCGGCGCAGGGCGATCCCGCCCTGGGCGCCCTGCTGGCC
>DASSGZ010000126.1:0-4019 GCA_035693165.1 Chloroflexia bacterium | reverse complement strand
GTTCGGCTTCCTGCTCGGCGCGCTCTCCATGCTGGTGTCGGCGCTGTTCACCGCCGGGGTCGGGCCGTGGCTGCCGTTCGAGATGTTCACCCTCGGCTGGACCGGGCTGAGCGCTTCCTGGTTGCCAGGCCTGCTGCGGCGCGGCGGGGCGGGGCTCGAACGCTGGGGCCTGGCCCTGTGGGGCGCGGGGGTCGGGCTGGCCTATGGCGCGATCATGAACCTCTGGTTCTGGCCCTTCGTCGCGCCCGCCGCCGCCGCCGACCCGGCCCAGGCATGGGACCCAGCGGCGGGTCTGGCCGGGCTGCTCACGCACTACCTCGCCTTCTACCTGGCAACCTCGTTCCCGGTGGACGTGGTGCGCGGACTGGGCAACGCGTTGCTGCTGGGGCTGCTGGCGCTGCCCCTGCTCAAGCTGTTGCGCCGCTTCCACGAGCGGTTCACCTTCACCGTCGCGGAACCATCCGGCTCCTAGTACGCCTGCTTACAGCCCGCCCCCCACCCGCCGGTAGTATACTGGGGCCATGCGGCGCCGGTGAACCGCGAACCCCGGCGCCCCAATTCCACCAGCGCACCCAGGAGGCAGCATGGACTCTGTATTACCCGACCCCGGCACCCCGCAAGGCGAGCGCTTCGCGCGCCGGCTGGCCGACGAGCGTATCGGCTGGCTCACCACCGTGGGCGCCGACGGCACGCCGCAACCCAACCCCGTCTGGTTCCTCTGGGACCAGGGCACGATCTTGATCTACAGCCTGCCCAATGCGGCGCGGCTGCCGCACGTCCGCCGCAACCCGCGCGTCTCGCTCAACCTGAACAGCAACGCGCAGGGTGGCGACATCTTGGTTCTCACCGGCGACGCCCGCATCAGCCCGGACGACCCACCCGCCGACCAGGTCCCGGCCTATGTCGCGAAATACGGCGAGGCCATCGCGCGCAGCTTCGGCACCCCCGCCAACTTCGCCGCCCAATACTCGGTGCCCATCCGCATCACGCCCACCAAGGCCCGCGGCGGGTGATGGGGGCACAAGCAGAGGGGCGCCCGACCGGGGCGCTCCTCCGCTGAACAGCAGGCGACGATGCAGCGTTTGTTCAGTTCGACCCACTGGGCTTCACGAAACAAGCTGGAGGACGGTGGCGACGACCTGATCCAGCGGCGCGCTGGTGTCGATCTCGTGGCCGGCGGCCCGGCGCAGCAGCGGCTCGACGGTATATTGCTGATCCAGCACCCGCGCGACTTCGTCGGGCTGCTTGCCGTAATCATTGGTTGTCCGGGTCGCCAGCCGCTCCGCGATCACGCCAGCCGGCGCGCTCAGCAACACGATGTGGTCAAATTGCGGGAGAAATGGCCCCATGTTCGCGGCGCAGCCGCTCACGAATAAGACTTCGGCGTCCTCTGTAGCCAGGAGCGTTTGAATGCGGTCCTCGCGCCAGACCCAGTCCTCGTCCGGGTGCACGGGCGTGCCGGCGCTATCGGGGCCGCTGACCGCGACCCAGTGGGACCACTCGCCGGTGTCCGCATCGACGGCTTTGTAGCCGCGAACGGCCAGCGCGCCGGTGAGCGTGGATTTGCCGGTGCCCGAAATCCCCGTCAGAAGAACTCGCTTCACGGCGTCACCATAGCCTGCAACAATATTTCCTGCCCGAAAACAGAGGAGCGCCCGCGTGGGCGCTCCGCCGCTGCATAGCTACTAATAGCTCTAGCTGTAGCGCGTGCCGCACTCCTGGCAGAACGCGGCCGTGGGGTCGGTGCGCTCGGTGCCGCAGTTCTGGCAGAACACCTTGGCGGTGGTGCCGGGCGCCACGCCCGGCGCGGCGTCGGGGCTGGTGGGCGCGGCGGCCTGCTCGTAGGCCGGGGCACCGAAGACGGCCGCGCCGGTGGCGCCGGGGCCGGACGGGGTCTCCGGCGACGGGCCGGTGGGCGCGTAGGGGCCGGAAGCCACCGGGCCGGTCGGCGTGTACGGGCCAGGACTGGCGGCGGGGCCGGTCGGCGTGTAGGGGCCGGGGCTCGCCGTGGGGCCGGTCGGCGTGTAGGGGGCGCCCTGGTTCGGCGCGGTGTAGGGGGCGCCGCCGCCGGGGGGCGGATAGGGCGCGCCCTGCGCGGTGCTGGGATAGCCGGGCGGCGGGGCGGGCTGGGGTGCCGTGCCGGGCGGCTGCTCCTGCTTGATATGCTCCACCTCTTGTTCGAGTTGCTTGACTTTGTCTTCCAGCGCCTTGATCTGGTCGTAGACCGGCTGCGCCTCGGCGCTGGGCGTGGCCCCACCCTCAAAGGCGGCGATCATGGTTTTGCCGAGATTGTAGATCTGCGAGTCGAGGTCGCGCTTGGCGTCGGCGACTGCGCTGTTGGCCTTGTTGACGCGCACCATGCGCTCGGCCTCCCAGGCTGCGCGCTGGCCGCTTTGTTTTACCTGGTCGAGAAATCCCATGCCGGTATCCTCCTCTACGGTGATCGGCGGATTATCCAACTTCCCCGCCCATTGTAGCGCAGCCTACAAAGCGGCGTCAAGGCGCGATCCCTGCCCGCCTTTGTTGTGCACCGCAGAGACGCAGAGGACGCCGAGATTTGAATAGAGGGGGTCAAGGGTCTAACTTTTGTACCACCCCGGCTACGGACAGCACCCGATCGCCGGTGCGTTCAAACTGAGAGCAAGAATGTAAACCGGACTAACTTTAATGATCTCTGCGTCCTCGGCGTCTCTGCGGTGAGAAAGAATAGAGGTCAGCGAGTGATGCGCACGGGGGTCATTTCCCAGTAGTCGCCCAGGTTCTGGCCCGTGGCGTCGTGAGCGACGAGGCGGCGCTCGCCGAAGCGGGTATAGAGGCCCACAACCAGCCGGTAGGTGCCAGGCGCGGCGGCGGGGTCGATGGGCATGACCAGGGTATCGACCACCGTCTCGCCGGGCGCCCAGTTGACGGTGGGCCGGTAGCCGCGCACCGGCTCGTCGTCCTTCTGCCCGATCTTATGCACCGCTTCGTCCACCAGGTGGGTGAAGACGACGTAGCGCTCCTGCAGCCGCGCATCCGTCCGCCAGAACAGGGTGATGCGCAACTGCCCGCCTGCCCGCGGCGCGGCGGGTTGCAGCGTGTAGCCCAGCAGGTGGATGTTGTCGCCGAAGGTGATGTCCAGCGGGTGCTCCATCGCCACGGCGGGCAGTTCCTCGCGCTTCGTGACCCGCGCCAGCGGGCCTTGTTGCACTGTCGCGAAGTGGTCGGTAATATCGGGCGTGGGATCGACCAGGAAGACGCCGCGCCCCTGGGCCAGCCACTCGTCGATCAGGTTCAGGTGGCCCCCGGCGACCAGATCGTCCAGCACCACCGGCACCAGGTCAGGCCGCCAGCCTTCGACAGTCTGCCGGTAGCGCAACTCGTTGTAGTGCGCCCAGCCGCCGATGAGGATGGCGTCCTTCGGCAGGGTCTGGGGCGTGCCGTCCGCGGCGGCGAGCGTGTCCCACAGCGCGCGCTCGTCCAGCCGGCTGAAATCGGCGGCGGCGTAGTTGGCGCGCACCTGCGCGGCGGGCAGCGCCAGCAGCACCAACCCGGCCACCAGCACGCCCGCGGGCAGGCCGCGCCATTGCAAGCGGGGGACATCGCGCACGGCGGCCAGCAGCCACCCCGCGGCCACCCCGGCCCAGGTCGCCGCGAGCAGCACGGCCAGCGCGAGGTAATCGCCGATCACGTCCACGTCGTAGACGACCATCACGCCGCAGATGGTCAGGAAGCCGAGGCCGTAGAGCAGAACCACCGGCGCGGTGAGGCCGGGCCGCCGCGCCGCCCGCGGCAGCCGCGCCCAGAGCACCAGGCCCGCACCCGCCAGCCCCGCCGTACCCAGGCCGACCAGCCGGGGGAAGACCTGGCCCCAGACCAGGCCCACGCGCGGCAGCAGCGGGCGCTTGATGGTGTCGAGGATGACCGGCCAGGCACTCGCCCCGCCGACTTCGGCGCTGAAGTTGGCCCAGGTGTTGGTATACCAGGGCGTGGTCGTCGCCCGCAGGGGCAGGTAGAGATAGAACAGCCAGGGCAGCAGC
>DASSGZ010000125.1:0-15346 GCA_035693165.1 Chloroflexia bacterium | reverse complement strand
GGGCGGCGGCCCGGCGGCGTCCGTGTCGGCGCCCGCGCCCCTCGTCACCCTGCCCGACAACCTCATCATCGAGACGATCAAGCAGGCCGAGGACGGCCACGGCGTCATCGTGCGCTTCTACGAGTGCAACCGCTCACGCGGCCCGGCCACGCTGCACGCGGGCTTCCCCCTCAAGGAAGCGCACATCACCAACCTGCTGGAAGCCAACCAGGAGGCACTGTCCGTCGAAGGGCAAAGCGTCTCGCTTTATGTCAAGCCGTTCCAGATCGTGACGGTGCGCCTGGTCCCGGCGCAGTAATCTAAGGAGGAACAATGGAGACCTACTCGATTTCCTTGCGGCTCCAGCGTGTTACGGTGGAATACGCCTACGTCAGTGTGCCTGTGACCACCGCCCTACTCGTAGATCAGGACGATGGGACAGCCCGGCTCAACACGGACAGGCTGGTAGAGCAAGCTGTCGCGATGGGGTCGGAAGCCGGGGTGAAATGGCATCCGGAAAGCGTGGACATACAGCCGCACCCCACACAGAAGGCGCCGGAGCCGGGCGAGTAAGGTGCTGACCTGAATCGGCCGAGATCGTATTTGTAGGGGCCGGTTTGAAACCGGCCCGCCCATGAGAATCAGCAGGGCCGGATCCAAGATCCGGCCCTGCCTTATTCCTGATGAATCGATATGCGTAGCGGCGCGATTGATCGTGTAGCGGTGCGTAGCACATCGCGCCCGCCGCCCCACCAGGATGCCGGGATCGCGCGCCAATAGGCGACATCGAGGTAAGGAGGCAGGCGCCATAAATGGCGCCGCTACGGATTTATCGGCGTTCGTAGCGGCGCGATTGATCGCGCCTGCCGCCCCACCGCGATGCATCGCCACGGCGGGTATCCGGGCACAACAGGCGTCGCGAGCCGCGCCTACCCCGCCGTGTACTGGTACACCTCCGCCGCGTTGCGCCACAGGATCGCCTCGGCGGCGGCTTCGGCTTGGGCGGCGGTGAGCATGTGGTCGGCGACGAGCGCGGCCAGAGTCCGGGCCAGGCCCTGGCGGCCGTGCAGGGCGCCCGCGTAGAACAACTCGGGCGTGCTGTGGGCGTCCGTCGCGAAAAGCACTTTCGAGATGGGCGCCAGTTCCAGCGCCTCCGAGAACCGCGCCGCGCAGCCGTGCGCCGTCAGCGGCACGGCCAGCGACACATCGACGTAGACGTGCGCGTAGAGCGCGGCCAGGTAGCCCGCCTCGCGCCCATACGGATAGCAGTGCAGCAGCACGAAGGGCACGCCGCGGAACGTTGGGTCGGTCAGCAGCGCGCGCAACTGCAACGGGTTGCCGGTGCGCAGGTCCACATCGTCGTCGCCGAAGGCCACGTGGAACTGCACCGGCAGGGCCAGGGCCGCGGCCTCCTCCAGCGCCGCCCGCAGCAGGTAGTCGAGCACGGCGCGGTCGCTGAGGCGCACGCGCCCGTAGCGCCGGGCTGTCTCCTGCAAGGCGGGCAGCGCCGCCGCCGCCTCGTCGTAGGTGCGCGGCGCGACGTGCAGCCCGCCGCGGTAGGCGGCGATGCTCTTGAGGCCGACGATGCCCTGCTCCCGCGCCGTGCGGACCGTCGCACGCAGGGACTCCTCGATCCGGCGCAGGGTCGGCTCCGTCGCGATCAGCTCTTCCATGCGCGTTTCGAGGCGCAGGATCGGTGCCGTGGGCCGCCCGGTCAACGCGGCCATGCCCGCCACGTCATAGCTGTCGGGGCTGCGGAAGCCCATATCGAGCAGGAACACCTGGAAGTTCCCCGCGTCGAACAGCCGCCGGGCGTACTCCTCCGGCGGAGTGGCCGCCTTGAAGGCCAGCAGCGCGTCCTCGGTTGGGTCGCAGCCGAACACCGCCGCCACGTCGCGCACCATGCGGCTGTAGAAGACCGTGTGCGCGATATGCGGCGCCATCTCGGGGTCGGTCGTCTCGGCGAAGAAGCGGCGGAACTCCAGCGCCGGCAGCGCCGGATCGAGCCGGCGCACCGGGTGGCAGTGGTGATCCAGGATCGGGATTGTAGAGAGATCCATAAGCATCAATACTTGTAGAAGTGGGACTGGAACTGCGCCTGCTCGTCCATGCCCTCATAAGCGCGCGCCTCCGAGCGGCGCACGGCCAGGTACGAGCGGCCCAGCAGGTCGCCGAGCGCGCCCATCAGCAGGGCGTCGCCCTCCAGGTTGTCGAGCGCGGCGTCCAGGCTGTCGGGCAAGCGGCGCACGCCGTTCGCCGCCCGCTCGTCGTCGGTCAGGCTGGCCGGGTCCACCTCCGTGGACGGCGCCGGGTCGAGCTTGCGCGCCATGCCGTCGAGGCCCGCGAGCAGCAGCCCGCCCAGCGCGATGTACGGGTTGCACGAGCTATCGACCGACTTGAGTTCCAGGTTGGTCGATCCCTCCACGTCGCTCCAGAAGGGCGAGGCCACGCGCACCGCCGCCTCGCGGTTGTCGTGGCCCCAGGCGGTGAAGGCGCTGCTCCACGACTGCGGTTGCAGCCGCCGGTAGGAGTTGACGCTGGGGCAGGTCAGCGCCACCAGCGCGGGCAAGTGGTCGAGCACGCCCGCGATGAACTGCCGCCCCACGGTGGAGAGGCCGTCGGGCGCGCTGCGGTCGTAGAACACGTTGTGCCCGTCGGCGTCCCACAGGCTGAAGTGGACGTGGGCGCCGTTGCCTGCCTGGTCGGGCCAGGGCTTGGGCGCCAGCGACGCGTAGAGGCCGTGTTGCGCGGCCACCCCGCGCAGCGTCTCGCGCAGCTTGATGTGGTTGTCCGCCGCGTGCAGCACTTCGGTGTGCCGGATGGAGATCTCGTGCTGGCCGTGCCCCAGTTCGGGATAGTACTGCTCGACCGTGATCCCCTGCGCCTCCAGCGCGGCCACCAGGTCGTCGGCGAACGCCGCGGCCTCGGTCATGCCGATGGACGAGAAGCAGAGCGCGGTGTCGAAGGGCACGTAGCGCCCGTCGGGGTCGCGAGTTGCCAGCGAGAACTCGGCTTCCAGCGACGCCAGCAGGTGCAAGCCCTGTTCCGCCGCCTGCGCGCGCACCCGCTTGAGGAACGAGCGCGGGCACGCGGCCCACGGCGTGCGGTCGCCCGTCAGCATGTCGCACGACAGGGCGGCGCTGTGCGGCACGTAGGGCAGCACGGCCCAGCTTTCGGGGTCGGGCACCAGCCGGATCTCGCCGACCGGCCCCATGCCGTCCACCGCCTGCAACTGGTCGAGGCTGTTCATCGCCATCATCGCCAGGGTCAGGCCGATGCCGTCGTTCAGCCGGCCTTCCAGCCCGCTCAGGGCCGTGGTCTTGCCGCGGATAATGCCGCCGTTATCACAATACAGAAAGCGGACCAGCCGCACCCCGGCATCGCCCGCGTGCTGCACAATCGTATCGGGTGTAATCACGCCATGTTCGCGGCCCCGCCCGCAAGCCGGCGCCTGCCGGCAGGGCCGCGCCTCCTTTCAAGGGTCTCTACTTGTCTCCCCACGAGACGGAGATTCTTCGCTGCGCTCAGAATGACAATTCCCCTGGCCGTTGTCACTCTGAGCGCAGCGAAGAGTCTCGTCTTTTGCCGCAACGCGACGGAGATTCTTCGCTGCGCTCAGAATGACGGGTCTTCGCACTCAGCCCTCAGCCCTCAGCACTCGCTAAGGTGCGGGCACTTTCTCGGGCACCACTTCGGCGCCGAGGGTGAACTTGCCGTCCTTGATCGCGATGATGGTCACGCCCTTCTGCGGCACGTTCGAGTCGGCGCTGAACGAGATCGAGCCGGTGATGCCGGGGAAGTTCTTCGTGGCCTTGATCGCCTGGGTGATGGCGTTCGGGTCGGTGGACCCGGCACGCTTGAGCGCGTCGGCGAACAGGTACATGGCATCGTAGCCCAGCGCCGCGAAGGCGTTCTCCGGGTCGTGGCCGTACTCGGACTTGTAGGCGGCGATGAACTTCTTGATGCCGTCGGTGCCGCCCTGGGCGTCCATGAGCGCGTGCGTGCTGAAGAAGACGTTTTCCGCCGCCTTGCCCGCCGTGCTCACCAGGTCGGGCGTGTCGTAGCCGTCGCCGCCGACGATGGGCGCGTTCAGGCCCACGTCGCGGAACTGCTTGACCACCGGACCGACGTTATAGGGCATCGCGGCGATATAGTAGAAGTCGGGCTGCTGGGCCAGCGCCTTCAGCTTGGTGGCCTGAGCCGAGAAATCGGTGGCCTTGTCGTCGTACTGGTCTTCGAGCACGATGGTGCCGCCCAGTTCGGTGAAGCGCGCCTTGAAGTAGGCCGCCAGCAGGGTGGTGTACTCGACGCCCTTATCCTCCAGCAGGTAGGCCGTCTTGCCGAAGTTCTTGAAGGCGTATTCGGCGCCCGCTGCCGCCTGCACGTTGTCGCCGAAGCAGGCCAGGAACATCTTATCGCCCACCTGGGTGGGGATCTTGGGCGAGGTGGCCCCCGCGGTGATGAACGGCAGCCCGGCCTTCTGGATGGTCGGCCCGGCGGCCAGCACCGAGTCGGTGTCGGTGAAGCCGATCACGCCGACGACCTTGTCCTGCTCGACGAACTGCTTGGCGACCTGCGCCGTGAGGTCCATCTTATACTGAGTATCGTGGATAATCAGATCGATCTGGTGGCCCAGCACGCCGTCCGCCGCGTTGATCTCCTTGGCGGCCAGCTTCGCCCCGTTGGCCGCGGGCAGGTCGAGCGAGGACTCATCGCCGGTCAGGGCGAAGCCGCCGCCGACCTTAATCGGCTCGCTGCCGGTGAGCACGGAGCCGGAGGCCCCGCCGGCTGCCGGCGTATCGGTCGCACCGGCCGCCGCACCGCCGGTGACGGCCGTCGGGGTCGCGGTTTCGCCACCGCACGCGCTGAGCAGCAGCGCCATCACCCAGAATACGAGCAATAATCGAAGTTTCATCGTCCCTTCCTCCTTTAGCTGAGCGCCGGGCCGCGCCATCTGCCGGCCCGCGCGCATAGGTGCCCTGGTGCTTCTAGCCTGTGCTGTCGGCATGATCGATTGGCGCCGGTTTCCCTCCCTTCACGAACAGGCTGTCGAGGGCGATTTCGCGCTGGCCGAGCAAGCCCTCGCGCCGGAAAATCATAATCAGGATGAAGATCACGGCCAGCACGATCTGGCTCAAGCCGTAATACTCGGTCGCATCCTCCACGCGGCGCAGGCCCTCGGCCAGCACGGTGATCAACACCACGCCGAGCACCGACCCGCTGACCGACCCCAGCCCGCCCACGACCAGCATGGTGATCACCCGAAACGTGAGGTCGAAGTAGAACACCGTCGGCGAGAACGAGGTGATGAAATGGGCGTAGAGGCTGCCCGCGACGGCGGTGAAGAACGCGCTGACCACGAAGGCCAGCAGCCGCGGCCCCAGCACCGCGATGCCGATGGCCTGCGCCGCCTGCCGGTCCTCGCGCTGCGCGAACATGGCCCGGCCATAGGGCGAGAACTTGAGCCGCCAGACCACGTACAGTGTGATCAGCGCCCAGGCCCACACCCACCACAGGTTCGTGTAGGCGGTGACGTTGGAGAAGGTGCGCGAGCCGCGCGTGAAGTTGTCGGCGTTGAACAGGATCACGCGCACGATGACCAGGAAGCCCAGCGTGGCGACGGCGACAAAGTGGCCCGACAGGCGCATCAGCACGAGGCCGACGACCCAGGCGACGGCGGCGACCAGCACCCCGGCGATCAGCGTGGCGACCAGGAAGCCGATGGGGAAGCCGCCGATGGTGCCGTCCAGGTGGACGCCCGCCAGCCAGCCGGGCAGGTTGGGCAGGTAGCTCTGCTTTTCGCGCAGCGGCAGGGTCAGGATGGCCGACGTATAGGCGCCGAGCGCCATGAAACCGATGTGGCCGAGCGAGAAGACGCCGGTGAAGCCGCTCGACAGGTTCAGGCTGACCACCAGGATGATGAAGATGCCGATGTTGACGAACAGCCCCTGCCAGAACGCCTGGCCCGACACTTCGAGCAGCGCCAGCACGGCGGCCAGCACGACGATGGCGGCCAGCGGGCCCAGCAACCGGCGCGGATCGCTCATCGCTCGTCCTCCCGGTCGCGCCGCCCCAGGATGCCGTTGGGGCGGAAGCGCAGCATGAGGATCAGCGCCACGAACACGAAGGCGTCGCGGTAGCCGGTCAGCGAACTGGGCAGCCACTGGCGCAGGAAGGTGCGCGTTTCGGGCGAGACCATGCCCGGCGGCAGGATGTCGCCGATGCCGGGCAACGCCGTCAGCAGCACCTCCAGCGCGCCCAGCGCATAGCCGCCGACGACGGCCCCGGCGATGCTGCCGAACCCGCCGATGACCGCGGCGATGAACGCCTTGAGCACCGGCGTAAAGCCCATGTAGGGGTTGATCTGCCCGGCCTGCACCGCGAACAGCAGCCCGGCCACGGCGGCCAGCCCCGACCCGATGGCGAAAGCCGTCGCCACCACGCGGTTGATGTTGATGCCCATCAGCCGGGCCGCCTGCAAGTCCTCCGCCGCCGCGCGCATCGACAGGCCGAGCGTCGTGCGCGTGACGAACAGCGAGAGGCCCACCAGCAGCACCAGCCCGGTCACCAGGCTGACGATGTTGAGCCGCGACACGGTGATCTGGCCGAAGGTCAACACGCCGCTCAGCACGTCGGGCGCGGGAAAGGCGATCTGGATGGGCCGGCCCACCAGGCGGGTGCTCAGCAGCGTGCCGTTTTGCAGGATCTGGCCCACGGCGAACGAGGTCAGCAGCATGGCGACATCGGGCGCGCCGCGGATGGGCCGGTAGGCCACGCGCTCCATCAGCAGGCCCACCAGCACCGTCCCGGCGATCATCAGCCCCACGACCACCGGCAAGGGCAGTCCGGCGAACAGCGCGAAGGCGGCGATGTAGGCGGCGATCATCATCAGGTCGCCATGGGCGAAGTTGATCAGCCGCAGGATGCCGAAGACCATCGCCAACCCCACCGCCATGAGCGCGTACAGGCTGCCGATGCTCAGCGCGTTGATCACCTGCTGGATGACGTAGTAGACGAAGTTCATGCCCCTACCGGTCCTTCACGCCGTACTTGTCACTCTTCGCTGCGCTCAGAGTCTCGTCGTGTCTCCCAACGAGACGAGATTCTTCGCTGCGCTCAGAATGACAATTCTGTTGCTCTCTTGTCCCTCTGAGCCCAGCGAAGAGTCTCCACGAGACGGGATTCTTCGCTGCGCTCAGAATGACAAGTGTTCAGAATGACAAGTGCTTGGTGCATTGCTTACCTTCCCAGGTACGACTGCTCCACCTGGCGGTTGTGTTGCAGTTCCGCCGCGGGACCGCTGAGCGTGACCCGCCCGGTCTCCAGCACATAGGCCCGGTCGGCCACGGCCAGGGCGTGGTGGATGTTCTGCTCGACCAGCAGCATCGTCGTGCCCTGGCGCTTCAGTTCGGCGATCACCGCGAAGATGTGCTTGACCATGAGCGGGGCCAGGCCCAGCGACGGCTCGTCGAGCAACAGCAGCCGGGGGCGGCTCATCAGCGCGCGCCCGATCGCCAGCATCTGCTGCTCGCCGCCCGAGAGCGTGCCGCCCGCCTGCTGCAACCGCTGCTTCAACAGCGGGAACAGGCCGTAGATCCATTCCAGGTCGGCCTCGATCTCGCGCCCGGCGCGGGCCACGGCGCCCAGCCGCAGGTTCTCGCGCACGCTCAACCGCCCGAAGATGCGCCGCCCCTCCGGGCAGTGCGAGATGCCCAGCGCCACGATGCGGTCCGACGGCGCCCGCGTGATGTCCTGCCCCTGCCAGCGGATCGCGCCCTGGCGCGGGCGCAGCAGGCCGGAGATCGTCTTCAGCGTGGTAGATTTGCCCGCGCCGTTCGAGCCGATCAGCGCCACCAGTTCGCCCGGCTGCACTTCCAGCGACACGCCGCTCAGCGCGCGGATGCTGCCGTAGTTGACGTGGAGATCGCGCACCTCAAGCATAATCAGCCGTCTTTCCAGCCATATTTGTCATTCTGAGCGCAGCGAAGAATCTCGTCTCCCCGCCGCCGAGACTCTTCGCTCCGCTCAGAGTGACAGGGAAGAGGTCAAGCATAATCGGCCTCGCCCAGATAGGCCGCGATCACGTCGGGGTTGTTGCGCACCGTGGCCGGGTCGCCTTCGGCGATCAACTCGCCGTAGTTCAGCACCTGGATGCGGTCGCACAGGCCCATGACCAGCGGGATGTCGTGCGCTACCAGGATGATGGTGATGCCCAGGTCGTCGCGCAGGCCGCGGATCAGCGCCAGCAGATCCGCCGTCTCGCCGGGGTGCATCCCGGCGTTCGGCTCGTCCAGCAGCAGGATCTTCGGGTTGAGGGCCACGGCGCGGGCGATCTCCAGGCGGCGCTGGTCGCCATAGGACAGCGTGCGCGCCAGCCGGTCGCGCTGGGCGGCCAGGCCGACGCGCTCCAGCAGCGCCACCGACCGCTGCTCCAACTCGCGCTCGCTGCGCAGGAACGCCGGTGTGGACAGCAGCGTGCCGACCAGCGAGCGGGGCACCTGGCTTTGCAGCGCCGCCTTCACGTTCTCCACCACGGGCAGTTGCCCGAACAGGCGGATGTTCTGGAAGGTGCGCGCGATGCCCAGGCGGGCGATCTCCGCCGCCGGGCGCCCGGTGATGTCGCGCCCCTGCAGACGGATCCGGCCCGCCGTGGGCACCAGGAAGCCGGTCAGCAGGTTGAACAGGGTGGTTTTGCCCGCGCCGTTGGGGCCGATCACGCCGTGGATCACCAGTGGTTCCAGGCGCAGGGCATAGTCGTGCAGGGCCAGCACCCCGGCAAAGGCTTTTGCCAGCCCCTCGACCTCCAGCAACGGCGCAGCGGGAACGGTAGCCATGGCCGGTTAGAGGAACTCGAAGAGTTCGGCCCGCTCCCAGCCGGCCACCGTGTCGCGGAAGTCGGGGGCGTCGAACGTCGCGAGCGCGCCGCGGGCTTTGCCGATCTCGTGCCGCTTGACGGCCACGAACAGCTTGACGAACTCCTCGCCCAGCGCGCTCCGCAGCACCTCGTCGGCTTCGAGCGCGCTCAGCGCGGCCTCCAGGCTGACCGGTAGATCGGTCACGCCCTCCAGGCCGTAGGCCATCCCGGCCACCGGCGCGGGCGGCTCCAACTCGCGCCGGATGCCGTCGATGCCCGCCGCGATGGACCCGGCCATGACCAGGTAGGGATTGCAGGCGCCGGATGGCATGCGGTTCTCTAGGTGGGTGTTCTCGCCGCGGATGCCCTTCACCCGGATGCCTACCGTGCGGTTTTCCAGGCCCCAGGTCGCGTTCACCGGCGCGAACGAGTAGAGCTTGTAGCGCTTGGCACAGTTGATGGTCGGGGAATAGAGCGCGGTCAGCGCGGGGGCGTGGGCCAACTGCCCGGCGATGAACTGGTGGGCCACGCGGGAGAGACCGTCGGGCGCCTGCGGGTCGTCGAAGGCGTTGGCGCCGCCGTCCACGCGGTACAGGCCCTGGTGGTAATGGCAGCCGCTGGCGCTCTGGTCGGCATACGGCTTGGTCATGAACGAGGCGACGTAGCCGTGTTGCAGCGCGATCTCCTTCACACCCTGCTTGAACGAGAAGGCGGCGTCCGCCGCGGCGATGCCCCAGTTGGGCGCGAAGTTGATCTCCTGCTGGCCCGGCCCGTATTCGGCGTTGGCCGTGATCACGTCCACATCCACGGCACGCAGGTCGCGGATCACCTGGCGGATGAAGCTGCCGTCAAACTCGTTGCGCAGCGTGGCAAAAATCTGGATGCCGGGGTACGGCGCGGCCTGGGTGGCGGCGTCCTGCAGATAAAACTCGTACTCGTAGCCGGACCGCAGGCGGTAGCCCAGCGCGGCGAGCGCCTCCAGTTGCATCCGCGCCACATAGCGGGGCGCGGCGGCGGCGGGCCGCCCGTCGTAGAAGCGCGGCTCACAGATCAGCCGGGCGGTGGCGTCCAGCCAGGGCAGCACCCGGTAGGTCTCCGGGTCGGGGAAGATGCGGCTGTCGGGGAAGCCGAGTTCCTCCAGGTAGCCGGTGCCGGGCGCAACCCCGGCCTGCACGTCGAAGCCCAACTGGCCCAGCAAGAAGTTCAGCCCGTCGCGGCCAAAGTGCTCGACGTGGGCCAGGGGCACCAGCTTCGAGCGGGCGATGCCATGGGTATCGCTTTGCTCGAAGCGGATAAACTCGACGTGCTGGTCGGCGGCAGTGCGGACGACTTCAGCCAGATCCATAGCGGCCTCCTGTGGGGCGGCGGCAGGACCTCGGCCCGGCAGGCCGAATAGCCCCGCTGGGTGGAAGAATTTCACGGACTGGGCCGGCGGCTCCTGGCCCGCCCCGGCACACGGGCGGCGGTGCCCGTCAGTACTCCGGTAAGTTGGGTAGCGGCGCTAGTATAGCAGAGCGGTTCGCCCGGCGCAACATCATATAGCCTGATCCTCGGATTGATTCACCGCCGAGACGCGGAGAACGCAGAGATCATTGAAATATGGAGTATTTGACGCCTCCTTGCAACGCATATCCAGCCCATCGTGCCGTGCATATCAAGCAACTTTGCGCGAGAAAAATACTTCATGGTGCCGGTTCCGCTCTGACCATGGGCATACATCGTGCAGCCCCTACCCTATCATACATTCGCGCTGTAGGGGCGGTTTGCACCCGGCCCGCTATACCAGGGTCAGAACCACACCATGCCAACCACCCACTTCCTGGGCATCGACCTGGGCACGTCGTTCCTCAAACTCCAGGTGATCGACGCGGCGGGCGCCGCCGTGGCGGCTGCCGGGGCGCCGGTGCCGTGGCGGGTGCCCCGGCCCGGCTGGGCCGAGCAAGACCCGGCCGCGTGGTGGGCGGCGCTGGGGGCGGCCTGCCGTGACCTGTTCGCGCCCGGCGGCGTGGACCCGCACAGCATCGCCGCCGTGGGCCTGTCGGGGCAGATGCACGGCGCCGTGTTCCTCGACGGGGCGGGCGCGGTCCTGCGCCCCTGCCTGATCTGGGCCGACGCCCGGACGGCGGTCCAGGTGGGCCAGATCGCGGAACGGGTGCCCCGCGACACGCTGATCGGCATCACCGGCAACGCGGCGAATACCGGCTTTACCGCGCCGAAAGTGCTCTGGGTGCGGCAACACGAGCCGGAGATCTACGCCCGCACGCGCCACATCCTCTTGCCCAAGGACTCTCTGCGCCTGCGCCTGACCGGCGGCTATGCGACCGACGTATCGGACGCCTCGACCACATTGCTGTTCGACCTGGCGCGGCGCGACTGGTCACCCGCCCTACTGGCCGCTTGCGACATCGCGCCCGGCCTCCTGCCGCCGGTCCATGAGTCCGCCGCCGGGATGGGAGCGATCACGGGCGAAGCGGCGGCGGCGACGGGCCTGCGCGCCGGGACGCCGGTGGTGGCGGGCGGCGGCGACGCCGAGTGCAGCGCCTTCGGCCTGGGGCTGGTGGGGGATGCGGACAGCGCGGGCGCGGTGCTGACCTCCATTGGCACCTCCGGTCAGGTTTTTGCCGTGACCGCCCGCCCGGTGATCGATCCGCAGGGCCGCATCCACAGCCTGTGCCACGTGGTGCCCGACCGCTGGCACGTGATGGGCGCCATCCTGGCGGGGGGCCTCGCGCTGCGCTGGCTGCGCGCCATCCTCACCCCGCCCGGCGACCCGCCGCCTGAGTATGACGCTCTGACCGCGGAAGCGGCGCCCATCCCCGCGGGCGCGGATGGGCTGATCTTCCTGCCCTATCTCCAGGGCGAGCGCACGCCGCACATGGACCCACAGGCGCGCGGCGTGTTCTTCGGGCTGCGGAGCGACCACACCCGCGCCCACCTGGTGCGCGCGGTGATGGAGGGCGTGGTGTTCGCTCTGCGCGACGGGTTGGAGGTGTTCCGCGCGTTGGGCATCGCACCGGCGGAGATGCGGGTGGCGGGCGGCGGGGCGCGCAGCCCGCTCTGGCGGCAGATCCAGCGCGATGTGTTCGAGCTGCCGGTGTGCGCCACCGCCGCCGACCACGGCGCGGCCTACGGCGCGGCGTTGCTGGCCGCCGTGGGCGCCGGAGCGTTCGCTACCGCCGCCGATGCGGCGCGCGCCGTGCCGCTGGGCGCGCGCACGGCCCCCGCCCCGGCCCAGGTCGCCGCCTATGACGCAGTCTACCGGCGCTACCGGCGCCTGTACCCCGCGCTGCGGGCCGAGTTCGCCGCCGATTAGGGGCGATCTTCGCGCCCGCCGCACAGGGCGGCACAGATCTGGCGGATGCCTCAGCAACGGCACAATCGGCCTGGCGCAGGTTCCCAGAACCTGTTGGGACAGCGCACGCTAAAGCCCAACGAGTACGGGCGCGATAAATCGCGCCGCTACACCCAAAGGGACAGCAGCCGCTAAAGCCCAACGAGTAAGGGCGCGATAAATCGCGCCGCTACACCCAAAAGGTCACTTGAACCTGTACTCGCCAATCACATCTGCCTACGGAGGATCCCAGGTTGAAAACGAAAACACTGCACATGATCGGCAACGCCCACCTCGATCCCGTGTGGCTCTGGCAGTGGCAGGAGGGCTTCCAGGAGGCCAAAGCCACCTTCCGCTCGGCGCTGGACCGCCTGCGCGAGTACCCGGACTTCATCTTCACCTCCAGTTCCGCCGCCATCTACGAGTGGGTGGAGCACAACGACCCGGAGATGTTCGCCGAAATCCAGGCCCGCGTGGCCGAGGGTCGCTGGCAGATCTGCGGCGGCTGGTGGATCCAGCCCGACTGCAATTTGCCCTCCGGCGAGTCGTTCGTGCGCCAGGGGCTGTACGGCCAGCGCTATTTCCAGGAGAAGCTGGGCGTGACGGCGCGCACCGGCTACAACGTGGACAGCTTCGGGCACCACGGCATGTTGCCGCAGATCCTGCGCAAGAGCGGCATGGACGCCTATATCTTCATGCGCCCGTCGCCGCAGGAAATGGGGCTGGCCGGGCCGCTGTTCTGGTGGGAGGCCGACGACGGCTCGCGCGTGCTGACCTACCGCATCCCCTATGAATACGCCTCGCCCGGCAAGGACATCGAGACACACATCCGGCGCTGCGCCCAGGAGATCAAGGCGCCGTTCACCGAGGGCCTGTGCTTCTACGGCGTGGGCAACCACGGCGGCGGCCCGACCAAGGAGAACCTGGAATGTATCCGGCGGTTGAACGAGGCCCCGGACCTGCCGCGGCTGGTGCTGAGCGGCCCCAACGCCTTCTTCGACCATGTGCGTGCCGCCGGCGACCTGCCCATCCCGGTCGTACACACCGATTTGCAGCACCATGCCAGCGGCTGCTATGCCGCGCACTCCGGGGTGAAGCGCTGGAACCGCCGGGCCGAAAACGCGCTGCTGGCCGCCGAGAAATGGGCCGGCCTGGCCCACTGGCTCACCGGCCTGGCCTACCCCGCCGACTTCGCCCACGCCTGGAAGCTGGTGCTGTTCAACCAGTTCCACGACATCCTGGCCGGCACCAGCATCGAGGCGGCCTATGAGGATGCCCGCGACAACTTCGGCGAAGCCCTGTCCATCGCGGCGCGCGCCGCCAACCACGCCATGCAGTCGATCTCCTGGCAGATCGACATCGCGCCGGAGGACGGCATGAAGCCCATCGTCGTCTTCAACCCGCACGCCTGGCAGAGCAAGGTTAACGTGGAGTTGGAGTGGGGGCGGCTGGCCGAGGGCAGCACGCTGCTCGACGACGCGGACCAGCCCACCGCGGTGCAAACGGTGCAGTCGGCGGCCACGGCGGGCGGGCGCAGCCGGCTCAGCTTCGTCGCCGATCTGCCGCCGCTGGGCTATCGCGTCTACCGCGTGGTGTTGCGCCCCGCGCCCGAAACCCCGCCCGGCGCCGAATCGCCCGCCGGCCCCGCCGCCCTCCAGGCGAGCGATACCGCGATGGAGAACGCGTGGTTCAAGCTGGAGTTCGACCCGGAGACGGGCTATATCCGCAGCCTCACCGACAAGCAGCGCGGCGTGGACCTGCTCCGCGCCCCCGGCGCGCGCCCCGTGGTCATGAACGATCCCAGCGACACCTGGAGCCACAACGTCCTGCGCTTCGACAACGTGGCCGGAGAGTTCCGGGCCACCGGCGTCAAGCTCGTCGCCAACGGGCCGGTCAAGGCGATTATCCGCGTGCTCAGCACCTATGGCTCGTCGCAACTGATCCAGGACTTCGCCATGTACCGCGACCTGCCGCAGATCGAGGTGCGGGCGATGGTGGATTGGAACGAGCGGTTCCAGTTGCTGAAGCTGCAATTCCCGCTCAATCTCAACTTCATGCGCGCCACCTACGAGATCCCGTATGGGCACATCCAGCGCCCGGTCAACGGTGAGGAGGAGCCGGGCCAGAGCTGGCTCGACGTATCGGGCGTGGTGCGCAACAGCGAGGAACTCTACGGCTTGAGCCTGCTCAACGACAGCAAATACAGCTTCGACGTGAACAACAAGATCCTGGGCATGACGGTGCTGCGCAGCCCGATCTACGCCCATCACGACCCGTTCGTGCCTGACCCGGAGGGCCAGTACACGTTCATCGACCAGGGGGTGCAACACTTCGCCTATGTGCTGCTGCCCCACCCCGGTAGCTGGGAAACCGCGGGCACCGTGCGCCGCGCCGCCGAACTGAACCAGCCGCCCACGGCGATTATCGAGACGTATCATGCGCAGGGCAAGCTGCCGCAGGTGGCCTCCTACCTGAGCGTGGACCAGGACAACATCGTGGTCAGCGCCGTCAAGCGCGCCGAGGACAGCGACGACCTGATCATCCGCTGCTACGAGACGGCGAAAGTGGGCACAGCGGGCACGCTGCGCCTGCCGCCCTGGGATCGCGTCATCGAGACGACGTTCGGGCCGTGCGAAATCAAGACCCTGCGTGTGCCCAAAGACCCCGCGCAGCCGGTCGTCGAGACGAACCTGCTGGAGTGGACCGCGGAGGAGACGCCGGACGCAGCCGCCGATCCGGCACCCCACCGCCGCCCGCGGCACACGGCGCCAAAGGCAGCGCGAAGCAACGAAGAGCGCGAAGATCACAGTTAATGTGAATGACCTTCGCGCCTTTGCCGAGATCGGCCCGCCCCGGATTCGGGCAATCTGGCGGGGGCGTGGTATCATAGTATCAGCAGCCGGGCGAATTGTCGCCCCACATCCGGCGCGAACAGGCCGCTACTCGCAAACCGTCTCGCGCGTTTGATTCGTTGACTGGGCAGGACACGCCCCACAGGCGAGACTCTTCGCTGCGCTCAGAGTGACACGGGGGCGACGCGGCGAGACTCTTCGCTGCGCTCAGAGTGACAAGACCGGGCGCGCCGGAGCATTCGTCTAACTGACCACTGACCACCGGCGAAAGGGACACTTGATGGCGTTGAAGATTGCGATGATCGGGGCGGGGTCGATCGGGTTTACCCG
>DASSGZ010000124.1:0-26062 GCA_035693165.1 Chloroflexia bacterium | reverse complement strand
CCTGCAGAATCCCGGCCACGGATTGCTTGTGGCCGGGCGGATGGGGCGCGGCTGCCCGTGAGTATGGGGGCGCGCCTGCAAGCGCCGGCGCGCGGTGTAGCTACGGCTGCGGCGGGGGCGGCGGTTCGACGGGGCGTGGCGCCTGGACGACCGATTCGATCAGCAGGGCATTGGGGATCACCAGGTCGCCGTCCGCCGTCGCGACGACCGTGTTGACGCTGCCGATGCTGCTGATTTCGCCGCGCGCCTGGTTGAACACAATGGGACGGCCCACCGCGAAGCGCTGCCGGGTGTAGTAGCCGGCGAGGATATGCTGCACCGTGTTGCGCGCGCCCAGGCCCAGCGCCAAGCCCAGCGCCAGCCCGAACGCGGCGATGCCGATGGTGAGCGCCGTCACCAGGATGCCGGTGTCCAGCCCCAGCACCCCCAGCGCGATCACCACCACAAACACGCTGATCAGATACTGGACCAACCGTCCCACGCGCCCGGCGTAACCCAGGTTCGCCTCCGTGCCCACACGCGCGATCATGTCGCCGACGAACTTGGCGACGATGCCGCCCAACAAGAAGACGACCAGCGCGGCGATGAGGTTGGGCAGGAAAGTCAGCACCTGTTCGAGGACGCGGGCCACGGCCTCCAGGCCCATCAAGCGGGTTGACGTGATCAGGAAGGAGAGCAGGAGGAGGACAAACACGGTCTGGACCACGATCTGCGATAGGGGCGTGCGCACGCCCAGCCCGCGCAGCGTCCCGGTGATGCCCGTGCGCTCGACCAGCGGGTCAAACTTCGCGCTGCGCAGCACGACGCGCAGCAACCCGCGCACCAGCCACGCGATCAGGTAGCCGATTATGAGGATAATCAGGCCGTTGATCAGCCGGGGGATGAAATCGATAATGTCCGTGAGCACTTTGGTCAGTGCGTCGATCACGACATGGAAATCCATGACCCCTCCAGTAGCGATCCCCGTCAGCGGGTGGGCGCGGGCGCCGGCAAGACGCCAAAGAACGCGGTAAGCAGTTCCAGCACCGTGCGGCCCAGCGCGCCCAGCCCCAGGTCGAGCAGATCCAGTAGCGTGCTGTCGGCGCGGACGCGCTCCAGCACCCGCGCTTCAAAGCCGGGCGGGACCACGATCGCTGCCGCGGCCAGTTCGCGCATGAGGGCTTGCACCCGCCGGGCAATCGCCACTTCGGCGGCGGCCTCCGGGCGCGCGGCCAGCCAGGCGTCCCACTCCGGCCCGCTCCGGGTTCCGTCGACAATATCGGCCACGATCGCGGCGTCGGCATCGCTTAACGGCAGCATCGCCAGTCTCCTCTAGCGCCCTAGTGCGCGGGCGACCCCACATCGTCGGTGCCGTGCGCCGTGCGCGCCACGCCGGGACACACCTGGTCGAGCATCTGCTGGAAGGTCAGCCGCGCCCGGTGGATGCGCATCTTCACTGCACTCAGCCCCAGCTTGAGGCTGGCGGCAATTTCCTGATATGGGCGACCCTCGACATCGCGCAGAATCAGCACCGCGCGCCCCGACGGGTCCAGCCGGGTGAGCGCCGCTTGCAAACAGGCGTATAGCTCCTGCCGCAGCGCGGCTTGCTCCGGCGTCAGCGTGCGCGCGTCCGCATAGCGCGGCTCCTCGTCGCTGTCCGGGTTGTCCGCCGTGAGCGATTGGGTCTGCGGGCGGCGCTTGCGCGTGGTCAGCAGATCCAGGCAGGTGTTGCTGGTAATGCGATAGATCCAGCTCGTCAGCGTGGCCGGCTCTTCCAGAGTCCGGATGCCGCGATGGACTTTGAGGAACACTTCCTGCGCCGCGTCCTCGGCATCCTGCCGATTCCCCAGCAAGCGGAAGGCCAGGCTATAGACTCGTGCCTCATAGACGCGCACGAGCCGCTCAAACGGTCGAAAGTCGCCGGGTGCCGCGTTCCGGCAGAGCGCAACCAGCTCTTCCGGCGGTAGGGTATCCATCAACGCTCCTGGGCGGCGCGGCTTGTGTGCGCCGGCAAGCTCATCATATCACAGCCGTCAAACCCAGTACTTATTTTGACGGCGCCGGAGGGCGAAAGTCACCGAGTGCTTCCCGGCGGGCATCCGCGCTGCCTGGCCGGGCACCCGCCCGGCCCACCCACGCGATTATATCAGCTTGGCGCCTGCGGATCTACCGCTTCTGCCCGGTCGCCTGACGCTCCGGCGGGAGATGGCGGGACGGTAACGGCGCCGGGCGGCGGGCGCGTAACCGGTTGGCCGGTAAGCCAGTGTACTAATTGTAACGGCCGGAATTCGGATCGACGGGCACGAACAAGCGCCTCCTGCCGCGTGGCGGTGCCGCTACACTTCTCGCCTATGCCTGTGTATGAAAGAAGTACTCCATGAAAACGCGTCGCGCGCTCCTGCATCGCCTGGTCTTGATTCAGCTACCGGAGGGGACCGAACCGGCCCGCTGGCGGGACACCTGCCAGGCGCGCAGCGGGCGCCCTGCCGGCGCCGGGGCGGCCCGGCTCGTTTTGCCGGGGTACGGCCCGCAGGCGCGGATCACCTACCCCGCGTTGCAGGGTGTGGCCGGTGTCACCTGGGTCTACGTCGCGTGGTGCGGCATGCTCGCCTGGCGGCACGCGGCGCTGGACGTGACCCGGCTGCATCGCTCCCACCTGCCCGGCCTACCGATGGCCTGGACCGGGCGGATGCAGGTGGGCCAGTCTTACCTCTGGGTCGATGCCTGGCCGGAAGAAGTGCCCCACGTGTCGTGCCCCATGCCGCGTCCCGGCGCGGTGATCTACGGGCATGCACTGGATCCCGCGGCCCTGGCGCTGCCCTACTGGCGCACTGCGGTCGAGCGCCACGTCCTCACGCCGCCGGCAGAATGATCGATCTTTCCGGCTGAGCACCCCGCCGGGCGGCCGGCCCGTGCTCTGCGCTTGACGGTACGGCCCGCCCATTTATACTGGGGGTATGACCACACCGCACCTCCGCTTCGCCACCTTTCTGGCGCCCAGTGTGTTTCCCGTTTACCAGGCCATCACCGATCATGTGGGGCAGCGCCTCGGCTGCGCGACCTCCCTCGTCGTGGGTGAGTCGTTCGGCGCGTTTGCCGCCGGTGAGGTCGATGCCGGCTTCATCTGCGGCTTGCCCTACGTCGATCTGGCGGATCAGGCGCCGCCCGCCGTCGTGCCGCTGGCCGCGCCCGTGTTGCAAGGCCCGCGCTACCAGGGCCGCCCGGTCTACTTTTCGGATGTCGTCGTGCGGCGGGACAGCCCTTTCCGTGCATTTGCCGACCTGCGTGGGGCGCGCTGGTCCTACAACGACCCCGACTCGCATTCCGGCTACAGCCTGACGCGCTACGAACTGGTGCGGCGCGGCGAAATCCGCGGCTACTTTGGGGCGGTGCTGGCCGCCGGCTGGCACCAGGAGTCGATCCGCTGGGTGGCCGAGGGCACATTCGACGCATCGGCTATCGACTCGCAGGTGCTGGCGATTGCGCTGCGCGACGACCCGGCGCTGGCCGCCCGGCTGCGGGTGATTGCCACGTTTGGCCCCTCGACCATCCAGCCGGTGGTCGCCGCTGCGCGGCTGCCAGCAGATGTGCGGGAGCAGATGCGCGCCGCCTTGCTGAGCATGGCGGAGGATCCCGCGTTGCGCGCCGTGTTGGCGGCGGGCTTCGTCGAGCGCTTCGTGCCGGTAGACGACGCCACGTATGACGATATCCGCCATATGCGCGACGCCGCCGTGTCCGCCGGGTTCTTGACGTTACGCTAGATCCGCAGCTTCCCGCCCGGCCAGTAACCCTGGCGGGCGCCGGGCAATAGTACCGCTATGTGGACCGATATATCCGCGCGGGTGGCAAACCCGTTCCCTCAGAACCACCGGCCTCTCCCCTCGGTTTTTGCCTTTTCCGGATCGGAGGAATTGATTTTGAGTACCGGCTACCCGCCGCAGTGGTTCGACCACGCCTGGTGGGAGGACGAGATCGACCGGGCCATCGCGACACCCGATCCGGCGCTCGCCAATCTGCGCATCACCGTGGCCCATTATCAGCTTTCGCTGGCCTTGCGGGCGACCCTCGCGCCCGCCGCCGGGGCCAACTTCCATACGTGGGCGACCTGGGGATCGAAGAAGGCGGGCACGACGATCCGGCAAGAAGATGTGCCCCACCTGCCGGCGCTGGCCCGGTGGGCCGGGGCGGGGGTGGGGCTGCTGGGGCTGGCGGCGCTGGGGCCACGCGGGCGGGCCGCGGCGCCGTTCGCCGCTCTGCTCGGCAGTTGGGGCGCGGCGGCCCTGACCCGGCGGGAACTCGCCCAGGCCAGCCGGATGATCCTGCGCGGCAACATCATCGTGCTCGACGAAATTGGCCGCCAGACCGCCCGCTTCGTGGGCACGTTCCATGGGCAGCCCGCGCCCAATGCGGATAGGCTGGCCGGCTTCCTCGCCGCGCTCCGCCCCGGTCGCACCGAGGCGGGCGGCCAGGATCCGCTGGTGCGGGCCTTCACCCACTATTACCGCAGCCGGCACGCCGTCGAGCACGCGGCGGCGCGCGAACATCTGCTGCTGGGCAACCTGTACGCCATCCTGCACGAGCACATCCGCTTGCAGCCCTATATCGCGGGCGCGATGCCCCGCCCGGCGCGGCGGCTGATCACCCGGCGGCTGTTGCGCTTCACCGTCGGGGGGCGCACCATGAGCGCCGCCCAGGATGTGACCGCCTGGGCCGGCGTCGCGGGCGCGGGGCCGCTGCCGCTGCCGGCGAACGCCGAACTGCGCGGCTTCCTGGCCGGGCCGGGCGGGTGGGACCGCACCCTGGACGGTGTGCACGGTAGCAGGGCCGCGAACTGGGCCGATATCCGCGACCGGATGAACTTTATTTGCGCCCTGTTCCGCACGGGCAACGACGACCCGGACCTGTTCACCGCTCCCTACAGCGCCGCGCAGTGCGCCACGATCGCCGCCGGGCGCATCCCCGGCGGCGCGCTCTGACCGCGCCCGGTCCTACCGCAAGAACGCCTCGCGCTGCCCGCCATCGACCGTGATGATCTGGCCGGTGCTTTGCTTGAGGCGGTCGCTCAGCAGCAGGAAGAACGCCTCGGCCTGGTCTGCCGGGGTGATCGACCGCTTCAGCAGGGTGCGATTGGCGTAGAACTGCGCCAGCTTGTCGCGCAGCGCCTCCGTCGACTCGTCTTCGCTGTAGGGGATCTTATACTTCGCCAGCGAGGCGATCACCCGGTCGCGTGGGAACATGGCGCTGCCCTGCACCACCGTGGCCGGGGCCACCCCGTTGACGCGCACCAGGGGCGCCAGCTCGATCGCCAGTTCGCGCACCAGGTGGTTGGCGGCGGCCTTGCTGGTGTCGTAGGCCAGGCTGCCTTCCTTCGCCACCACCGCGTTGGCCGAGGTGGTCAGCACCAGGTTGCCCGGCAAGCCCTGCGTCTGCCAGATTTCCGCCGTCTCGTCGGCCACCAGGTACAGCCCGGTCACGTTCACGGCAAAGGTCAGCGCCCACTGGCTGTCGCGGATGTGGCCCGTCGTGTCGGGCGCGACGAAGATGCCGGCGGTCACGGCCACGGAATCGATACCGCCGTAGGCCAGCATGACCTGATCCAGCATGGCGCTCACGCTATCGCGCTGGGTGATGTCGGCGGCCAGCCCGATGGCCGGGCCGCAGTTGGAGATGCCGCTGCCCGCCACGCCGATGCCCAGGCCGTACTTGTCGGTGATCGCCGTCGCCGTCGCCTGCGCGCCCGCGTTGTCCTTGTCCACGCAGACGATGTGCGCGCCTTCCTGCGCCAGCCGCAGCGCCGTGGCCCGCCCGATGCCGCTGCCCGCGCCGACTACGGCGATGATCTGGCGAGCCAGTTCCTTCTCCGGCGGCATGCGCTTGAGCTTGGCCTCTTCCAGCAGCCAGTATTCGATGTCGAAGGCTTCCTGCAGGGGCAGGGCGGTGTACTCGTCGATGGCCTCGGCCCCGCGCATGACCTCGACGGCGCAGTTGTAGAACTCGGCGGTGACGCGCGACTCGCTCTTGTCCTTGCCCCAGGCGATCATGCCCAGGCCGGGGATCAGGATAACGGTCGGGTTGGGGTCGCGCATGGCGGGCGAGTCGGGATGCTTATGCTGCTCGTAGTAGCGCGCGTAGTCCTGGCGGTACTGGTCCAGCCCGGCGCGCAGCTTTTGCTTCAGCGCGGCCACATCCTCGCTTTGCGGATCCCAGTTGACATAAAGCGGTTTGATCTTGGTGCGCAGGAAGTGGTCGGGGCAGGAGGTGCCGAGTTCGGCCAGGCGCGGGGCGTCGTGGCTGTTCACGAAGCGCAGGATCGCCAGGTCTTCCTGCACCGTACCGATCATGCGCTTGTACTGGCTGACCTGGCCGCGCAGCCAGGGCAGGATCTCGACCAGCGCGGCGTGGCGCCGATCCTCGTCCAGCGCCTGGTAGCGCGCGCCGCCGAAAGTCTGCGCGCCTTTGTCATGCTCCTCGATATAGCGGGCGGCACGCTCGATCAGGTCGAGGCTCAGTTCGTAGCAGGCTTTGTCGTCGCCGGCCCAGTTGATCAGGCCGTGGCCGCCCAGAACCACGCCTTTGGCCCGTGGGTGTTCCCGCACGATCTGTTCCAGTTTCAGGCCCAGATCGAAGCCAGGCCGCTGCCACGCCGTCCAGATCACGTCGTCGCCGTAGATTTCGCGCGTCAGGCGTTCTGAGTTGCGCGCCGCCGCCACCGCGATCACGGCGTTAGGGTGTGTGTGATCGACATGCCGGTAGGGCACGAAGCCGTGCAGCGGCGTGTCGATGGACGAGGGGCGGGGGTTCAGGTTGAAGGTGCAATGGGCGTACAGCCCGACGATGGCGTCCTCGATCTCGGTCTTGGGGCCGCGATGGGGCGCGTGGTGATAGTGCTGTTGCAGCGCGATCAGCTGGTCCATGTAGAGCGAGGAGAAGTTCTCGCGCTTGGCGGTGCGCAGGTCGCCCCCGGAGCCTTTGACCCAGAGCACGCTCACCGGCTCGCCGGTCAGTGGATCGGTTTCGGTGAGCTTGGCCGAGGTGTTGCCGCCGCCGGTATTCGTGATGCGCCCATCGGCGCCCAGCAGGTTGGAGCGATAGACGAGCCGCCCCAGCGGGTCCAGCCCGGCGGCGACCGTGTCGTCCCAGGCGTAGGTTACGTGGCGGTAGGTTTTGGATTCCATCACCATCGCGGGGTTCCTCCTTAGGCGCGCTTGCTTAGTTCCTGGGCCTCGTAGGTCCGCACTTCGTCCAGAAACCCCAGGCCGGTGGGCACATCATGTTGTGCGCAGTAGTAATCCCAGACCGCCGCCCAGGGCAGGCCCTTGAGCGCCTCCTGCCAGGCCAGCCGCGCGGTGTAGTCTCCGGCCTCCTCCATCTCGCGCAGGCGGGCGGTGGGTTCGAGCAGGGCCAGCAGAGTCGCGCGCAGGACGTTGCGCGCGCCGATGGTCCAGGCGGCAATGCGGTTGATGCTGGCGTCGAAGAAATCGAGCCCGATATGCACGCGGTCAAGATAGCCCCCCGTCACGACCTCGCGCAGCATGGCCTGGGTGTCGTCGTTCAGCGTGACTACGTGATCGCTGTCCCAGCGCACGCCCCGGCTGATGTGCAGCACCACGCCGGGCACGTACAGCAGCACCGCCGAGAGTTTGTCGGCGATCGATTCCGTGGGGTGGAAGTGGCCGCTGTCCAGCGTCAGCAGGATCTGCTTGCGCATGGCGTAGCCCAAGTAGAACTCGTGCGAGCCGACCACGTAGCTCTCCGAGCCGAGGCCGAAGAGCTTGCTCTCGACCGCGTCGAGGTTATATTGCGGATCGATGGACACGGCCAGGATGGCATCGAGCGACTCCTGGAGCCGGCGGCGAGGCGCGCCACGGTCGACGGGGGTGTCTTTGAGGCCGTCGGGGATCCAGATGTTGGTGGCGCAGGGCGTGCCGAGTGCCCGCCCGAAATAGGCGCCGATGTGGCGGCAGGCGATACAATGCCCGACCCAGAACCGGCGAGTGGCCGGGTCCGGGCTGGCGAGGGTGAAGCCGCTTTCGGCCAGCGGGTGGGAGAAGAGGGTGGGGTTGAAGTCGAGCCCGTGCCCGTGCGCTTTCGCCCACTCGACCCAGCCCGCAAAGTGCTCGGGCTGGAGCGCGTCGCGCTCGACCTTTTTGCCGCCGGTTTCGGCGTAGATGGCGTGGAGGTTGAGCCGGTGGGTGCCGGGGATCAGGCTGTAGGTGCGGTCAAGGTCGCGGCGCAGTTCGCCGGCGGTGCGGGCTTTGCCGGGATAGTTGCCGGTGGCCGCGATGCCGCCGCCCAGGGCCGTGTCCGGCGACTCGAACCCGGCCACGTCGTCGCCCTGCCAACAATGGAGGCTCAAGGAGACCTTGCCGAGTGCGGCTAGCGCCTGGTCCGTATCGACGCCCAGGGCGGCATAGCGCTCGCGGGCCAGCGTATAAGCATCTTGCACCTGCCTGGTTGTCGGAGACGTGCTGTTCATCCGTCGTCCTTCCTGGTATCAGTCTAGATGGAAAATCTCGGTCAGTTCCAGAAACATCGCATCGGGGCGCGCATTATCCGGAGACTCGAAAAACGGCGCCATAAACTCCTGCCAGCGGGTATTGACCTCGGTCGCCGCCATGCGCGCCTGGGCGGCGGCCAGGCTGTCGGGCGTCTCGAAGTAGCCGAACAACAGCCCATCGTCGCGCACGAACAGCGAATAATTGTGCCAGCCGGCGTCGCGCAGCGCCTGGAGCATCGGGGGCCAGACCTGCTCGTGCTGTCGTTTGTATTCTTCTAACCTGTCCGGTTTGACCTTGAGCATAAAGCCTACGCGGTTCATAAGCGACTCCCGGTTGGAGAAGGCCGGCGCGGCGGCAGCCCGCAGCGTCTCGGTCACCGCCGTGCCGGCCAGGGGGTTAGCCCCGTTTAGAAGTCGAAATTGTCGATATTGGTCTTGTCGAAGACGGTCGGCTTGCCCAGCAAGACGGTCCCGTCCTGGGCGATGGTGTAGCTGCCCAGCTTGCCCGCCGTAAACGTGTCGCCGGGCGTGCCCTTGATCTTGCCCGAGGCGATGGCGTCCAGCGTGTAGATGGCGAGGTAGCCCAGGTCGGACGGATTCCAGAGCGCGAAGGCCGGGGCCGCACCGCTCTTGACGTAGGCGCGCATGGTGTTCGGCGTGCCCAGGCCGGTCACCATCACCTGGCCGATCTTGTTGGCGTCCGTGACCGCCCGCGCCGCCGCGGCGATGCCGACGGTGGTGGGCGAGATGATGCCCTTCAGGTCGGGATAGGTCTGCATCAGGCCCTGGGCCTCGGTGTAGCTCTTCTCGTCCTGGTCGTCACCGTACACGGTCGCGACCAGTTCCAGCCCGGAGTTCTCCGGCTTGGTCAGTTCATCCTTCATCCACTTGATCCACTCGTTCTGGTTCGGGGCGGTGCTGGTCGCACTCAGGATGGCGATCTTGCCCTTGCCGCCGATCAGCTTCGAGATAAGCTGGATCTGCCCGCGACCGATATCCTCGGCGTTGGCCTGGTTGATGTGGACTGTGCGGCCGCCGGGGGCAATCGCGGCGTCCCAGCTTACGACCGGGATGCCCTGGTCGATGGCCTGCTTGCCGACCGGGACCAGCGCGTCGGAGTCGTCCGCCGAGATAGCGAGGCCCTGCACATGCTGCGCGATGAGGGAGTTGAGCAACTGGATCTGCTGCGTGGCGTCCGCCGTGGCCGGCCCCTGATAGGTGACGGTCGCGCCCAACTCCTGGGCTGCCGCTTGGGCGCCCTTGTTGGCGGTATCGAAGTAGGGATTGCCGAGATTCTTCGGCACCAGGACATAGTTGCGGCCACTCCCGCCCGCAGCCGGCGCGGCGGTCGTATTGGTGGCGGCGGCTGCCGGGGCCGTGGTATCCGTTGCGGCGGGGGCCGCGGTGGTGTTGGTGGCGGCGGCAGCCGGCGCGGTCGTGTCGGTGGCGGCAGGGGCCGCCGGGGCGGTCGTGGCGGTGGGCGCCACCGCGGGCACAGCGGTGGCCGTCGGCGTCTCGCCGCCGCAGGCGGCGAGCAGCGGCAGGATGAGACTCAGCAGCAACAGGGCGATGATCTTCTTATACATTGGACGGTTCCTCCTTTGGTGATACCTGGCGACTTGACGGGTGCGCGATACGTCGTGCGCTGCGGCAAGGGGCACGGTGATTTCGGCAATAGGCGTCCTCCTTTTGTCCATACGGGCCACCTCGCGGGGCGGCTATGGGTGAGCCAGGATGAGGCCGCGCGACCAGAAAAAGAACAGCCCGAACAGGACCGCGACCAGCACCACCATGCCCGTCCCGACCACCGTGTCGCGGTGCCAGGCGGGCCGGGCGGCCAACTGCCGTCCGAGCCAGGGCAGCAAGATCGATAGAATCAGCAGCAGCCCGATCACGATGTCCTGGACCGGGCCTTGCAGGTTGATCAGGCCCATGCCGAAGCGCAGCAACCCGACCAGCACCAGCGCCAGCACGGCGCCGACCATGGTGCCGCTGCCGCCGAAGATGCTCACGCCGCCGAGGACGGTGATCGTGATGACCGTGAGTTCCAACCCGGTGCCGATATCGGGGCGGGTGCTGCCGTAACGCGCGGCCAGGATAAAGCCCGCCAGCGCCGCCATGACCGCCGACAGCACGAAGACGGTGATTTTGACGCGGGCGACCGGCACACCGGAGTAGCGGCTGGCGGCCTCGTTGTTGCCGATGGCGTAGAGATAGCGCCCGAAGCTGGTCTTGTGCAGCACCAGGCCGAAGCCCAGGGCCAGCACGAGGAACAGCAGCAACGCGAAGGGCACCTGCGTGGCGCCCAGCGTGCCCTGGCCCAGATACGTGAAGGACTCCGGGTAGCCGCGCGCCGCCTGGTCGCCCAGCAGCACATAGGCCAGCCCGCGGTAGAACGAGAAGGTGCCCAGCGTGACGGCCAGGCTCGGCAGCCGCAGCCGGGCGATCAGCACGCCGTTCAGCAGCCCGGCCAGCACGCTCACCAGTAGCGCCACGGCGACGGCCAGCCAGATATTCCACCCGTTCATGAACAACCAGCCCATCAGCGAGGCCGACAGGCCGAGTGTGGAGGCAATCGAGAGGTCGATATTGCCGGTGATGATGATGAACACCATCGGCAGCATCATGATGCCCAGCTCCATAAAATCGGAGGTGGTGCGCAGCAAGTTGGTGCCGTTCAGGAAGAAGGGCGAGAGCCGGCTGTTCAGCAGGGTCACGGCCAGGATCAGCACGACCAGGAGTCCTTCCCAGCGGAAGGCCAGGCGCTGGATCGGGTTGGGCTGCGCGGCGATTGCGCCGGGCGTGCCGCGACCAACCCGCGTCGCCTCCGGCGCGTCGCCTGTATCAGTTGGCCGATCCATGTCCACTCTCCTTGGGCCGGGTGGGCGGTTGCCGCCCGAATGGCGCGCGCTGCATGTCAGCGGGTGCGCCGGATCGTGAGCCGTTGCAGGCGCCGCGAGATGGCCGAGTCGGTGATGACGGCCAGCAGAATGAGCAACCCCTGCACGGCTAGCTGCCAGAAGGGCGAGATGCCGACCAGCGTGAGCGCGTTGTTGATGATGCCGAGCAGGAAGGCGCCTAACACCACGCCCAGGACACTGCCGCTGCCGCCGAAGATATTCACCCCGCCGACGACCGGCGCCGCCACCGTCTGCAACTCAAAGCCCATGGCCGTGTTCGTCTGGGCGGCCTCGAACCGCGACGCCCACAACACGCCCGCCAGCCCGCACAAGAGGCCGGAAATGGTGAAGACCAAGAAGACGATCCGCTCTTGTGGGATCCCGGCAAAGCGCGCCGCGGTGGGGTTGCTGCCCACCGTGTAGATGTCGCGCCCCGTGCGCGTGTATTTCAGGAAGCCGTAGACGGCGGCGATCACCACGACGGCGAACAGGATCAGGTTGGGCACCCCCAGCGGTGTGCCCTTGGCGATCTCGCGAAAGCCCGGCGGCATCTTGTCGGCGGTGATCCAGGTGCCGCCGCTGTAGAGAAAGATCAGGCCGCGATAGATGCTGAGCGTGCCCAGAGTGGCAATGATCGGCGGGACGCCGCCGCGGGCCACGATCAGGCCGTTGAAGCCGCCAAGCGCGGCGCCCAGCGCCATGCCCAACGCGACGGCGAGGGGCGCGGGCAGGCCGGGGAAGGCTACGACCGTGAAGGCGACCATCATCGCCGTCAGCCCGATCAACGAGCCGACCGACAGGTCGATCCCGCGGGTGATAATGACGATGGCCTGGGCCAGGGCGACGATCACCAGGATGGCGATGTTCAGCAGGATGTTATTGAAGTTGGTCGCGGTGAGGAAGGCGGGCGTGCGCAGGCTGACCAGCACGGCCAGCACGAGGATAAACAGGATGATGCCTACCTCGCGGAAGCGCACGACCGCCTGGAGCCAGCCGCGCTCCGGGCGAGCGTAGGCGTCAGTCGTTGCAGCCATCCCCGGTGCTCCCTTCCCCGTTGTGCGCGGCTACGCCGTCGTGGCGGCGGCCATAATCGTTTCCTGGGTCGCTTCGGCGCGGCTGAACTGGCCGGTCAGCCGCCCTTCGCGCATCACCAGGATGCGGTCGCTCATGCCCAGGACCTCCGGCAATTCGGAGGAGATCATCAGGATCGCCATGCCCTGCGCGGCCAGGTTGCTCATCAGGCCATGCACGGCGGCTTTGGTGCCCACGTCGATCCCGCGGGTCGGCTCGTCAAGGATGAGCACGCGGGGCTGGGTGCCCAGCCACTTCGCCAGCACCACCTTCTGCTGATTGCCGCCGGACAGTTCGCCGGCTTTCTGGCCCACGCCGGCCATCTTCACTTCCAGCCGCCGGGCGTCGACGGTCGCGGCCTGGCGCTCCCGGCGCTCGTCCATCCAGCCCAGGCGGGTAAACCGGGGCAAGATCGGCAGGGTGATGTTGCGGCCAATGCTCATCTCCAGCACCAACCCGTGTTCCTTGCGGTCTTCGGGCACATAGCCGATGCCGAGCGCCATGGCCGTGTCGGGATTGGCGATGGTGACGATCTTGCCGTCCAGCTTGATCGTGCCCGCCGTGGCCGGTTCCGTGCCGAACAGGGCGCGCGCCACATTCGTGCGCCCCGCGCCGATCAGCCCGGCCATGCCCAGGATCTCGCCCCGGCGCAACTGGAAGGACACGCCGGAGAAACTGCCTTCGACGCCCAGGTTTTCGACCTCCAGGATCACCTCGCCGGGCGCGACCGCCTGCTTGGGGAACAACTCGCCCAGCGTGCGGCCCACCATCATGCGGATCAAGTCGTCGGGCGTGACCTGCGCCATCGGGCGGGTGCCCACATAGGTGCCGTCGCGCAGGATCGTGACCCGGTCGGCCAGGGCGAAGAGTTCCTCCAGGCGGTGCGAGATAAACACGACGGCGGTGCCGGCGGCGCGCAACTGGCGCACGATGGCAAATAGCTCCTCGACTTCATGCAGGGTCAGCGAGGATGTCGGTTCGTCCATGATCAGGATCTTGGCGTTGATCGACAGGGCGCGGGCGATCTCCACCATTTGCTGCTGGGCCACGCTCAGGTCGCGGGCTTTGGTGCGCGGGTCGAGGGCGAGGCCCAGCCGCCGCAGCAGCACGCCGGCTTCCTGGTACATCCGCTTCCAGTCCACTGCGCCCCGGCGCACCGGCTGGCGCCCCACCAGGATATTTTCGGCAATATCCAGGTCGGGGAAGAGGCTCGGCTCCTGGTAGATCCCGGCGATGCCGTGTTCCTGGGCCTCGCGGGTGCCGGCAAAGCGGATCGGCTGCCCGTCGAGAAAGAGCGTGCCGCTATCGGGTTGGTGCACGCCGGTGATGATCTTGATCAGGGTGGACTTCCCGGCGCCGTTCTCGCCCAGCAGCGCGTGGACTTCGCCGGGGAAAATCTCGAAGTGGACATCTTGCAGCGCCTGCACGCCGCCAAAGGACTTGGAAATATGTTCCGCTTTGAACACCGCCGTCTGGTCACTCATCGCGCATACTCCGTCGCCTACGGCTTCCCGATCTGCCCAGGCACGCGCATGAAAACCGCACGCGCGCTTCGGGAATGTCGATCTTCAGCCTGAATTGGGGGTCAAGCCGAAGCGAGCGAAAGGGTACCGAACTGGTAAGGCTCCGATTGGGTTATCATAGCATGGCTGTTTGCAAAAGTCAATAGGTTAGTGAACAGGTATTTTCGTATCGTTTACGGAACCGCCCGCTACTACCCATGCCCTGTCCTATACGGCCCGTATATTCCGGTTTCGACTTATGAAGCTATTGCGAATAGGCCGAGGGATGCCGGGTAGATTGCGTCCTCCCGCCGCGCGAGTCACCGCGCGGCCGGATCGGCATCCAGTAAGCCGTCGAGGCGGTCGAGGACCAGGGTCGGCTGCATCCCGCTGGCTGCGAGTTTGGCGCGGGTCGCGTCGCCGGTGAGCACAAGGCAGGTCGCCATGCCGGCGCTGATGCCCATGCGGATATCGGTTTCCAGCCGGTCGCCGATCATGATGCAGCGATCCGCCGGCAGGTCGAGCATCGCCAGGACCGTGGCGACCATGATCGGCGAGGGCTTGCCGACGATGGGATCGCACTTCGCGCCGGTGCAGGCTTCGATGGCGGCGATCATGGCCGCGGCGTCCGGCTCACCGCCGCCGGGAACCGGGCAGTAGCGGTCGGGGTTGGTGCCGACCAGGCGCGCGCCGGCCCGGATCGCGTCGAACGCCACCTGCAGCTTGTGGTAGGCAAAGCCGCGGTCGAAGGACGCCACGACCATGTCGATCTCCCCGGCGCGCTCGCTGAACCGGAACCCGGCCTCCCGGAGATCGCGTTTGAGCGGCTCCTCGCCGACCACGAACAGCCGCGCCTGGGGTGCCTCGCGCAGCAGCCAGCGCACCAGCACAAACGAGGAGTTGACAATATCTTCCACCGGCGTCGGGATGCCCATCTGGGTCAGCTTGGCGGCATACTGCTGCCGGGTGCGGGTCGGGTTGTTCGATAGGAAGATGGTGCGCCGCCCCGCCGCGCGCAGGGCGGCAATGGTCTCGACCGCGCCCGGCAGCGCGGCATCACCAAGGTAGACGGTGCCATCCAGGTCAAAGAGGTAGGCGCTATACATCGCGCCTCCCGCTTTCCGCGTGACATGCCATAGTATCGACTCCTGACTCTCATGACCGGCAGCCTGACGATCGCCGCCGGCGCGCGCCATGGGCTCGAACCGCGCAGTAGCCTATCGTCGTGTTCAATCTTGCCGGGCAGGCCGGGGCGCTCATGCGCATACTCTCGTGATCTCGATTATATTACGCCACACCACCGGCTCACAATGAAGCGCCGGCTGTGGCGGACTATATGAACTTCCGTCATATTAACAGGCTCCGGAGTATTGCATCCAGCCAAATGTTATGCTATAATCCACTTATAATTCGCGTTATGTACTTCGTAACTTCTACCTCAGATACGCTTCCTTCTATCAGCCGTAGCTGCCCGGGACGCTACAACGTCGGGACCACATCACTCCACAACCTCATAACTGGCTCGCGGACGTGCGGGACCTCCGGCTGCATTTGGGCACCTGGCCGGAGCGGAGCAACTGGTGCAACCGCCCGTCTGTAAGCCGGCAGCCGGTTGTCTGGTGTACGCGCCCGCCAACCTTGAGGTGAGGTGCTCGAAGGCCGTTTTGCCGGCCCAACGTGCCTGCCGCCCGGCCACCCATTCCACGATCACACGAACATCGCCGGCAGCATCCTGATCCAAGCAACCACGTAGCCAAAGTCCATATTTCGTCCCTTGAGCGCACCGCGCGCTTATCGGCAACCCAACTCGCAACATGCGCCGTCCGGCCTGCGCGTTGCCGTCCAGGCTAAGCGCGACCCGGCGTTCGCCACACCGCTTTAACTTGTCGGTGGCCGTTCTCGGCAGCACCGCTTAGGGAACGTGTTGCCTTTCTGCTTGGCATCCGGAGTATTGGCGCCGGGGGCTGAATATCGTGCGCCCGTAATTCTCAGGACTATCGGTGGAATAAGGGGCCAATATCCTATCAACGATGCCGCCGGCACTGTGGACGGGCGGGGCAAACGGTTGCTCCGTGCCACGGCGGGGGTTGGAACATAACACATAGGGAGGTCTCCAGCCATGATGCGTTGGATCGTTGGATCAAGCCTGAAGTTGCGATACATGGTGCTGGCCGTCGCCGCGGCGGCGATGGTCCTGGGCATCATCCGGCTGCGTGACGCGCCGGTGGATGTGTTCCCCGAGTTTGCGCCGCCCTACGTGGAGATCCAGACCGAAGCGCTGGGTCTGTCCGCCGCCGAAGTGGAACAACTGGTCACGGTGCCCATGGAGGAGTTGTTCAACGGCGTGCCCTGGATGCAGACCATGCGCTCCGAGTCGATTCCGGGGCTGTCGTCCATCGTCCTCATCTTCCAGCCCGGCACCGACCTGATGCGGGCGCGGGCGCTGGTGCAAGAGCGCCTGACCCAGGCCCAGGGCCTGCCGACGAAAAACGTGTCCAAGCCACCGGTCATGCTCCAGCCCCTGTCGTCCACCAGCCGCGTGATGCAGATCGGGCTGTCCTCCAAGAACCTGTCGCTGATCGAGATGTCGGTGCTCACCCGGTGGACGATCCGCCCGCGCCTGATGGGCGTGCCGGGCGTGGCGAACGTGGCCGTCTGGGGCGCGCGGCAGCGGCAACTCCAGGTGCAGGTCGATCCTGAACGCTTGGGCGCGCATGGGGTTAAGCTCGATCAAATCATCCGCACCGCCGGGGACGCTCTGTGGGTGTCGCCGTTAAGCTTCCTGAACGCATCGACGCCCGGTATCACCGGCGGGTTCATCGATACGCCCAACCAGCGGCTCGGCGTGCGGCACTTCCTGCCGATTTCCTCGCCCGACGACCTGGCCCAGGTGACGGTGGCGGGCGCGGCGATACCGCTGGGCGATGTGGCGACGGTCGTGGAGAACCACCAGCCGCTCATCGGCGACGCGGTCATCAACGATGGGCAGGGCCTGCTGCTCGTCGTGGAGAAATTCCCCTGGGCCAACACACTGGAAGTGACGCGCGGGGTAGAAGACGCCCTCGCCGCCTTGCAACCCGGCCTGCCCGGTCTTGCCATGGACTCCACCATCTTCCGCCCGGCGACCTTCATCGAGATGGCGCTCGAAAATCTGACCCTGTCGCTGATCATCGGTTCGCTGCTGCTGGTGCTCGTGGTCGGCGCGTTCCTCTTCGACTGGCGCACGGCGCTGATCAGCCTGGTGGCGATCCCGCTGTCGCTGGTGGCGGGCGCGCTGGTGCTCCACCTGAGCGGGGCCGGGATCAACACGATGATCCTGGCGGGGTTCGTGATCGCCGTGGGGGTGGTCGTCGACGACGCCATCATCGACATAGAAAATATCGCCCGGCGGCTGCGGCAGCACCGCCAGGAGGGCAGCCCCAAATCGACGGCGAGCATCATTCTGGAAGCCTCGCTGGAGGTGCGTGGTTCGATCATCTTCGCAACGCTGATCATTGTGCTGGCGCTGCTGCCCGTCTTCTTCCTGGAGGGGTTATCGGGCGCGTTTTTCCAGCCGCTGGCGCTAGCCTATGTGCTGGCGGTGCTGGCCTCGATGCTGGTGGCACTGACCGTCACTCCGGCCCTGGCGCTGATCCTGTTGGGGGGCGAGCACTCCGCGCGCCGTGAATCGCCGCTGGCCCGCCGGCTACAGCGCGGCTATGAGCGGGTCCTGGCGCGCTTGATCCGCAGCCCCCGCCCGGCGTACATGGCCGTGGCGCTCATGCTGGTGTTGGGTCTCGCCGTGCTGCCCTTCCTGGGCCAGTCGCTGCTGCCGTCGTTCAAGGAGAACGACCTATTGGTCGACTGGGTGGGCGCGCCCGGCACCTCCCACCCCGAAATGACCCGCATCACGACGGAGGCCGGGAAGGAGCTACGAGGTGTGCCGGGCGTCCGCAACTTCGGCGCCCACGTGGGCCGCGCCGTGACGGGCGATGAGGTGGTGAACATCAATGCCACGCGCGGGTGGGTCAGCATCGATCCAGCCGCCGATTATGACCGGACGCTGGCCGCCGTGCAAGACACGGTGGACGGCTATCCGGGCATCGACCGCGAGGTGCTGACCTATCTGCGGGAGCGCGTCCGCGATGTGCTGACGGGCAGCGACGACGCCATCGTAGTGCGTGTTTACGGCCCCGACCTGCCCGTGTTGCGCCAGAAGGCCGAGGAGGTGCGCCAGGCGCTTACGGGGATCGAGGGTATCGTTGACCTGCGGGTGGAGTCGCAGACGGAGGAACCGCAGGTCGAGATCAAGGTCGATCTCGCCAAAGCGGAGCCGTATGGGCTCAAACCCGGCGATGTGCGCCGGGCGGCGGCCACCCTGGTGAACGGCCTGGAAGTCGGGAATCTGTTCGAGGAACAAAAGGTGTTCGACGTGGTAGTGATGGGCACGCCCGAACTCCGCCATAGCCTGACCAGCCTGCGCGAACTGCTGATCGACACGCCCTCGGGCGGACAGGTGCGGTTGGAGGACGTGGCGACGGTGCGCATCATCCCGGCGGAGAACATCATCAAACGCGAGGCCGCTTCACGACGCCTCGACGTGGGGCTGAGCGTGCGCGGACGCGACCTGGGGGCCGTGGCGCGTGACGTGGAACAGCGCCTGCAGGTCGTAAACTTCCCCCTGGAGTACCACCCCGAACTGCTCGGCGAGTACGTCGAGCACCAGGCCGCCGAGCAGCGCCTGCAAGGCTTCGCCCTGGCCGCCGTGATCGGGATCTTCCTCCTTTTGCAAGCCGCCTTCGGAAGCTGGCGGCTGGCGATATTGTCGTTCGTGACCCTGCCCTCGGCCCTGGCCGGCGGGGTGCTGGCGGCGTATCTGAGCGGCGGGATCATCTCGCTGGGGTCGCTCGTCGGTTTTCTCGCGGTGCTGGGGATCGCGGCGCGCAACGGGATCATGCTGATCAACCACTACCAGCACCTGGAAGAACAGGAAGGCGAAGCCTTCGGCCCGGCGCTGGTGTTGCGCGGGGCGCGCGAGCGGCTGTCGCCGATCTTGATGACGACGTTGGCGACGGGGCTGGCGGTGGTGCCGCTGGTGGTGGCGGGTAACCTGCCGGGCCACGAGATCGAGCACCCCATGGCGGTGGTGATCCTCGGCGGGTTGGTGACTTCCACGCTGCTCAACCTCTTCATCATGCCCGCCCTCTACTTGCGGTTCGCATCCAACCCGGAACCGGCTGCGGTGCGCGTGCAGCAGGAAGCGGTCAGCCCGGCCACGGGTTGATCTGCCGGCGGGAGATACATCGGCTATTGGATCGGTCGCTAGATGCCTGGAAGGAACATACCATGAAGTACCGTAACCTATGGATCATCGTGCTATTCATCGTTGCCGGTCTACCGCTTACGGGATGCGGATCGCCGCCCAAAACCGTCGCGTCGCATGCCAACCCCCCAGCCGGCATTACCCCGATCGCCGGGGGCAACCTCCATAACGTGGTCCTGTCGGAGCAGGCGATGCAACGGCTCAAGATCCAGACGGCGCCGGTGCGCGAAGAACCGGTCACGCGGAAGCGGAGCGTGGGCGGGGCCGTGAGTCTGCCCGATGCCGGGCCGCCGAATACGACGACGAAGCCCGGCCCCGGCGGGGTCTGGGTGCGGGTGCCGCTACCTGTCGCCGACCTGGGCAAAGTGGACCGCCGCCAGGATGTGCGCGTGCGGCCGCTGGACAGTGCGGATCAGGGCGTGCCGGGGCGCCTGGTCGAGACCAAGGCGCCCGACCCGAAAGCCGTGACGGGCGATCTGTACTATGTGGTGGACAGCGCCGGCCATGGGCTGAGCGCCGGGCAGCGTGTGCATGTGGACCTGACTCTGGCGGGGAGCACCACGCCGCGCAAACTGATCCCCTATGCCGCTGTGGTCTATGACACCCACGGCGATACCTGGGCCTACACCAGCAACGCACCCGGCACCTTCGTCCGGCACCGGGTCGTGGTCGACTACATCGAGGGGGACATGGCTGTCCTGTCGGAGGGGCCGCCCACCGGGACGGCAGTTGTGACCGTCGGTGGGGCCGAGTTGCTCGGCACCGAATTCGGCGTCGGCCACTGATTAGCTAGGAGAGGAGATCTCCGGCCATGATGCGTTGGATCGTTGGGGCAAGCCTGAAATTCCGCTTCCTGGTGCTCGGCATCGCCGCGGCGGTGATGTTCTTCGGCGTCGCCCGGCTGCGCGAGATGCCGGTGGACGTGTTTCCCGAGTTTGCGCCCCCGCGTGTGGAGATACAGACCGAGGCGCTGGGGCTAACCACCACCGAGGTGGAAGCCCTCATCAGCGTGCCGCTGGAGGAGGCGCTCAGCGGCACGCCCCGGCTGGATATTATGCGCTCTAAATCGGTGCCTGGCCTGTCGTCGATCCTCCTGATCTTCGAGCCCGGCACCGATCTCATCCTGGCCCGGCAATTAGTGCAAGAGCGCATTGCGCTGGCGGCATCCACGTTGCCCAATGTGTCCCGCCCGCCGACGCTCCTCCAACCCCTGTCCTCGACCAGCCGGGTCATGAAGATCGGCCTGTCCTCCAAGGACCACTCGCTGATCGACATGTCGGAACTGACCCGGTTTAAGATCCGGCCCCGCCTGATGAGCGTGCCGGGCGTAGCGAACGTGGCCGTCTGGGGCGATCGCAAGCGGCAACTCCAGGTGCAAGTCGATCCCGAACGGCTGGGCGCGCACGATCTTTCGCTCAGCGAGATCCTCCAGATCACCGGGGACTCCCTGGGCGTCGGCACCTTGAAGTATTCCAACGGCACCACCATCGGCACCGGCGGGTTTATCGACACGCCCAATCAACGGCTGGGGGTCCAGCACGTCTTGCCCATTTTGTCGCCCGACGACCTGGGCCGCGTGACCATCAAGGTGCGCGACGGGCAGGCGATCCGCCTGGGTGACGTGACCACGGTCGTGGAGGACCATCCCCCGCTCATCGGCGACGCGGTCATCAACGATGGCGAGGGCCTGCTGCTCATCGTGGAGAAGTTTCCGTGGGGCAACACGCTGGAAGTGACGCGCGGGGTCGAGGAAGCGCTGGCGGTGTTGCAGCCGGGCCTGCCCGGTATCGCAGTCGACTCCACGATCTTCCGCCCGGCGACGTTTATCGAGACGGCGCTGGATAACCTGACGGCGGCGCTCATCATCGGGTGTATTCTCGTGGCGCTGGTACTGGGTGCGTTCCTGTTCGAGTGGCGCACGGCGCTGATCAGCCTGGTGGCGATCCCGCTGTCGCTGGTGGCGGGCGGGCTGGTGCTCTACCTGCGCGGGGCCAGCATCAACACGATGATCCTGGCGGGGTTCGTGATCGCCGTGGGGGTGGTCGTCGACGACGCCATCATCGACGTGGAAAACATCATCCGGCGCTTGCGGCAATACCGTCGAGAAGGCAGCACCAAATCGACGGCAAGCATCATCCTCGAGGCGTCGCTGGAGGTGCGTAGCGCCATCGTCTTCGCGACGCTGATCGATGTGATGGCCCTGCTGCCGATCTTCTTTATGCAAGGGCTGTCGGGCGCGTTTTTCCAGCCGCTGGCGCTGTCCTACGCGCTGGCGGTGCTGGCCTCGATGCTGGTGGCGCTGACCGTCACCCCGGCCCTGGCCCTGCTGTTGCTGGCCCGCGCGCCGATCGAGCGCCGCGAGTCGCCGCTGGTGCGCGTGCTGCAACGCGGCTACACCTGGATCCTGGCCCGGCTGATCCGCAGCCCGCGCCCGGCATATGCCACCGTCGTGGTTATCGTGCTGCTGGGCCTGGCCGTGGTGCCCTCGCTGGGGCAGTCGCTGTTGCCGTCGTTCAAAGAGCGGGACTTCCTCATGCACTGGGTCACGACGCCCGGCACCTCGCATCCCGAAATGTACCGCATCACGACCGAGGCGAGTAAGGAGTTGCGCGCTATTCCCGGCGTCCGCAACTTCGGCTCGCACATCGGGCGGGCTATCCAGGCGGATGAAGTCGTCGGCATCAATTTCACCGAGAACTGGATCAGCGTCGATCCGGCCGCCGACTATGACCAGACGCTGTCCGCGGTACAGGAAACCGTGGACGGCTACCCCGGACTCTATCGCGACGTGCAAACTTATCTCAAAGAGCGCATCCGCGAAGTGCTGACGGGCGCCAGCAACGCCGTGGTGGTGCGCATTTACGGCCCGGACCTGGCCGTGCTGCGCCAGAAGGCCGAGGAGGTGCGCCAGGCGCTTAAGGGCGTCGACGGGGTCGTGGATTTGCATGTGGAACTGCAGGTGGAAGAGCCCCAGGTCGAGATCAAGGTCGATCTCCCGGCGGCCCAGCACTACGGACTCAAACCCGGCGATGTCATCCGCGCGGCGGCCGCCGTGGTGAACGGCGTCGAAGTGGGTGACATTTTCTGGGGCGGCAAGGTGTACGACGTGAACGTGCTGGGCACCCTTGCCACCCGCCACAGCCTGACGAACCTGCAGGAACTGCTGCTGGATGCGCCCAACGGCGGGCATGTCCGCTTAGGGGAAGTCGCCTCGGTGAACGTGGTGCCGGTGCCCAACATCATCAATCGGGAGGGCGTCTCGCGGCGCATCGACGTGGGGCTGAGCGTGCGCGGGCGCGACCTGGGCGCGGTGGCGCGCGACGTGGAACAGCGCCTGCAGACGGTCGACTTTCCCCTGGAGTACCACCCCGAACTGCTCGGCGAGTACGTCGAGCGCCAGGCCGCCGAGCAGCGCCTGCAGGGCTTTGCCATCGCGGCGGCTATCGGCGTGTTCTTTCTCCTGCTGGCCGCCTTTAAAGCCTGGCGGCTGGCGGTGTTGTCGTTCGTGACCCTGCCCTCGGCGCTGGTCGGCGGTGTGCTGGCGGCCTATGCCGGGGACGGCGTGATCTCGCTGGGCTCACTCGTCGGCTTTTTCACCGTGCTGGGCATTGCGGCGCGCAACGGCATCATGCTGATCAATCACTACCAGCACCTGGAAGAGCAAGAAGGCGAAGCCTTCGGCCCGGCGCTCGTGCTGCGCGGGGCCCGTGAGCGGTTGTCACCCATCCTGATGACGGCGCTGGCGACGGGGCTGGCGGTGGTGCCGCTGGTGGTGGCAGGCAACCTGCCGGGCCACGAGATCGAGCACCCCATGGCGGTGGTGATCCTCGGCGGGTTGCTGACCTCCACGCTGCTCAACCTGTTCATCATGCCCGCCCTTTACCTGCGGTTTGGGCGCAACCGCGATTCGCTGGCCGACCGCGATGTGAGCGCGATCGCGTAGGCAGCGCTGTAACGCGCGGAGTCAGGGCACGCGGCCCGCAAGTGACTGCTTGCGGGCCGCTGCTGTGTGCATCCGCGCCTGCAGGCGCTGTTGGCGGCGCAACTCGCGCGCCAGGGGTTGATACAGCGGGCGCTCGCCGGTGGCGTCGGGGTAGCCCCACAGGCCGGTCGGACAATGGCGCTCGTTGTCCCAGCCGGGGTAGTCCGTTACCGGGTAGAGACAGACCCCGGCGATGGGAATCCCGGCCCGCAGCGCCGCGCGCGCCTCCCGCCCAACGTAGCGCAGCCAGGGCGCGCGCCCGTCGCCCTCGGTGCCGACCTCGCTCAGCAGCAGTGGGCGCCGGTAGCGGGCGTAGACCTCGGCCAGCAGGGAGCGCAACGGCCGGTAGAGCGGGTGCCCCGGCTTGATCTCCGGGCCATTATAGATCCACTGGTTCCAGGGGTAGTGATTCACGCCCACGATATCCAGGTAGCGCGGGTGCCCGCCCAGTTCGGGCCGCCGGTACCCGGCCAGCATATCCCAGCTTTCATACTGCGCTCTATGGGCGTGCCCGGCGGCCTCATGGTCTTCGGGTTTGGCCGGATCGGGCGCGACGTGGATCAGCGGGTCGGGATGCACGATCCGCGCGGCGGGCGCGACCGCCCAGACCGCCTCGATGGCGGCAATGGCGGCGCGGACCAATTGCGCCTTGATCTCCGCGCCGCGCCCCAGCGCAAACGGATTCAGGAAGCCGTCCGTCCCCGCGCCCCAGGCCACAAACGAGATTTCGTTGGTGGGCGCCACCAGCGGCGGGCGGCCGGTTTCCTCGACCACCAGCCGGGCGAACGCACCGGCCAGCGCCGCGAAGCGCGTGACGAAGGCCGGGGCGAAGAAGTCGAGATCGTCGGGCCAGCCGTAGTGGAACAGGTCCCAGATCACCTCCACACCGCCGGCCTGGGCCGCGCGCAAGGCCGGTAAGACGCCGGCGAAGTCGTAGCGGCCGGGCTGCCGCTCGATCAGATGCCAGCGGATGCCGTCGCGCACCGTCTGCAAGCCCCAGGCGTGACAGCGCGCGTAGTCGGCATCCATGAACCGGTCATGTCCGGTGGCGGCGCTGAGGTCGAGCCGGCGCCCATCGCGGCGGCGGTGGGTCGAACATTCGAAGCCGGCCAGAAAGAAACTCGCGAAAAGCGGGTCGGCCATGGTGGACGCGGTCCTATTCTGGTGGTGACGAGGCAGCGGCGCACCTCTTGGATTTCCACTGCCTCTTCCATTCTCCATGCTCTGCAAACGCCATCCGCTCGCCGCAGGCCGGCGCGCCGGCTTTACCGCTCCAGGGCCGCGCGGTCCCATCGCCCCAGGTCGGCACCGGCCTCGTAGGTGCTTTGCAGAAAGTCGAGTAACACGGCTCTGGGATCCGCCGCCCGGCGGACATCGTCGTACCGCAACAGGAACTCGCCCATCGCCGTATCATAGTATGCGCTATCCGGGTGGACGCGCGCCTGGGCCAGGCCGTCCGGAGCCGGCACGGTATAGGCGTAATATGCCGGCGCGAGCATGTTGCCGCTTCCCGGCCAGAATCCGGCGCTGCTGCACTCGTGCGAATAGGCTTCGCGCTGAATATGGTCGGCTCCCGGCCGGGCGGGGGCGCGGCGCCCGGAGAAGCGCGTCACGGCCAGATCGAAGCTACCCCAGAAAAACTGCACCGGGCTGCACTTGCCGAGAAACCGCCCGCGGAACTCCTTGAAGACGCTATCGGTCTGCACAAGAATGCGCCAGAAGCAGTTGGCGTACTCTTCGTCGTAGGAGGCGTGGACCGTATCGATGTTGCACGCGATGGGATTCGGCACCTCTTGCGGCGTGGGGTTGATCTGCACGTTGATGCCCAGCGCGCGCAATATCGACATTAGTTCCCGGTAAAAGTCGGCCACCGAGCGCGGATAGAGGCCCATATATCGGGTCGCACCGTCGCTGGTGTAGACGGCGAGGTTGTGGTTGAGGAAGTCGAACAGGATCTCAAAGGTGCGCGTCGCGTAGGGGATGGCCGAGGTGGTCAGCCCGCGCGGCGTGACATAGAGCGTGACCTGCCACCAGTGATTGACCATCGGGCTAAGAGCCAGCCGGATCTTGCCCGCGATCTGGGTCCACATATGCAGTGTCTCATATGTGTCCTGCCAGGCTTCATAGGGGAGGCTCGGCCAGGTCTCTTTATTGCTTGCTTTTTCGCCCCTCCCTGCATCATCCGCCGTGGCACTGCCGGCCACGGCGCTCTCGGTTTTCGGCGTGTTCACAACCGACTCCTTCCGGCCGCGACGCACCGGCGCACCGGCGGTACCTGTATGTCTAGGTCGGGTAACCTTTCCGGCCTTGCAGCCCTTTCAAACACGAAATCTCCCCGGTGATGTCGTCCGCGTGGGCCACCACTTCCCGGCTCAAGATCCACGCCAGCATGACCTGGCCCATGCCCACGCCGGACAGGTCTCTCGGTTTATCACGGCGTGTGCCCGGCCACAATACAGGCCTCGGTGCAATCCTGCCCCGAGGCCCGCGTTCGCCCAGGCCATTGCCGGCGGGACACAGCATCATCTATGCCCGTAGCTTACCTGAATCTAACATTCAGGGCCCCTCGCTCAACTCGTCAGGCGGCGGCGGCGGGGGCGCGGAGGCGACCGGCCCGATCAGAAGCCGGCGACCGCGGGGATGACTTCGCGGCCCAGCACCTCCAGCGGGCTGATCCGATCGACCTGCGGTACCGCGCCGAACACCGTCTGGATGCCCATGCCGGCGAGCCAATGCAATCTGTCGATTAGCTCCTTGACTTTGGAACCCCCCTCGCCGGGATCAAAGAGAAATGGGCACGTCTTTTCGATAGAGTCGTAATCGCGGCCC
>DASSGZ010000123.1:0-9529 GCA_035693165.1 Chloroflexia bacterium | reverse complement strand
GGGCTTGCGCCTGGCGGAAGTGCCGCTGCCGCATCCAGCGCTGGAGCACCGCCGGTTGGGGCAGCGCCGCGATCATCGAGGGCCGGGTGGTGGGGCTGGTCATAGGCCGCGTGCTCATGGGAAACCTCCTGCTGGTTGCCGGCAGGTGGGGTGCTACGCCTGCCGGGTGCGGGTTGTTTGCTTGATGGTTTCACTATACGGCAGCCGGGCGGGCGGCACATCGTAGGAATTACGGATCATAGTACGTATTCCGGGCGAGCGCGCGGGGCAGCGCGGTGTTACGTAGGGCTACGTAGGGGCAACCGGTTCCCGGTTCCTCCCCAGGCACGTGCATACTCCTGCCGCTGTGACGCGGTTCCGTTGTAGCGGCGCCATTCATGGCGCCTGCCGCCCTACGCGGATACCTAGTCGTCAGCGCGCCACGGTAGGCGAGTCGAGGTAAAGAGGCCGGCGCCATTCATGGCGCCGCTACGAACGGCCCCGAGCATGGAACCGGCCCCTACACCGGTCGCAGCGAGGCTGCTACCTTCTTACGCGATTCTGCACGTTTCTTTTATCTTTCCTTAAGGTACGGGCGGTATAATCACACTTGTGTACGTAAGTACACCACGCCGCGTGTCTTTGCGCGGTCCCGTGTGGCTCTGGCTACGGGGACAACGGCGTCCCGGCGGGGGCGCGCAGGGGCGGCGGGTATTTGGGAAAGGACTTACTGCTTATGAGCCAGGCTACTTCTAATCGCAAGAAGCGCTCGGCCACGACTCAGAATGTGAAAGCGGCGATCACGGTGGCCGCGGTGGCGGCCACGGTCGGCGGCTGGGCCGCGCTGAGCATCGCCGACGGGGCCGCGGCGAACGCCGCGCCGGTGCCGCAGACGACCGCGCCCGCGCCGCAGACCAGCGCGCCGGGTACCGACCAGAATCCCTTCACCCAGCAGCCGGGCCGCCGCGGGCGACGCCCGTTCTTCGGCAACGGGGCGCCCTCGACCGGCCAGATGCCGGGTGACCAGAACCCGAGTTCGGGCGGGGCGCCGGGCGACCAGACGCCGAGTCTGGGCGGGTCATCGGGCGGGCAACTGCCGGCGCCGCTGGGGCGCTCGCGCTCGTCGCGCTAGGGCCGCGGGAAGCAGAGACCGATGGAAGAACTGAGTTTCCGCGCCATGGGCTGCGAGATGAAGGCGGTGCTGGACGCCGACGGGCCGCGCGCCCGGCGCGCGCTGGCTCAGGTGCCCGGCTGGTTCGCGACCTGGGAGGCGGCGCTGAGCCGGTTCCCCCCCGACAGCGAACTGAGCCGCCTGAATGCCCGCGCCGGGCAGATCGTGCGGGTGAGCGAGGTGCTGTGGGAGGTGCTGCAGGCGGCGCTGGCCGCGGCGCGTCGCACCGGCGGCTTGGTCACGCCGACGGGGCTGGGCGCGCTGGAGGCGGCGGGCTATGACCGCACCTTTGCCGCGCTGCCCGCCGCCGGCCCGGCGGCCCCTGCCTCTAAAGAGGCACCGGCCGGCCCGCTGCCCGCGTGGCAGGCGGTGCGCTGCCTTGCCGGCCTGCAAGCGGTCCAGGTGCCGGCGGGGGTGCGCCTCGACTTCGGCGGCATCGCCAAGGGCTGGGCCGCCGACCGGGCCGCGCGGCGGCTGGCGGCGCACGCCCCCGCCCTGGTGGACGCGGGCGGCGATATCCGGGTCAGCGGCCCGCGGGCCGGCGGCGACCCCTGGCCCATCGGCGCGGGCGACCCGCGCGATCCTGACCGCGACCTGGCCCTGCTGGCCTTGCGCGGGGGCGCGGTCGCCACGTCGGGCCGCGATTATCGCCGCTGGCAGCGCGGGGGCGTGTGGCAGCACCATATCCTCGACCCGCGCACCGGCCACCCGGCGACGACCGACGTGCTGAGCGCGAGTGTGCTGGCGCCCACGGCGGTGGCCGCCGAAAGCGCCGCCAAGGCGGTGCTGATCCTGGGCAGCCGGGCCGGGCCGGCCTGGCTCGACGCCCAGCCGGGACTGGCCGGGCTGTTAGTGTTAGACGATGGGCAGGTCCGGCTGAGCCGCCGGCTGCCGGAGTATTTCTGGAGTTAACGTATGTATTCCCCCGCGCCGGGTGCGCCCGTCCCACCCGACCCTGAACCTTCTGTATCGCCCTGGCAGGTGGCCGTGCTGGTGGGCGGGGCTGTGGGCACGGCCCTGGTCCTCGCGGTGCTGCCGATCTGGCTGCCGGCACTCAGCACGTCGCTGTTCGGTCCCGACGCCAGGGGCTACTGGTACCTGACCCGCGCCAGCGGCCTGGTGGCCTATGCGCTAGCCTGGATGTCGATGATGTTCGGCGTGTTGATTAGCAACCGGCTGGCGCGCATGTGGCCGGGCGGCCCGACCGCGCTGGCGCTGCACGAGCATACGAGCCTGCTGGCGCTGGCCTTCACCGCCTTCCATGCCCTGATCCTGCTGCTGATCCAGGACCAGTATATCCACTACGCGCTGCCGGACATCGTGATCCCGTTCGCCGGGGCCACCTACAGGCCCATCCAGGTCGGCCTGGGCCAGATCGCGCTCTACGCCTTCGCGGTGGTGACCGTCACCTTCTATCTGCGCCGCCAGATCGGCCAGCGCGCCTGGCGGGTGATCCACGGCGTCAGCTATGCGGTGTTCGTGCTGGCCTTGCTGCACGGCATCCTGAGCGGCACCGACAGCACCAATCTCTGGGTCTGGCTGTACTACGCCGCCACCGGCATCAGCCTGCTGTTCCTGACCCTCTATCGCCTGATCGCCTGGCATGAGCGCGCCACAGCCCTGCGCGAAGGGGCGTTGCCCGGCCCGTGACCGGGTCTCCCAAACCAGGTAGCCCGGCCCGTGAACGACCGGGCTACCTCTATTCGCGTGCGGGCAGCGTGGGGCGGGGGCGGGTCAGCACCTCGGGGCGCAGGATGTCGTCCAGTTGGGCCTGGGTCAGGAGGCCGCGGGCCAGTGTGAGGTCGTAGACGCTCTGGCCGGTCGCCAGGGCCTCCTGGGCGATGGCTGACGCCTGCTCGTAGCCGATGTACGGAGTGAGCGCCGTGACCATGCCGATGGAGTGCTCGACCATGCGCCGCAGGTGGGCGGGGTTGGCCGTGATGCCGCGCACGCAGCGCGCGGCCAGCGTCAGGCAGCCCGCGCGCAGGTGGGTCAGGCTCTGGAACAGGCTGTAGGCGATGATCGGCTCGAAGGCGTTGAGCTGGAGTTGCCCGGCTTCGGCGGCAAAGCTCACCGTGATGTCGTTGCCGATGACCTCGAAGGCGATCTGGTTCACCACCTCGGGAATCACCGGATTGACCTTGCCCGGCATGATGCTGGACCCGGCCTGCATCGCGGGCAGGTTGATCTCGCCCAGGCCCGCCCGCGGCCCCGACGCCAGCAGCCGCAGGTCGTTGCAGATCTTCGACAGCTTGACGGCCACGCGCTTCAACACGCCGGAAAGCTGCACGAAGGCCCCGGCGTCCTGTGTGGCCTCGACCAGATTGGGCGCCGTGACCAGGGGGATGCCGGTGATGGCAGCCAGGGCGCGGCAGACGCGGGCTGCGTACTCCGGGTGGGCGTTGATGCCGGTGCCGATGGCCGTGGCCCCCAGGTTGATCTCCTGCAGCAGTTGCGACGCCTCGCGCAAGCGGGCCTCGTCCTCGCCCAGCATGATGGCGTAGGTGCTGAACTCCTGGCCCAGCGTCATGGGCACGGCGTCCTGCAACTGGGTGCGCCCCATCTTCAACACCCCGGCAAACTCCTCGGCCTTCCCCTCGAACGCCGCGCGAAGCTCGGCCATGGCATCCACCAGGTGATAGATCAGCACATGCAGCGCCAGCTTCACCGCGGTGGGGTATACGTCGTTCGTGCTCTGGCTCATGTTGGCGTGTTCCAGCGGGTGGATGACCTGGTAGTCGCCGCGCGGGCGGCCCAGGAGTTCCAGCGCCCGGTTGGCGATGACCTCGTTGGCGTTCATATTGGTCGAGGTGCCCGCGCCGCCCTGGATGACATCCACGACGAACTGGTCGAGCAAGCGGCCCGCGCGGATCTCCTCGCAGGCGGCGATGATCGCATCGGCCTTGGCGGGATCGAGCAGGCCCAGGTCCTTGTTGGCCTGGGCGGCAGCCTGTTTGACGGCGGCCAGGGCGTGGATCAGCGCGGGGTAGCGGGCGATAGGCGTGCCGGTGATGGGGAAGTTCTCCACCGCGCGCAGGGTGTGCACGCCGTAGTAGGCATCGGCGGGCACGGCGCGGTCGCCCAGCAGATCGTGTTCATTGCGCTGCGCAGAGTCGTCCATGGCATATCCTCCCACGCTGGATGTGACGGCAATGTAGCCGTGGCAGCAGTCATCCGCGACCACTGCGCCAGGGTGCCGGGGCGCGGCCCCGCATCCTGCCGGGCGCGCCGGTTACACGCCTAGTATGCAGCCTACTCTTTCTTTCCGCAACACCCACTCGCCCCCAGTATAGAATCGCACCGCCGCTAATCTCGTGCCATGTCGGGCTGCCGGTCAGGTTTTTGTCGGCTTTTTGGCCGGATCAGATCGCAATAAGCGCCCGTATAATCGGGTTAGCCGGCGCTTGCATTGACCCCATCCGTCCTGGTGGCCGGTTTTCGATACCTACCTCGTCTGTTTTCTCGGCGGCCCGTGGCGCGGGCGCAGCCCGGCCGCTATAGCAGTTCTTCACGGGAGGCCCACGTTGTTCGACGCTCATCTACACCGGGGACGACACTCGCGCCTGCTGGTCCTGGCCCTGCTGGCCGTGCTGCTGACCGGCAGCCTCACCCCGGCCACGGCGGCCCCGGCGGCGCCCGCGCCGGCACCCGCCGTGGCCGGCGGCCCGCAGGAACCGATCGGCACCTGCACCCTCAGTTTCACCGACTTGCCTATCGACAGTCCTTTTTACAGTTTTGTGCAAACGCTGATTTGCCGCAGCATCGTCGGCGGCTACAGCGACAATACCTTCCGGCCCGGCGCCAACGTGACACGCGGGCAGCTTGCCAAGTTCGTCAGCAACGCCGCCGGCTATGAGGACGCCATCCCGGCCACGCAGCAGACCTTCCGCGATGTGCCGCCGGACAACCCGTTCTGGATGTTCATCGAGCGGGTGCATGCCCATAACGTGGTCGGTGGCTACGCCGACGGCAGCTTCCAGCCGGGCAACAACGTGACGCGCGGCCAGATCGCCAAGTTTGTCAGCAACGCGGCGGTGTTGACCGACACCATCCCGGCCACGCAGCAAACCTTCGCCGACGTGCCCGCGGCGAACCCCTTCTGGTTATATATCGAGCGCGCGGCGCAGGCCGGTGTGGTCGGCGGCTACAGCGACGGCACTTTCCGCCCGACCAACAACGTGACCCGCGGGCAAACCGCCAAGTTCATCGCCAACGGCTTCTTCCCGGCGAGCGCGCAGGAGTTGATCGCCGCGGCCTATCAAGCCGGGCAGATCGACTACCCGACCTCGCTGCTCTACCGCGCCTACGCCCTCTTCAGCGACGCCCGGCTGCCGGCGAGCTATCAGGGCGTCGGTTCCACCGGCGATGTGACCTTATTCCGCGAGATCGCGGCGAGCCGGGCGACGTTGCCGGCGAGCGTGCTGGCGCAGTTGCAGCCGTTCCTGGTGCGCCCCGACGATCCGACCAGCATCTTGAACACGCCCGGCGCCAAGGCCCCGCGAGCCGCGCAGAGGACCGCCCCCGCGCTCGCCTGCAGCAGCACCGGCTGGGCCAATCAGGCGAGCGCCAACCCGCAGCACCACGTCAAGGTCTGGGCGCGGTGCAACCGCCCGGAAGATGCCGGCTACGATGTCGCGATCAGCACCACCCTGGGCATCCTCGATCAGGTGTGGGACCCGATGACCGGCTTGATGGGCGCGCCGCTGGACGACGGGTATGGAGGCGGGAGTGCCGCCATCGATTTCTATGTCGTGGGGCTGCCTGACCGGGTATACCGCAATAGGGGCGGCTGGTCGCTGACCGACGCCAAGGACGCCGACGGCCTGACGCTGCCGACCTCCGAGACGGCCGTCCGCAGCAGCGCCTTTGTGCTGCTGTCGCGGGCGAAAGTGACGCAGCCGCTCTACCACTCGCTGGTGGTCCATGAGTTCTTCCACGTCCTGCAGGACGCGCACAACGCGCTGGTCTGGTCGCGCAACAGCGGCACCGCCGCCGCGCCGGTGTGGGACGCGTTCTGGTTCATGGAAGCCTCGGCCACCTGGGCCGAGACCTACTACGACCGCACCATTCCCTGGCCGCAGCGGGCCGCCGGCACGTATACCTACCCCTGGTTCCGCGACTTCCAGCAGAACCTGGCCGGGCTGCACGCCTCGACGCCGCCCGACCATATGTACGGCGCCTTCATCTGGCCCTTCTTCATGGAACAGGAGACCGGCGGGCCGGCCCTGATTGCGGATGCCTGGCGCGCGTTTGAACCGCTGGGCGCGGGCGACTTCGCCGGGGCGATGGCCGCGCTGGACCGCACCTTCGCCTTCGACACGCACTTTGCCGACTTTGCCGTGCGCAATCTCAACAGCGAGTTCGACGGCCAGGACCCTATCCGCACCCACTACCGGGACCGCGACTCCCTCTTCCCGGAGGGCGTGATGCCGCGCCCGAACGAGCAGGATGCGTTCGTCTGGCCCATGGATCCGGCCTATCCCGGCAAGGAGATCGCGGCAACCATCGCGCCGTTGCAGGCCGCTTACTACCACTACGCGGTGCTGTCGGGCATCAAGCAGATCCGGCTCAACTTCGCGCAACTGGCCCCGGCGGCCCACCTCAAGGCCCGCGCGCTCGTGCGGGTGCGGGGCGCCAACGGAGCGCCCAGCCAGTGGGGTCTGCGCGACCTCTCAACCACCAGCGAAAACGTCCTCTGCGACGTAGACGAGATCTGGATCGTGTTGAGCAACACGTCGTTCTCCTACGACGCGAGCCAGACGATCCGGTCGAGCTTCCGTGTGCGCGCACTCGCGGCGCCCTGCACCTGCGACGAGACCCTGCTGGTCCGCAGCGGGTGGGCAGGCACCTACGGCCTGACCTGGAACGACACTGCGTCGCGCACCGTCACGGGCGGCATGGAACAGGCGCACGTGCAGCACTTAGCCAACCTGCAGCTCCGACTCTCCGGCTGGAACCCGGACCCGATGACCCAGGATCCGCGCTGGGAAGCCTGGGTGTTGAGCAACAATATCTCGGGCGACGCCCACGTCAACGACACCGATACCTGGACGATGAACGGCAACGCCACCACCTACTCGAATATCGGGCACGGGCCGCCGGATTTCCTGACCTTTGCCCGCCTGACGCTGCGCGCGGCCACCTGCACCTACGACTTGCAGATCATGGTCAGCACGGCGACGACCCGTATGCCCGGCGGCAACGAAGAACATGCACTGCTGGGCCTGCTCAATCTCACCGGGCTGCCCCTGCCTGTGGACGGGGCCGAACAGCGGCTGCAAGACTACCGGAACGTGCATGCCACGCTGACCGGCTCCGACTTCCAGGTCGGCGCAACCGCGGGCGTGACTGGGCTCGAACGCATCAAGGGGCCGGACGGTATGAACGACGCGACCGTCACCTGGGACTTCACGCCCATCACGCCCGCGGCGGCTCAGCGATAGTTTACATAAGTATAAGAGCGGCGCTGCCAGCAACGGCAGCGCCGCTCACGTGTGCTACGCGCTTGCCGGGCCGGGCTGGGCGCCGTCGCCGCTAGCGGCGACGGCCGGCGGCACGAACACTAGCGCGCCGGTGGGGCCGGCGATCAAGTCGCGGTAGAGGCGGCCCATCTGCTCGGGCGGGTAGGGCATGCCGTGGTCCAGCCACCACTCGACAAGCGCGATGGTGGCGCTGACGATGTGGTGGGCGGCGATCTCCAGCGGCACGGGGCTGTCGGGGCGGGCGGTTTGCTCGCGCATCGTGAGATCGGTCGCCACGGCGACGAGGCGTTGCAGCACCTGGCGGCTGCCCAGCAGCACGCGCACCACCTCGGTGTGTTCCTGCACATAGCGAAACACCAGCGTGCCCACCGCTGCCGGGTCGCCGTCGGGCACGGCACCGGACAGCAGGCCGGTCAGTTCTTCCAGCACCACATCGAGGACATCCTGCAATAACTCGTCCTTGTCGCGGTAGTGGCGGAAAAAGGTAGCGTAGCCGATATCGGCCCTGTCCGTGAGGTCGCGAATAGTCACGGCCTCATAGCCCTTTTCCAGCGTCAACGCGACCAGCGCGCGCGCCAGCAACTGCTGCGTGCGCCGGACCCGGCGGTCCTGTGCTACCATGCCTGCCTCCCCATTGCCTGGTGTTTAGTTGGCCTATTCTTGCGCATATCTATCATACCATCATAGAGGTCCGTTGTGTAACGTCTTGACTGTTGCGTTGTTTTGAGCTATAGTATAACATAAGATATTCGATTAACCAAAACGGTAAGGTACTATCATAACCTGGTACCCTACTGAATCCAGCGAAAGGAATGCGGATTCACTATGTCGCTTGTGCAAGACAACCCATCCACGCAGGCACCGGCGCGCTGCCCCGTCGATCATCATGCACTGGCCCGGAAGAAATCGGTGCGCCCGCGGTCCGAAGGCACGGCGCGCGTGGAACAGGACAGCCGCGGGGTGTGGCATGTGCGCGGGTTCGAGGAGGTGCGGACGGTCCTGCGCAGCAGCGCGACGCAGCAGGCCGGCTTCAAGGCCGAACTGGTAACGGCGGACAACGCGCTGAGCAACCGCCCCATTCTCTACCAGGAGGGCAAGGTCCACCAGGAGCAGCGCACCAAGACGGCGCGGTTCTTCACGCCCAAGACGGTGAGCACGCAGTACCGGCAAATGATGGAACGGCTGGCCGACCGGCTGGTGGCCCGCGCCCGACGCGAGCCGCAGATCGATCTGACCCGGATGAGCCTGACCATGGCGGTCGCCGTGACGGGCCAGGTGGTCGGCCTGACCAACAGCCGGCGGCGCGGTATGGACCGGCGTCTGGACGCCTTCTTCGAGCAAACCACGGTCTCGCGGCACCGCGGTGCGTTGGGCCGCCTGATGCAGATCGTCAATCTGCGGCGGATGTTGTGGTTCTACTGGCTGGATGTGCGCCCGGCCATCGCGGCGCGGCGGATCACGCCACAGGAGGACGTGATCTCGCACCTGCTGGCGCAGAACTATAACGACCGCGAGATCCTGACCGAGTGCGTGACCTACGGCGCGGCGGGCATGGTGACGACGCGCGAGTTTATCAGCGTGGCCGCCTGGCACCTGCTGGACCACCCCGACCTGCGGGCGCGCTACCTGGCCGCTCCGGAAGCCGAGCGCATGGCGATCCTGCACGAGATCTTGCGGCTGGAGCCGGTGGTCGGTCACCTCTACCGGCGCGCGACGGACGCCATCAGGCTGCAGAGCAACGGTACTGAGGTGGTCATCCCGCAGGGTGCGCTGATCGACCTCCATATCGAGAGTGCGAACGTCGACGAGCGCGTGGTGGGCGAGGCGCCGACGGCCGTCTGCCCTATGCGCCCGCTGCACGGCGACCGCATCGGTGCGATGCTGATGAGCTTCGGCG
>DASSGZ010000122.1:0-4066 GCA_035693165.1 Chloroflexia bacterium | reverse complement strand
TCCCGCCGGGCCAAGCGCCTAGGGCAGCACCCACGTCAAGATCTTCCCGACCGAGCGCCCACCGTCATAGTGGATGGTCACCCCGGTAGTCGCTTCGTTGCCGTTGCTCTTCCAGCATTGCGGCCCATCAATCTTCTTCCCCGCATCCACAGAGATAGCCAGGGTGCTGCAGATGATGTCGGGGTCCATGCCCTTACCGTCGGCGTCGGTGGCGCTGAACCCGGTGGGCCGGATGATGGCCGGGTCGGTGCCCTTCGAGTTGTCGACGGTGAACAACGCCTTCAGCGAGCCATCCTCGAACTTGGCACTGTCCAGGGTCATGGTATAGCCGCCCAGGTCGACCGCCTCGCCGACCTTCGCCGTTTGCGTCTGAGTGGTGGCGCCTGAACCGCCACCCGACGCCCCGCCCGGCGTGTTGCCCGCGGCAGGTGTTGTATCGCCACTACCCGTCGCGCCCACCGGCGTGGGGGTGGCGTCGGTGCTCGCGCTTCCGCAGGCGGTAGCAAACAGACCAAGGATGAGAACAGCCAGCAACAGCGCCAGAGTACCGGTTCGCTTCATCGAGACAACTCCTTTAGCCAGTCACATGAAATGGTAAATAGCCCACAGGATCACCGCACCCGACGAGCCGCGCCGCCGAGAGTCCGACCGGCATTAGTATATAGTATAGCACTGGTCGCGGCAACTATCCGGCGCCGGGAAATCGGCGCGGAAGTGCGATCCCCCGACCGCCGGGCAGCGATCGGGGGATGCGGGCGGGCGATGCGCGTGGATCAGGCGGCGGCGAGGTCGTTCAGCGTGCGCAGAGTGGCCTCGGTCTCCACGCGGCTCGACTTGCGCGCGGCGGCGGCCTCGACAAAAGCGCTGAACAGGCGGCGCGCCCACTCATGCTTGCGCACCATCTCCTCCGGGTGCCATTGCACCGACAGCAGGAAGTAGTGATCGGTGCCTTCCAGGCCCTCGCACAGGTCGTCCGGCGACCAGGCCGTGGCCCGCAGAGTGGGCGCTACTTCCTTCACCGCCTGGTGATGCGACGTGTTGACCCAGACCCGCTCGGCGCCGGCCAGTTCGCGCAGCCGGCTGTCGGGCGCGATACGCACGTCATGGGCCAGGTAGTCGCGGATCTTGCGCTTGTACGACTCGCGGTGATCAAACACCGTGGGGTACTGGCTGGGAATGTCCTGCCAGAGTGTGCCGCCCATGATCACATTCAGCACCTGGTGGCCCCGGCAAATGCCGAACAGGGGGAGGTCGTCGGCCAGCGCCCAGGGCAGCATCGTCGTCTCGACGAAATCGAGGCCGGTGTCCGGCATATCGGTCTCGGGGTGCGCGTCTTCGTGGAAAAAGCGCGGGCTGATATCGACTCCGCCCGGCACGAGGATGCCGTCGAGCACGTCGTAGAGGGCGCGCAGGCTCTCTTCATCTTCGACCTGCGGGATCAGCAGCGGAATGCCGCCGGCGGCCATAACGGCGCGCGAGTAGGACTGGTTATTGCTGAACCGCGGCGCGTGGAGTCCGGCAGCGTCGTAGTCGCTCATGGTGGTAATGCCGATGATGGGGCGCTGGCTCATTAGTTGTCACTCCGTTCCCTAGCCTTGATCAAGCGCAAGGTACGCTCCTGGTAGCCCGCAGGCTGTCAAATCGCCACCCCGCCGGTCCCTGGCGGATCATCGTGCCGGGCCGGTCCATTGGCCTACCGCAAGTCCGAGAATCCCCGGCGCAATCACCAGCGGGTGCTCAAAGAGACCGCAGGGGAAATCCGCGGGTACGAAGTACGTGGTGATCATGGCCTGAGCAGAAGGTATGCCATGGAGGTCACCATACCCGTGGTCGCAGCCCAGCGCCCTTGCCTGGCCTATCCCACGCTACGATCCTAGCCGGCGCAGGCTGGATGAATCCAGCAACGCCGGCTATAGGGGCAAGTGTAGCACCCGGCCGCGTCCCTGTCAAGAACCCGGCGCCCCCCAAAGGTCCCAGGTCGCCTGGGCCATCCGGCGGGGATCGCGCCGGCACGGTATTTCCCTGTACTCTAGCAGGCCAAGATTACTACCCGCTTTTCAGACCGGCGCCCGCGCCTTACAGACCCGCAACCATTCGCCCGTGCGGAGCCACGCCGGGTGTGCCTATCGAGTACAATAGCGCTATGAAGATGTTGGGCCGCTTCCGGCGGGCGCTGAGCGCCGTAGTGCCGGCACTACTGCTGCTATTAGCGGCCTGCACCGCTGGGACCGGGCCGGTGGGGCCGCCCGGCCCGACGCCGCTGCCACGCTCCCAGGTCAGCCTGACTCGCGGCCCCTATCTGCAAGACATGACCGCGAGCGCCGTGACGATTGCCTGGCGCACGGCGGCGGCCACCCAGGGCGGGGTCGCCATTCGCCCCGCCGCCGGTGCTGCGGCGGCCTTCGCCATCCATCCGGAACCGGCATCCACCGCCGATCACGTGCTGCGGGTGAGCGGGCTGCAACCGGCCACCGCCTACCGCTACGCGGTGCTGGCCGCGGACGGTGAACTGGGCGCGGAGGCCGAGTTCCGCACCGCACCCGCGCCCGGCGCCCCCACCCCCTTCACCTTCGCTATCTGGGGCGACAGCGGCTGCGGCTGCCCGCAGCAAACGGCCGTGGCGGCGCAGATCGCCCGGTCCGGGGCCGACCTGCTGCTGCACACCGGCGACGTGATCTACGAGCGCGGCGAGGCAACCCTATACGATCCGCGCTTCTTTGCCCCCTACCAGGCCGTCCTGGCGTCTGCGCCGGTCTACCCTGTGCTCGGCAACCATGATGTCGCCACCGACAACGGCGCGCCGTGGCTGCACGCCTTCTTCCTGCCCGGCGACAACGGCAGGCACACCACCCGCTACTACGCCTTCAACTACGGCAACGCCCATTTTATCGCGCTCGACAGCGAGGAACCCTACGGACCAACCAGCGCGCAATACGGCTGGCTGTTGCGCGATCTACAGAGTCCGGCGGCCCAGGGCGCGACCTGGCGGTTCGCCTTCTTCCATCGCCCGCCCTACAGCAGCGGCCTGGGCCACGGCAGCACGTACGACCTGCGTGAAACCTGGGGGCCGTTGTTCGAACGCTTTGGCGTCGATCTGGTCTTCTCGGGGCACGAGCACAATTACGAGCGCAGCACGCCACGGCGCGACTATGCATCGGTGGGCGGCACGCATGCCGTCATCTATATCGTCACCGGGGGCGGTGGCAGCCAGACCTATAACGTCGGGCGGCAACCCTGGAGCGCGTTCGCGGCCATGGTGTACCACTACGTGCGCGTCCGCCTCGACGGGCCGCGGCTGGCCCTGCAAGCCATTGGCACCGATGGGCAAGTCATCGATCACCTGGAACTGACTCACTAAGCCGCCAACCGGGATCGCCAGGGGTGCCGCTTGACACGACGGCATAGCCTGTGCTAGCATGTAGGGAGAAACGGCGTTACAAATGCGGGTACAAAACAAAATAAGGAGAAGTCCTGGTGTTTACACTAAAAGACGATTTCACGCCAATTCGAGAAGCCGCTAACCGGCTCGCGAAACTGGTGGACCGGGCGCACCAGGCACCGCAGGTCATCACGCGCAACGGGCGGCCCGCGGCGGTGGTGGTTGATCCAGGGCTGTATGACGAGATGCAGCGGGCATTGAACCTCGAAGCCGAGTCGCTACGCATTCTGGCGGATGCCGCCGCCCTGCGCGCCGAGCGGGGCGAAGGGCTGCCCGTCGAGACCGTGCGCGCCCACTTGCACGCCTGGCGTACCGCGCATGGCCTGCCCCCGGTAGACCTGGCCCAGGTGGACCCTGCCGAGTACCTGGATCTTGCCGATGCGCCTGATCATTGATCCGGCGGTTAACGAAGCGATTGTCGCGGCGCTCAACTATTGGGCCGCCGAAGCCGACAGTGAGGATCTGGTCGAGCGGCTCCTGGTCGGTTTCGATATGGCGTTTTCCATTATGGAAAACGAGCCGCGCCGCGGCCGCCGCGTGCCGGGCCTACCGGAACACTACCGCCGCTTGCGCCTGGCGCCCCACCTGCCCGGCTACGTCCTGTACTACCGCATTGAAGCAAGCCAA
>DASSGZ010000121.1:0-3694 GCA_035693165.1 Chloroflexia bacterium | reverse complement strand
CACACAAACAGGTCAGAAAAAAGTAAGAGTTGGTGCAGAATCCCGCCGCCGCCTTTAGATTCACCGCAGAGTGGGGTGTGTCCCGGTGGGACACTGGGTGGCATGAAAGTCGGGTGCATTTGTATCCCGATTGCTACCCTTCCTTCCGACTTTCAGGGAAGGCGCAGAGAACACAGAGCATAGGATAGGATGCGCGCCAAAGCAAGCGTGCATTACTGCCTCGGTTGTGGCGAATCCCCGGCGGAGCCCCGGCGAGTCGCGGAAACTTCCTTAACGATCTCTGCGTTCTCTGCGCCTCCGCGGTGAATCTAAAGGATGGGGGGCTTGCCTATTGACAGCCGCCGGGTTCCGTGCTATCATGCCTGTGTAAGCGCTTACAGCCTTGACTTACATGGCCCGTGAACCACCGGGCCTTTTATTTACAGCATCCTGTAAGCGCTTACAGGAGGAGGCGGCCGTGGACGACGACGAGCAGGAACGCGGTTCGGCGACGATCTTCGACGTGGCGCGGGAGGCGGGCGTCAGCTACGCCACGGTCTCGCGCGTGCTCAACAACCGCGACCATGTGCGCCCCGAGACGCGCGAGAGCGTCATGAACGCCGTGGCCCGGCTGGGGTTCGTCGCCAACCCGCAGGCGCGCAGCCTGGCGGGCGGCCCCTCGCAGGTCATCGGCCTGCTGCTGCACGGCCTGGGCAGCAGCTACATGGGCGAGATCGTCCGCGGCATCGACGCCGAACTCGAAGCCGCCGACTACGACCTGATGCTCTACACCACGCACCGCCGCAAGCTCAAGGAGTCGACCTACGTCGGCACCATCATGCGGGGCATGGCCGCCGGGCTGCTGCTGATCCTGCCGCGCAATGCCGGGGCCTACCTCGACACCCTGCGCGCCCGCCACTTCCCCTACATGCTTATCGACCACCAGGGCAACGGCGACTATGAGCACTCGGTCGGCGCCACCAACCGCCAGGGCGGCTATGACGCCACCCGCTACCTGATCGACCTGGGCCACCGGCGCATCGGCTTCGTCACCGGCATGCTCGAAATGGGCTGCGCGGTCGACCGCCTCGAAGGCTACCGCCAGGCGCTGGCCGACCACGGCATCCCCGCCGACCCCGCCCTGATCGCCACCGGCGATTTCTTGCAGCCGTCGGGCTTCGCCGCCGGGCGCGCCCTGCTCGCCCTGCCCGACCCGCCCACGGCGATCTTTTCCTCCAATGATGAAATGGCGTTTGGCGTGATGGAGGCGGCCCGCGACCGCGGGCTGACCATCCCCGACGACCTGTCGATTGTCGGCTTCGACGACATCCCGCAGGCCGGCCTCGTCTACCCGCCGCTGACCACCATCCGCCAGCCGCTCGAACAAATGGGCCGGGTCGCCACCCGGATGCTGCTCGATATGCTTGCCGACCCGCACGTGGAGATCCGGCGCGTGGCGCTGCCGACCGAACTCGTGGTCCGGCAGTCGTGCCGGTCGCGGGGCGGCTGAACCGCGGCGCCACGACCTGGCGCGAGCGATGGAGGGCCCCCGTAGCTCGCGCCTGACGGCATGTTCAGTCTATTCGCGCAAAGGAGGAACCCGATGAACTCACGATGGCGTGTTGGTCCGATGCTGCTGCTGTGCCTGTTGCTGCTGCTCAGCGCGTGCGGGACCGAGAATCCGACCGCGACCGCGGTCCCGAGCGCGCCCGCCCCCACGGCGACGACCGCGCCCGCAGCCGCGGCGCCCACCGATACGACCGCGCCCGTCGCGGCCGCGACCGGTACCCCCGCGGCGGCGGCCGCGGCCACCGATACCAGCGTCCCCGCCGCCGGGGCCACCAACACCGCCGCGCCCACCACCGTGCCGACCGAGACCCCCGGCCCCGTCACCCTGGGCACCGGCGCGACCCGCATCGAGTGGTGGCATATCAGCACCGCCAACGATCAACGCTCCAACTGGCAGAACCTGGCGAACCAATACGTCAAAGACCACCCCAACGTCTCGATCGAGATCACCATCCTGGAGAACCAGTCCTTCAAGGATAAGCTCGCCACCGCCATGCAGTCGGGCAACCCGCCCGACGTGTTCCAGAGCTGGGGCGGCGGCGTGCTGGCGCAGTATGCCCAGGCCGGCCTGGTGCAGGACCTGACCTCCGCGTTGCAGCAGAACGGCTGGGGCGACTCTTTCCTGTCCGCGCCGCTCGGCATCTACAAAGTGGGCGATAAGAACTACGGCGTGCCCTGGGACGCCGGCATGGTCGGCTTCTGGTACAACAAGGCGCTGTTCAAGCAGGCCGGCATCGACGCGCCGCCCGACACCTGGGCCGGCCTGCTCGACGACGTGAAGAAGCTGAAGGCCGCGGGCATCACCCCCATCGCCATCGGCGGCAAGGAAGAGTGGCCCGGCGCCTTCTGGTGGGAATACCTGGCGACCCGCGTGGGCGGCCAGGCCGCCTTCGACGCCGCGTATAGCCGCAAGGGCTCCTTCGCGGATGCGCCCTTCGTCCAGGCCGGCACGCTGCTCAAGCAACTCGTGGACCTGCAACCGTTCCAGACCGGCTTCCTGGGCGCCAGCTACCCCGATCAGCAGGTGCTGATGGCGAACGGCCAGGCCGCCATGGAGTTGATGGGCCAGTGGGCGCCCGGCGCCGACCGCGCCGTCGCCACCAACGTGGACGACTACAATAAGAACCTGGGCTTCTTCCCCTTCCCGACGGTCGAAGGCGGAGCGGGCGCGCCCGGCGACGTGCTGGGCGGGGCCGACGGCTTCGCCATCGGCAAGAACGCCCCGCCGGAGACGATCGACTTCGTGCGCTACCTGACCAGCGTCGAGAACCAGACGGCGATGGCCGGGGCCAACCTGGCTGTGCTGCCGGTGGTCAAGGGCGCCGAGACCGCGCTGACCGACCCGCTGATGAAGGAAGTGGCCCAGCGCGTGTCCGCGGCTAAGTACTACCAGCTTTACTATGACCAGTACATGCCCCCGGCGGTGGGCCAGACGGTGAACGACCAGACCGCCGCGCTGTTCGCGGGTACGTCCTCGCCGGAGGCCGTCGCCAAAGCCATCGATGATTCGGCAGCCGCCGAACTCAAATAACCTGCGCTCTTGCGGATTACACCGCAGAGCCACCGGGGACGCAGCGGGTTGACCTATCGAATCCGCACGCAACCAGGCGGGGTGCCGTTCGCGCGGCGCTCCGCCGGGAGGGACCAGACCCCCTCTGCGCCCCCGGTGGACCCTGGTACGCACGCCGTCACGCTGAGCGTAACGTCTCAGCGCGGCGCGCAGCGTGCCCAGGCCAGCGAACCGTCCGACTGACCGAGCCTGGGGGAACCGAGTGAGTGACACAGGCTGGGAGGAGTCGTTATTCTGGGAGACCTGTCATTCTGAGCGGAGCGAAGAATCTCCGTCGCGGTGGGGATAGCGGCGAGACTCTTCGCTGCGCTCAGAGTGACAGGACTCACTCTCGTTTCTGGCGGCTGATCGCGCAGCGGTGCCGCAGGCACATAGCTGATCGCTCAGCGGTGCGTAGCACACGGCTAATCACTGGCCCCTGACCACGCGTGGAGGTGCCGATGAACTTGATGACTGGACCCCGCCCCACGGTGGCTGTAAGCGAGGCGGTGCAGACGCCCCCCCGGCGGCGCGACTGGCAAAAGCTGGCCGTGATCATCGCCTTCTTGCTGCCGCCGGGGTTGATCTACTTCCTGC
>DASSGZ010000120.1:0-14665 GCA_035693165.1 Chloroflexia bacterium | reverse complement strand
GAAGCCCCAGTTGTAGGGGTCGGTTTGCCACCGGCCCGGCACCGGGATCGCGCGAAGGCCGCAGAATCCGCGCGGATTCTGCGGCCTTCGCGCGATCCCGGTGCCGGGCCGGTGGCAAACCGACCCCTACAACTGGGGCTTCCGATGGCGCGCTACTGCCCGCGGGCCGGGCGGCGGGGCGGCGCCCCGCGGGCAGTTGTGCCGCCACCGGCACCGGGATCGCGCGGGCGGCGCGGCGCGGCGCGCTGGCGGTAGTCGGGCGCATCGATGAAGATGTGGCCGCACAACTGCTGGTCGCACAGCCGGGAGGAAATGCGCGGGTCCAGCGCGTCGAGATCGACGTTGGATGTGACCACGGTGGGCATGCGGTAGTTGTAGCGGTGGTTGAAGATCTGGTAGAGCTTTTCGCGCGCCCAGGGCGTCGTGTTCTCGGTGCCCAGGTCGTCGATGATCAGCAGCGGCACGGTGCGCACGGCCTCGAAGCGGTCGTCATACGACCCCTCGCTGTTCGGGGCGTAGGCGGCGCGCAGGTGGTCGAGCAGGTCGGGCGCGATGGCGAAATAGGTCTGCAAGCCGCGCTCCAGGACGGCGTTAGCGATGGCGGCGGCCAGGTGGGTCTTGCCGCAGCCGTAGGAGCCGAGCAGCAGCAGCCAGCCGGTGGGGTTCTGGGCGTATTCGACGCAGCGCAGCAACGCCTCGCGCACGCCGGGCGCCGCCGGGTCGAACGTCGCGAAGGTCTTGGCGGCGAAAGCATCGAGGTTGCTCAGCCGTTCCATGCCGCTGTGTGTCTTGTCCGCCAGTTCGCGCAGCTTGCACTGGCATGGGAACAGCCGCCCGAAGTTCGGGTGGCCCAGCGGCACTTCCAGGCGCAGGTAGCCCGCCCCGTGGCACTTGGGGCAGACCTCACTTGCGCCCGAAGAGATGGGCGTATTTTCCGGTGAGATATTTACCGGGATCGAGAGTTCCGCCAGATACTTGCCCACGCGTTCCATCGTCTCTTCCCTTCGCCGCCCAGTTCTCCAGAATCCGGCGCACATACGACCAACTGCGCTTATTGTAGTTGACGGCCTCGGTGAAAGCCTCTTCGATCCAGGCCGCCGGGTACAGGCGCTCGGCTTCGGTGAGCTGGTCGGCCAGCAGTGGCGTGATTACGCCGATGTTCTGCTCATACAGCTCGAAGATATTGGCCCGCCGTTGCACCAGGCGCACCCGCGCCTCGTCGGGCGCGCCCTCGGCCACGCTGTCCGGCGCGCGCCCCAACGCGGCGTCGCGCTCGGCGCGCAAGAGGGCCAGCCACTGCGCCGAGGCCAGGCCGCCCGTTTCCGCGCCCGCTTCCTCGCCGCACATCTGGGCCAGCCAGCGTTTGTTGAACGGCGTATTAACCAGGTACCAGAATTCTTCGTCCCCCGCGCCCCCCTCCGGCTGGACGATCAGTTGCAGCAAGGTGCCGCGAGCCACGGCCAGTTCGAGCCCCTCGCGCAGCCACTCTTCCGCCGGGCGCGGGCTGCGCCCCGCCGTCAGCGCCGCGGCCAGCGCGCGATCCTCCGCCAGCTCCGGGTAGCTCAGCAGCCGGGGCTGGCCCACCTGGGCCGCCAGCCGGTAGAACACATGCAGTGTCACCTTCAGCTCGGCCAGATTCGTGATCTGCGGGAGGACAGACGTGAAGAAGCTCTCCGGCAGCGAGATGCGCTTCTCCTCGCTCTGGAACCCGTTAAACATACAGGGGCCCTCGACTTACCGTCGCACGTCCATTTCGGGGGCCGGCGTCACTCCGGGCCACGCTTAACTGGGTTGCCGGTACACATCCAGATCGCTGAAATGTGTAGTTGAATTTTTGAAGAAGAGGGGAACGACTCCCGTCGGGCCGTTCCGGTGTTTGGCGATATGGATCTCGGCGATGTTCTTGCGCTCGGTCTCGGGATTATACAATTCCTCACGATAAATAAACATAACGATGTCGGCGTCCTGCTCAATGGACCCCGATTCTCTCAGGTCGCTGAGCATCGGCACATGCGACGTGCGGCTTTCCACGGCGCGCGAGAGCTGCGACATGGCGATCACCGGCACATTGAGTTCGCGCGCCAGTTGCTTCAAGCCGCGCGTGATCTCCGAGACCTCCTGCACGCGGTTGTCGCTCTTGCGCCCGCTCATCAGTTGCAGGTAGTCGATGATGAGCAGGTCGCAGCCCGCCTCGGCTTGCAGGCGGCGGGCACGGCTGCGGACCTCCGTCACGTTCAGGCCCGCGCTGTCGTCGAAATAGATCGGCACGTCGGCCATGGTCCCGAAGGCATCGCTCAGCGCCTGCCACTCGGTATCGCTCATATAGCCCAGGCGCAGGCGCTGCGTCTCGACCCCGCTGCAAATAGATAGCAAGCGCTGGACCAACTGTTCCGCCGACATCTCCAGGCTGAACACGCCCACGCTCTTGCCGTGCTGCACGGCGGCGTTATAGGCGATGCTGAGGCCGAAGCTGCTCTTGCCGACCGAGGGGCGCGCCGCGACAATCACCAGGTCGGACTTCTGCAAGCCGCCGGTCAGTTCGTCGAGATCGTGGAAGCCGGTGGGCACACCGACCACGTTGCCCCGCTGGTGCTGGACGATGTCGAGGCGGTCGAAATATTCTTCGAGCACGCGCTTGATCGACACGAAGTCGGCGTTGCTCTGGCGCTGGGTGACGCCGAAGAGGAGCGACTCGGCCTTGTCGAGCACGACCGGCAGATCGAGGCCCTCTTCGTAGCCGAGGCCGGCGATCTGCCCGCCGACGCTGATCAGGCGGCGCAGGACGGCGTTGCGCTCGACGATGCGCGCGTAATATTCGACGTGGACGGCGGTGGGGACGCCGTGCATGAGGGCGGCCAGGTAGGCCCAGCCTCCCACTGGTTCGAGCCGCCCGCGCCGGTCGAGCTCACTGGAGAGCGTGACCAGGTCGGGCGGCTCGCGCCGGTGGTAGAGATCCAGGACGCAATCGTAGATCCAGCCGTTGGCCTCGCGGTAGAAGTCGGCGGGCTGGAGGAACGTGGCGACCTTGATGACGGCATCGCGATCCAGCAAGAGAGAGCCGAGCACGGCTTCCTCGGCTTGCAGATCGTAAGGGACAGGGCGCTCCAGCGGCCCATCGCCGCCGGAATAGAGGCCGGTGTTGTTGGTTAGCGAAACAGCCATAGTCAGTGGTTAGTACCTATCATTGAGGTTAGCAGCCGTACTCAACACGGGCTACTAACCGCTGACACACGCCGGTCGCCCGGCGCCTCACGCGCCCCGCGGGGGCTAGACTTCGGGCGCCGCTTCCGGTTCCCCGGCGGCGGCAGACGCGGCCTCAGCCACCGGCGCCACATCGGTGGGGGCAAAGGTCACGGCTTCCGGCGCGGTGGCCGGCGTGGCGGCCGTGTCCGTCGCCGCAGTGGCCTCGGCCACGGGCGCCTCAGTTGCCGGAGTGGCTTCGGCCACAGGCGCCTCAGTCACCGGGGCGGCTTCGGCCACGGGCGCCTCAGTCGCCGGAGTGGCCTCGGCCACGGGCGCTTCCGCCGCCGGGGCGGCTTCCGCAGGCGTCTCCACCGTGGCCGCCGCCTGGGGGACGGTCTCGGCCGCCGGGGCCGCTTCCGCGGGGGCGGGCGGCGGGGCCGGAGCCTGGGCCGCCACGGTGGTCAACGCGCCGGTGCGGCTCGTCTCGGGTTCCACGACCAGGTTGAGCTTGGCGGACAGATTATTGCCCACCGACACAGTCGCGGTGAAGTTGCCGGTGCGGTGGATCGGCGTATCGATCTTGATGCGGCGGCGGTCCACCGTCTCGCCATGCTGCACCTGCAGCGCCTGGGCCACATCCGACGGCGTGATCGACCCATAGAGGCGATTCTGCTCGCCGGTGCGGGCATAGAGCAGGACGGTCAGCCCGCTCAGCTTATCGACGGCGGCCTGGGCCTGGCCCGCCTGCTGCGCGGCGCGCTTCTCGGCGCTGGCGCGGCGGTTGGCCGCCTCCTGTAGGGCGCCCTTCGTGGCCGGGATCGCCAGGTTGCGCGGGAAGAGGAAGTTGCGGGCATACCCGTTCGCGACTTCCTTCACGTCGCCAGGCTGGCCGAGTTTTTCCACGGTCTCGGTCAAAATGATTTTCATAGCGAATCTAACTCCTATTATCCGGTTGTCTAGAGGCGATTCCCACCGGCTGCAAGCGGTGCATCGCCGATAACTCATCTGTTCAAGGCGCCGGCGCTTGCTAACAAGCCGCGCAGCGCACCCCTACCGCGGGCGCGCATCGGGTCAGGCCACCTCTGAACAGAGGCCATTATAGCACAAATGTGCCGGAACTCCAAAGCCTGACCCGCGCTGCTGTCCACCAATTTGTCCACAACCTTTTGAACAGCCCGGCTGCATGGCTATCCACAACCCATACACAGATCACGCGGTGGAAAGTGGATAACCCGGCGCCTTGCTACAGAAAACCAATACCTGTATATTAACGTTAACGTTAAGGTAAGCATAGTAAAGAGCGACCCGCACCGTGTGCGCCGGGCGCATCCGGCCCCGGCAGCCGGAGCCTGCGGTATACGGCCATATACCGCCGCAACCTGCACAAGATCGAGGAAGACGGAACGTATGCCAGAGAAAGTCGATACCGCCGTGGTGGCCGAGCGCGTGGCGCCCAGCATACCGCGGGTGGCGCGCGCCGGCACGCTGGCGGCCGATGCGCCGCCGGGCGTCGCCCCGGCCCCCGCTCGCGGGGCCAAACTCAGCGCGGGCTTCCGCGCACTCCGCCATCGCAATTATCGCCTCTTTTTCTTCGGGCAATTGATCTCGCTGATCGGCACCTGGATGCAGACGGTGGCCCAGGCGTGGCTGGTGCTGCAACTGGCCGGCAAGGACGCCGACCTGATGCTGGGCATCACCAGCGCGCTGCAGTTCGCGCCCGTGCTGCTGCTGTCGGTCGTCGGCGGGGCGCTGGCCGACCGGCTGCCCAAGCGCAACGTCCTGGTCGTCACCCAATCGGTCATGATGGTCCTGGCCTTCGTGCTGGCCGTGCTCGCCTTCACCCATGTGGTGCAGATCTGGCATGTTATGGTGCTGGCGGCCTTGCTGGGCACTACGAACGCCATCGACATGCCCACCCGCCAGTCGTTCGTCGTGGAGATGGTCGGCAAGGACGACCTGATGAACTCGATCGCGCTCAACTCGTCGGTGTTCAACGCGGCGCGCCTGGTCGGCCCGGCCATCGCGGGGGTACTGATCAGCCTGGTCGGCGTGGTCGGCTGCTTCTTCCTGAACGGCGTCAGCTACCTGGGCGTGATCACCGGCCTGCTGCTCATGCGGGCGCCCTTCTTCACGAACACGAGCCGGCAAGCCGCCCCCCAGGGCTGGGGCACCAAGGGCGGCTTCCTGGCGAACCTGGGCGGCGGCTTCCGCTATATTCGCCACACGCCCGCCGTGTTCGCGCTGGTCACGCTGGTCGGCGCGGTCGGCACCTTCGGCATGAACTTCACCGTCTGGATGCCGGTCATGGCGCGCGATATTCTGCATGTGGGCGCCGACGGCTACGGGCTGATGATGTCGACCATGGGCGCCGGGTCGCTGATCTCCGGGCTGGCCCTGGCCTACGGCGCCAAGCAAGCGCGCCGCCGGGTGGTGATTGTGGCCGCCTTTGGCTTCGGCCTGACCCTGCTGGCCTTCGCCGCCTCGACCTGGTTCCCGCTCTCGCTGGTCTTGCTGGTGGCGATGGGCGCCGCAATGGTCGCCTTCAGCGCCACGGCGAACACCACCGTGCAGATGACCGTGCCCGACGAACTGCGGGGCCGGGTCATGGCGGTCTATATGATGGTCTTTGCCGGGACGACCCCCATCGGCTCGCTGCTGGCCGGCACCCTGGCCCACGCCACCAGCACGCCGATCAGTATGGCGGCGGGCGGGGCGGTCAGCCTGCTGGGCGTCCTGGGCACCTGGTGGCTGATGAAGCGGCGCTAGGACTGCGTCCAGTTAGCCTTGTCACTCTGAGCGCAGCGAAGAGTCTCGTCTCCTGTGCGATGGCGACGAGATGCGGAACGCAGTAAAGCATAGCAGAGGAAAGCTTGTCACTCTGAGTGCAGCGAAGAGTCTCGTCTCCTGTGCGATGGCGACGAGATGCTTCACTGCGTTCAGCAGGACGACGACATGTGGAAGCGGCCCAGGAGCGGCGCTAGAGAGGATGTTGTGGAACACGTAGGCGCGGCACTTTTCAGTATTATCATGGTCAACCTGCTGCTCAGCGGGGACAACGCGGTGGTCATCGGCATGGCCGTGCGCACGTTGCCCGCCCGGCAGAAGCAGCGGGCGATGATCATCGGCGGCCTGGGCGCGATTGTGTTGCGCGTGCTGCTCACCGCCGTGGCCGCGCTGCTGTTGCGCATCCCCTTGCTGGAAGCGACCGGCGGCCTGGTCCTGGCCTGGATCACCTACCGGCTGCTGGCGCCGGGCGACGGCGCCGAAGCCGTGCGTATGGCCGGCGAGGGCACTTTCGGCGCGGCCCTGCGCACGATCATCGTGGCCGACCTGACCATGAGCATGGACAACATGCTGGCCGTGGCCGCCGCCGCCCACGGCAACCTGGGCTTGCTGATCATCGGCCTGGTGCTTAGCATGGCCGTCATTCTGGCCGGCGGCAGCCTGGTCGCTGTGCTGCTCGGCAAGTTGCCCTGGCTGGTATATGCCGGCGGGGCGATATTGCTGCTGGTGGCAGGGAACTTAATTGCCTCCGATCCCGTATTAAAGGATGTACTGGGCGTGTATCCCTGGGCGGCCTGGGGGCTGGCGGGCGCGCTGGGCCTGGTCGTCGCCGGGGCGCTGATCCACCGGCAGCGCCGCCCGGCCCCGCACCCCGCCGAACATGATATAATACCCATGTAATATTCGCCTGCCCTTTGGCGTCTTAATGGTGGTAATCGCGACCCGCGACGACTCCCGGCCGGGCTTGCCGGCCCAGCGGAGTGGTCGCCCCACCTGTGACGCCGAGGGCTATTTGGGAATGATCAGTAGCTACGCCATGCTGGGCCGTACCCGTTTAACGGGCTTAGGCGCCGCCAAGCCGGCTGAAGCCGCGGCGCCGCCCCGCCCGCCCGTCGTTCCCCCGGCGCTCGCGCCGGAGAGCGCCGCGCCCGCCGTCCCTGAGGCGGATGAGGCGGCGCTGGTTCAGCGTGCCCGCGCCGGCGACCGCGAGGCGTTCGCGGCCCTGTTCGATCGCTATCAGACCCCCATTGTGAACTATCTGTACCGGGTGGTCGGCGATTGGGAGACGGCTAACGACCTGGCGCAGGACTCGTTCCTCAAAGCCTACCAGGCGCTGGCGCGCACGGACACGGATCTGCAACTGGCCCCGTGGCTCTACCGCATCGCCACCAACACCGCGCTGGACGCCCTGCGCCGCCGCAAGCGCATCACCTGGGTGCCGTTCCTGGAAGAGTTCGAGCCGCCCGCACCCGGCGGCGATCCGGGGATGACGGTGCCCAACCAGGACGCCGTCCATCGCGCGCTACAGGCCGTGCCCGACGATTACCGCATCGCCCTGGTGTTGCATTTGCATCAGGGCCTGTCCTATAAGGAGATCGGCGCCGCCCTGGGCGTCGCGCCCAATCTGGTCGCCGTCCGCGTCTTCCGCGGGCGCGAGAAGTTTATCAAGGTGTACAAGGCGCTAACTGGAGAACCCGACCGATGAAGTGTGCCCAGTGCCGGCCGCTGGTATCGAAGTATGCGGATGGGGAGGCAAGCCAGGCCGAGCGCCGGCAGGTAGAAGCGCACCTGGGCACCTGCCCGGCCTGTAGCGCGCTGCTGGCCCAGTACCGGATGGCAAAGGCCCATGTGGGCAATTTGCCCTATTATCAACCCGACGCCCGCCTGCGCGCCCGGCTGCTGGAGTCGCTGGAGGCGCACGACCAGGCACGCGCCGACGAGATCGCCATTACCCGCCGAGCGGTCCCGGCCGCCCCGGCCCTGCGCCGGACGCACCCGCCGGGAGGCCGGCTGTTCGGCACCTTCGCCAGCGGCTTCGCCATGTTCCTGGTCGCGGCGGCGGGCGTGCTCATCTGGCAGATCGCCGGCAACCGCCTCTCCTTCGATGGCGCCGCGCCCACCGCCAACATCGCCGCCGCGAGCGCGACATCGGGCATCGTCTTGCCCGTGCCGACCGGCGCCGTCGCCGTTAGCGAGACGCTGCCCCAACCGCAGGCCACCCAGGTAGCATCGGTCCTCACCACCTACACGGCGGGCAGCCCGCGCACCGCCAGCCCCACCGCCACCTTCTGGACCCCCAGCGAAGACGCCGACACTCAGCACACCGTGCGCGACGAGAGCTACGGCTACGCCTTCAACTATCCGGCGGGCTGGTGGACGAGCGCCGGCCTGATGCCCACGCCCGGCGTGCTGGCCCATCGCATCGTGCGCCCCTGGCCGGCGCCAAACAGCGATGCGCCGAACTATACGCTGGCGGTAGATGTGCTCGACAACCAGGCCGGGCTATCCGCGAAGGACGTCGTGGCGCACTGGATGGAGCCAGGCGCCGAGGTCACCGCGCTGGCGGGCACCGTGGCCGGGCTAAGCGGGCTGCGCACGGTCAGCGAAACGGGCGGGCAGCGGCGGCAGGCTACCTATTTGTTCTCTGGGTCGCTGGTCTACCGGCTGGCCCTGGACAGCGTTCCCGCGCTGACGACCAGCGACGTGGGCCCCGATTTCGCCGCGTCCGACAGTAGCGCCGTCCTCGACGCCGTCATGCGCAGCTTCCAACCGGCCGCCGCTCCGCCGCCGCGCGGAGGCTACGCGCCGCTGCTCTTCCTGCGCAACGGCGACCTATGGGAAGCCGACAGCGCGGGGGGCAGCCTGCGCCGGCTCACCACCGGCGGGCGCGTGCGCGGCTTTGCGTTGTCCGGCGACCTGAGCCACCTGGCGGTGCTGCTGGCCGCCTCCGCTGCCGCGCATACCGCTGAGACGCTGGAAGTGCGCGCCCTGAACGGCGACGGCACCACCGCGCTCTGGCACACCGACGAGATCCAGGCCGTGGCCTGGTACGGTGAGCATGAACTGGTGGCCCTGGCGAAAGAAGCGGGCATGCGCGGGCTGTGGCGCATGGCGGCGACCACGGACGGCACGCGCCGCTTACTGGCAAACTTTAAGAGCCTGCCCGATGGCGGCGCGCAGGCGGGCAGCCTGCATGTCGCCCCTGACCGGCTCTGGATCACCTTCCTGGCCGCGGGCCGGGACGGGCAAGATCTCTACGGCGTGCGCCCCGACGGCAGCGGGCTGCGCTCGTTGCTGCCGAACACCGCGCAGCGCCCGGTCGTGACCCAGTATGCCTGGATGCCGCCCGACAGCGCCACCGGCGCCGCCTGGATCCTGGTGCTGGCCGACCGGCAGTTGCAGCGCCTCGCCTTACCGGCAGCCGGCGCGACGGAGTCCGATCTGATCCCGCTGGCGACGCTGCCCAATGACCAGTTTGCCGACCTGGCGGTGGCCCCGGCCGGGCAGGCCGCGGCGCTCACCCATCCCGGCGACGCGCCGCCGCAGGTCTGCGTGGGCGCGGATCCGCTGGCCGGCGAGTCCTATCACATGATCGTGCTGGAGCCGGGTCAGTTTGTTCCCGGCAGCCTGACCTGGGCGCCCAACGGGCAGTACCTGATTTACCGCGAGGCCGCCCCGAACGGCGCCGAACGGGTGTTGCAAGTGGACACCGCGGGGAGCAGCATTGCCCCGCCCATCGACTTGCCGCTGGAACCGGCGCGCTAGCCGCCGCGCATGCCGGTTCTCGAATACGACCCCCACCAGTTCTCGTTAGACGATACCCTGGCCTGCGGGCAGGCGTTCCGCTGGGAGCGCCTGCCGGACGGCGCCTGGCGCGGCGTGGTGGGCGATGCCGTGATCACCCTGCGCCAGAAGGGCGCGCGCCTGCACTATACCGCGACGACGGGCGAGGTCGCGCCGCTGCTGCGTGACCTGTTTCTGCTGGATGAGAACCTGCCCGCCATCCAGGCGGCGCTGATCGCCCGCGACCCCGCGCTGGCCGGCCCGATCGCGCGGGCGCCGGGCCTGCGCCGGATGCGCCAGGACCCCGCGGAATGCCTGCTGTCGTTCATCTGTTCCACCGCCAACCAGGTGCCGCGCATCGTCGCGGGCATTCGCCACCTGAGCGCGGCGCTCGGTCCGGCCATCGGCACGGTCGAAGGCCGGACCTATCATGCCTTCCCCACCGCCGCGGCGCTGGCCGCCGCCGACCCCGCGCGCCTGCAGGCGGCGACGGGCCTGGGCTACCGGGCGGGGCGGCTGGTGGAAGTGGGCCGGCAACTGACGGCGCGGGGACCGGAGTGGCTGCCCGGCCTGCGGGCGGCGCCCTATCCGGTGGCGCACAACGCGCTGGTGACGTTACACGGCGTCGGCCCCAAGGTGGCCGACTGCGTCTGCCTCTTCAGCCTCGACCACACTGAGGCGGTACCGGTGGATACGCACATCTGGCAGATGGCCCAGCAGCTCTGGGGCCGCGACCAGTCCGGGGTGCCGCTGGCGCCCGGCGAAACGCCGCGCGTCCAGGGCCTGACGGCGGCGGCCTACCGCCGCGTAGGGGACCTGTTCCGCGCCCGCTACGGCGCCCTGGCCGGCTACGCCCAGATCTGGCTGTTCTATGACCACTTCCGGGGCTACTGGGGCGGCACGAGCCCGCTGCTCCGGGCGGCGGGCGGATAAGCGCTCACCCGCGACAGGCGCGGGTGAGCGGTCTTGCCGCCGTGGTGTCCCCGGCAGTTGCCCGCAACACCGGCCCCAGCGAGGATTCAGTCGCCGCTTTGTTCCGTCGGGGTGGACCGTGCGCGGATGACCGACGAACCGGCCACCCAGTCGTAAGCTGTGCGATGCCTGGGGGCGAAGGCGAGGGTGCCCAGGTAGACAAGGACCAGCAGCCAGGTGAGTCCGAACCCCACCCCCACCCACGGCGGCGGAGCTGCCGGAGCCAGCGGCCAGCCGGGAATGCCAAACAAACTGGTGTGCGCCACCTGCCAGGGCAGAAACTTACCCGCCGCCCGCACCAGCGCCTGTGAACGCCCCAGCCGTCCGCCGTCTGCCCCGACGACCCGCAACCCCAACCGGCGCTTGCCCCAGGTCGCCTGGAAGCGCGAACTTTCCGTCAGGGTGGAATAGAGGACGACCGGAAGCACGAGCGTCACGAAGGCGATCACATTACCGGCCACCGGATCCATGCTCCCGTCGAATCGGATCCCCGCCAGGCCGCCGATGAGCAGCGCAGCGGCGGCCAGCAGCGCAGCGTAGATGACGATGATCAGCCCGTCCAGGGCAAAAGCGGCTAAGCGGCGCGGCAGGCCGGCATACTCTACCTCGCTATCATGCCGTAGCGAGATCGCCATCTGCAACGCTCCTCTCCCCATGCAGGCCAACGAGTCGACTCAGCACATGTACAGCAAGCAAATGCACCGATCGCTCGCCAGATGCCGGCCGGGCGATTTGGGGCGGCCCCGCGCTATTTGCCGGCCCGCGCCCTGGATAAACCGCGAAAATAGCACACGCCTCCAGCCGGGCGGCCGGAGGCGTGCAAAACTGCGCTAGTTCTAGTTGTAGAAGTCAGGAGGCGCCGCCGGTCGGCCTAACCGCGATTCTCGTCGCGACCGGGCCGGTCGATGTCGTCGATGTCCAGGCTGTTGATGAAGTCCCGGAAGACCGACAGCCGCTCATCGTCGGGCTTGGGACCTTCGCTGCCCGCTTGCTCCGGATGGTCGGCGCTTGCTTCCGTAGTGGCCGGTTCGCCATCCAGGGTCACACCGCCGCGCTCCATGACGCTCTCATCGACATAGATGCGGCTGTGCACGCGCACGGCGATAGCCACGGCGTCGCTCGACCGGCAGTCGATCTCGGCGTGCCGGCCGTTGACATCGAGCACCAGCCGCGCGAAGTAGGTGTCGTCGCGCAGGTCGTTGATCAGGACGTGCGTAACCCGCGCCCCCAGTTCATTAATAATGGTACAGAGCAAATCGTGCGTCAAGGGGCGCGAGATCGGAACCTCTTGGATCGCAAACGCGATGGCGTCCGCCTCGCAATGGCCTATCCAGATCGGCAGGTAGCGTTCCATTGTCAGATCTTTGAGGATGACCACGCGCTGCTGAGTCACGAGGCTTACCCGAATACTATCAACTTTCGCTTCAATCATGGCGGTTCCTCCTCTAGCGAGCGGCCAATGTACTTTGTATTGTACTATGATTTCTGATTTTACGCAAAAGCATAGCGGGTCGGGCGGACGGACCCCTATCTGCCCCAGAGCAAAAACGAGTCCAAAACCTTGACGCATCCCTGCCTGTCGCATATACTGGGCCACAGAGTCCGCCGCGCCGGCCCGCACCGCCGGCCCAGGAGGTAGCCCGATCCATGGCCGAACGCAAGAAACAATCGATCCCCCCCGCGAGCACGGACGATGCTCCTCCCAGCCAGAACCCCGAGGCTCCCCCGGCGGAACCGGCCGAACCCGAGGTGCGCCCGGCGCCCGCGCCCCGTCGCAAGCGGACGCGCCCGCCGCGCCATATCCGCGCCGAGGTCGCCATTGACGCCGGCCCCGCCGAGTTGCTCGACCTGGACTTCGACCCGGCCGGTAACCAGTTCGGCGCGCCCCCGGCCACCGACGGCGACCTGCTCCATCTGCCGGTGATCCCGCTACGCGACATGGTCATCTTCCCGCATATGGTCACGCAGTTCTTCGTGGGCCGGGAAGTGTCGCTGGCGGCGGTGGCCGAGTCGGTCGCCACCGACCACCGCATCCTGGCGGTGGCGCAGCGCGAACCCGAGGTCGAAGACGTGACCCCGCGCGACCTCTACCCCATCGGCGTGGAACTCGCCATTGGCCGCGTGCTGAAGATGCCCGACGGCACCACGGCCCTGCTGGTGCAGGGGCAGCGCCGCGTCGAGATCCAGCGCTACACGCAGGCCCACCCCTTCCTGCGCGCCCAGGGCCGCGTCATCCCCGAGCCGGACGAGCGCAACCTGCCCGTCGAGGCGATGATGCGGGCGGTGCTGGCCCTGTTTGAAAAAGTGGTCAAGATGAGCCGCACGCTGCCCGAGGACGCCTATGTGGCCGCGCTCAACGTCGAAGAGCCGGGCTGGCTGGCCGACCTGATCGCTTCCTCGGTGCAACTCGACCTGGAGAAGCGCCAGGAGATCCTGGCGACGCAGGACCCGGCGGAACGGCTGCAAAAACTCTCGATCATGCTGGCGAAAGAGGTCGATGTGCTCGACCTGGAGAGCCGCATCCAGACCGAGGTGCAGAAGGAAGTCGACAAGTCGCAGCGCGAATACTACCTGCGCGAGCAGATCAAGGCGATCCAGCACGAACTCGGCGAGGACGACCCGCAGACGCGCGAGTCGAACGAATTGCGCGCCAAAATCGAGGCCGCGGGCATGCCCGAAGAGGTCCATAAGAAGGCGGTCGAGGAGCTGGAGCGCCTGCAGATCATGCCGCCGATGGCGCCGGAGGTCGGTATTATCCGCACCTATCTCGACTGGCTGGTCACGCTGCCCTGGAGCCAGCAAACCGCCGACCACCTGAACATCTCCGACGCGGCGCGCATGCTGGAGGCCAACCACTACGGCCTGCCCAAGGTCAAGGAGCGCATCCTGGAGTACATGGCCGTGCGCCGGCTGGCCCAGGGCAAGATGCGCTCGCCGATCCTCTGCTTTGTCGGGCCGCCGGGCGTGGGCAAGACCAGCCTGGGCCGGTCCATCGCCCAGGCGCTGGGCCGCAAATTCGTGCGCGTGTCGTTGGGTGGCATCCGCGACGAGGCCGAGATCCGCGGCCACCGGCGCACCTATATCGGCGCGCTGCCGGGCCGCATTCTCCAGACCATGCGCACCGCGGGCACGATCAACCCGGTGTTTATGCTCGACGAGATCGACAAACTGGGCGCCGACTTCCGCGGCGACCCGGCGGCGGCGCTGCTCGAAGTGCTGGACCCGGAGCAGAACCACACCTTCAGCGATCATTACCTGGACGTGCCCTACAACCTCTCGCGGGTCATGTTCATCATGACGGCGAACCAGTTGGACCCGGTGCCCCCGGCCCTGCTCGACCGCATGGAAGTGATCGAGTTGCCGGGCTACATCGAGGAAGAGAAGTTCCACATCGCGCGGAACTTCCTGGTGCCCCGGCAGATCGCCGAGCATGGCCTGTTGCTGCCGCAGGTGCAGTTCTCGGACCCGGCGCTGTACAAGATCATCCGCGAGTATACCCACGAGGCGGGCGTGCGCAACCTGGAGCGCGAGATCGGTACGGTTTGCCGCAAGATCGCCCGCGAGGTGGCCGCCGCCCTGCCGCCGGACGAGCCGCCGCCCGCCACCGAAGCGCCCGCCGAGAGCGCGGCCGCCGAGCCGCCCGCGACGCCGGTGGCCGCCGACACCGTGCGCCTGGCCGACGGGGCCGTGCCCCCACAGCGCACGAAGAAAGCCCGTAAGCGCTACCTCATCCGGGAAAAGAACCTGGAGCCGTTCCTGGGGCCGCCGCGCTACTCCTGGGGCGTGGCTGAGCGCGAGGACGAGGTCGGCCTGGCGACCGGCGTCTCCTGGACGCCCGTGGGCGGCGACACGATGGGCATCGAGGTCACGCTGATGGAGGGCCGCGGGCGCCTGCTGCTGACCGGCCAACTGGGCGACGTGATGAAGGAGTCGGCGCAGGCCG
>DASSGZ010000119.1:0-8131 GCA_035693165.1 Chloroflexia bacterium | reverse complement strand
CAGGTGCCCCACGTCGTGCCAGTACTTGAACACTTGCAGGTCTTCGTGGCGGTTGAACCAGCAGGTCAGGATGCGGGCCGGGGTGTCGTGCAGCCATGGTGTGTCGCCCACCTGGTCCGCCTCCGTGCCCACGCCCCACAGAAAGGAGCTATAGAGATCGAAGGGCAGAGCGGCGGATGCGGGGGCCGCCGCGCCGGGACGGGCAGGCACCACCAGGGTGAGTACGGCCAGCAGCAAGAAGACGAACAGCACGCGCGGACGGCGCCGGCGAGTGAAGGGCATAGGGGCAAGGGTCTTTCTAGAACTCACGGATCGAATCGGGGCGTGAGACTACCTCCCGGCGGGCTAGTCGGGCAGGTTGCCGGAACCCGCACTATCTGAGGGAACGGGCCAGGGGCGTCGCCGGTTGCAGCGTGGGGGGTATTTGGGGCAGTTTTTTATGTTTCTTTGACCTCTGGATCCCGGTCGCGGGCTTGCGGCTTTGCCGCCAGGGGGCGTGATGGTTTATAATGAGGCACCTCAGGTTGGCGGTGAGTGACCCGCGATGGAACCTGGTTACGGCATCTGGTAGAGGAGCAGCCCCCTATGGCGATGAGCGCCCCCTCACCTGTGCGCCGTGCCTTCGCCGATCTCGTCCGGAAGGCCGACGCGGATATCGATCTGGCCCGTGCCGCCCTGCTGATCGCGCAGGAAGAATACCCCGCGCTCGATATTGAGGGCTACCTGGCCCAACTGGACGACCTGGCCGACCTGGTGCGGGCGCGCCTGGGACTGGTGCCCGCCGCCCCGGCGGCCCGGCGGCCCATCGCGCCGGTGGCCGCCCCGCGCGCGATCATCACCGCGCTGAACACCGTGCTCTTTGCGGAACAGGGGTTCCGGGGCAACCGGGAGGAGTATTATGACCCGCGCAACTCGTTCCTGAACGAGGTGCTGGACCGCCGCACGGGTATTCCGATCACCATCTCGCTGGTCTACATGGAAGTGGCGGCCCGGCTGGGGTTGCGCCTGCTCGGCGTGGGCATGCCGGGGCACTTTATTGTCCAGTATCCGGGCGTGGGCAACGGCCCCGGTCGCTATGGCCGGCCCCAGGCCGACGAACTCTTCATCGACCCGTTCAACGACGGCGCCCTGCTCACGCGCGCCGACTGCGCGGCCCATTTTCGCCGGCTCTACGGCCCCGAGTTCACCTTCTCCGGCGAGTTTCTCACCCCCATGACCCGCCACCAGATCCTGGCCCGCCTGCTCAACAACCTGAAGGCGATCTATTTGCAGCGGCGTGACTATAACCGCGCCGTGGTGGTGGTGGACCGGCTGCTGCTGGTGCATCCCGACGCGGTCTGGGAATTGAAAGAGCGCGGGTTGCTCTATTACCGGCTGGGGGCCTTCCTGCCCGCGCTGTCCGACCTGCGTAGTTTCTTGCGGCACGACCCCGACGCCGAAGATGTCCCGCTCGTCCGCTACTATGCCGATCTCTGTCACCGGCTGCTGATGATCGCGAATTAGGGCGCCGGGCGCCCGGCGTCGCCATTTAGTGAGGTTTTCCCTATGGCAGATACTCCTGCGGCGAGCGTGCCGCGCCTGCTGCTGACCGGTTTTGAAGGCTTCGGCCAGTTCGCCACCAATCCTTCGTGGGAGCTGGCGCGCCGGTTCCAGGACCAGAACATCGAGATGGTGCATGTGACCACGGCCCAGTTGCCGGTCAACTGGGCCACGGCCTGGCCCACGTTGCAGGCCGCCGTCGAGCAGGTCGATCCGCGCTGGGTGCTGATGCTGGGCGTGGGCGGCACGCGCCGGGTGGCCGGCGCGGAGGTGCGGGGGCACAACTTCACCACCCCCACGCGCGACAACGCGGGCGAGCTGCCGCCGCCGAACGACTTGATCGAGGAAGACGGGCCGGAGTACCGCATCGCGACCATCCCGGCGACGCTGCTGGCCGAGCGCTTCCAGGAGAGCGGCGTGCCCGCCGAGATCTCGACCGACGCCGGGGGCTTCCTCTGCAACTGGGTGCTCTACAAGGCGCTGGGTTATGCCGAAAGCCGGCCCGGAATCCAGGGCGTGGGCTTCGTGCATGTGCCGCCGCTGCCCGAGCAGGGCGGGCCGGGCGTGACGCTCGACCAGTTGGAGCGCGGGCTGCGCCTGGCCATTGATACGCTGGTGGCGGGGGCCGCGCCGCTGTTCAACCTGGTGGAGGCTGAAATCGAGATCGAGCGCCGCCAGGAGATCGCCGACCGGCACCTGGCGCAGGGGCTGGGCGTGCGCAACCCAACCCAGCCGGAGGGTTCCGCCGGTGCCTGAGCAAGCAACGTCTACCGGGCCGCGCCTGGGCGCGCATATGTCGATTGCCGGCGGCTGCCAGAACGCGCTCACGCGCGGGCGCGACGTGGGCTGCGACGCCGTGCAACTGTTCACCAAGAACGCCAGCCAATGGAAGGCCAAACCGCTCCTGCCGGAGGATGTCGCCCGCTTCCAGGCGACGCTCGAAGAAACCGGCTATAACCCCGACGCGCTCGTGGTACACGACAGCTACCTGATCAACCTGGCAACCCCCGATGACACGCTTTGGGAGAAATCGATCGCCGCCTTTGGCGAGGAGCTGGATCGCGCCGGGGCGCTGGGCATCCCCGGCGTGGTGACGCATGCCGGGGCCCACATGGGCAGCGGCGAGGAGGCGGGCGTGACGCGCATCGCCGCCGCGCTGGACCGCGTGCTGAGCGAGCGGCCGACCGGCTCGCTGGTGCTGCTGGAGACCACGGCGGGCCAGGGCACGTGCCTGGGCTACCGCTTCGAGCAGATCGCCTCCATGATCGAGCAGAGCCGTTACCCCGACCGCATCGGCGTCTGCTTGGATACGTGCCATGTCTTCGTGGCGGGCTACGACCTGACCACGCCCGAAGGCTACGAGGGCACGTTGCTGGAATTTGACCGGCTGATCGGCCTGGATCGGCTGAAGGCGATCCACCTCAACGACGCCAAGAAGCCGCTGGGCAGCCGGGTGGACCGCCACGACCATATCGGCCAGGGCAGCATCGGGCTGGAAGCGTTCCGCCTGCTGGTCAACGACCCGCGCCTGCGCCATATCCCCATGGTGCTGGAGACGGAGAAAGGCCCCGACGGCGCGGAAGACCGCATGAACCTGGCGACCTTGCGAGGGCTGATCTCCTGACGCGCCGCGAACGACTCCTGGCCCTGAACGCCGAGATCCGGGCCTGCCGGCGCTGCCACGCCGCGGGCTACCTGAACGAGCACGAGTCGTTGCCGCTGGCCCGCGATCCCCGCCCCGCCGCGCCGCCGTCGATCCTGCTGGTGGGGCAGGCACCCAGCCGCAACGAGCACGAATCGTTTGCCCTGCCCGATGACCCCGTGCCGCCGATCCTGCTGGTGGGGCAGGCGCCGGGCCTGCGCGCCACGATCGAGGGCGTGCCCTTCGCCGGGATCAGCGGGGCCAAGCTACGCCAGTGGTTCGCCCTGGCCGGCTTCTCGGAAGCCGATTTCTGGCGGCTGATCTACTTCAGCGCCGTCACCAAGTGCTACCCCGGTCGCCTGCCCGGCGCCAAGGGCGACCGCGTGCCCACGCCCGCCGAGCAGGCGCTGTGCCGCCCCTGGATGGACGCGCAACTGGCCGTGCTCGACCCGCCCATCGTAGTGCTGGTGGGCCAGTTGGCGATCAGCACCTTTCTGGGCAAAGGCCCGCTGCACACGTTCGTCGGGGAAGGCTTCGAGCAGGATGGCCGCCGCTGGCTGCCGCTGCCGCACCCCTCCGGCGTGAGCACCTGGCTCAACGACCGCGACAACCAGGCCCGCGTGGCCCGCGCCATGGCCGTCCTCGCCGGCTGGATGGCCGAGTTCGGCATCCCCGTCAGCGGCACGCGCACTCCCGCACCCAGATAATTCTCGCCCTGGCGGGCGCCACCATTTGAATTGTCACTCTGAGCGCAGCGAAGAGTCTCGTGGGGAAACCAGACGAGATGCTTCACTCCGTTCAGCATGACAAGCTAGGCGTGTCACGCTGAGCGGAGCGAAGAGTCGCGGCGCGGGCCGGTTTCAAACCGGCCCCTACAACGCAGAACGACCGTGGCGGGCCGGTTGCAAACCGGCCCCTACAGCGCAAACGCACGGTGGCCGGCGGCCAGCGGTGGCACAGGCATGGGTGCTTGCCGGACACCGGCAGCACCATTCGGCGTGTCGTTCGTCATAGTATACGAAGAGGCACGCGGCCTGGACCCTTGCCGCAGGTTGATTCTTACAATTTGCCGGGCGCCGTTGCCCGGTCGCGTTTGCTGCCCGCGCCGATGCCAACCGGTAGAGATTCAACAGAGCGTTTTTAGAGCGAAGGCCCGGATCGGCTTGACCGGGGGCCGCCGGGCTGCTATAATCGGCTGAAGCGGTCTGATGGCCCAGGCTGTCTCTAACTCGAACTCGACCCCAGGGGGGTAGCCGGTGAAACATCCAAAACCTCCGGAGGACGATCAGAGCGGCAAGCGCCCGGCTCGGCCCGTGCTCCGCCTATTTAGTGCCCAAAACAGCGTGGAAACTCCCCGACATGGCCCGGCGCCTGACGGCGACCGGCAGACCGCGAGCCTCTGGATGCAAGGTGACATCGATACACTGCTGCAGCGCGCCCTGAATTCGCTGATCTACGGCGATGCCGCCGCGGCGGGCGACGCCGCGCGGGTCGCGCTGGCGCGCGCCGACGGGCCGGAACGCGACACCTATACCGGCTGGGCAAGCTGGCTGCTGGGCCTGGCCCATCTCTATGCCAACGACTCGGCGGGCGCCGCGCCCTATTTGCAGCGCGCCCACGACCTGGCTCTCAGCACGCAGCAACCCACCCTCGCTATGGCCTGCTACCTGGCCCAGCAACTGGCGACCTCCTACCAGCAGCAAAACCAGATGCGCCAGCACGCCACCAACCTGCTCAAGCAACTGGAAGAGCAAGAAGTCAAGCTGACCCAGCAGTTCCAAGCCATGCTGAAGTTCGCCCGCGACTCCTGGCCCACGGTGCAGGGGCTGGCCCTGGCCGCGGGCGGTGAGCCGGATGCGCCTGCGCCCGCCCTGCCCGCCCCCACGGCCGCGCTGCCGCCGCTGCATATCCAGATGTTCGGCCAGTTCCGCGTGGCGGTGGGCGACCAGGAGATCACGCTGCGTCAGAGCCGCAAGGCCGCCGACATCTTCAAGTTTATGCTGGCCCATCGCTCGCGCCCCACGTCGAAGGATGCGCTGTTGCATACACTCTGGCCCGACGTGGAGATTAAGACCGGCACGCACCGTCTGCACCTGGCGATTTCGAGCTTGCGGCAGATGCTGAGCATTGGCAGTGGTGACACGCCCGGCTACATCATCTACCGCGACGACGCCTATTTCTTCAATCCACTGGCGACCATTGATACCGATGTCGACCGCTTCGTGGAATACTTCCAGCAGGGGCAGACACTGGACCGGGCCCGGCGCTTCGCCGAAGCCGTCGCGCCCTATGAGGCCGCCGTCGAGCTGTACCACGACGATTACCTGGTCGAAAACCTCTACGACGAGTGGACCGGTAGCGCCCGCACCCACCTGCGCGAATCCTACCTGCGCATGCTGTCGCGGCTCTGCGACCAGTATTTGCAGGCGGGCCGCTACGAGGAGTGCCTCCAGGCCGCGCGCAAGATGCTGGCGAAGGACAACTACCGCGAAGACGCGCATCGCTACGTGATGCGCTGCCTCCACGCGCTGGGCCAGCGCAATCAGGCGCTGTTGCAGTACCAGATCTGCGAGGAAGTGCTGGGCGCCGACCTGGGCGTCCAGCCCACCGCCACGACGACCGAGCTATACGAGCGGATCAAGAACGAAGAGCCGGAGTAGCCCCCCGCGCGGCCCTTGTGCTTGTAGGGGCCGGTTTCAAACCGGCCCGCGCCATCAATCGCGCTGTAGGAGCCGGTTTCAAACCGGCCCGGCGGCGGACAAACAGCACCGAATCGCGCGGATCAGCCAAATTGGGGCAAAATAGAGCGAATCCGGGGACGCCAATAGAGAATCAATAGAGAAGCGCCTGCTATCCTTACGTCAGCAGGCGCTTCTCTATTGAGATCCGTTTGCTATCACTTGACTATCTATGGCGCCGGTTGGGGCGTTGGTATCGGGTACCGCCCGGTCTCCACCCGGCCAGGGCCGCGACGGACTTGGACCGCTTCGCCGCCCACGGGATCCGCGCTTCTTGGCAGTTGCCGGACCCGCCAGGGAACCTCGCTCATCTTGGCGGATGCGAGCTTCCCCCGCTGTACAGCGGACGCCACCGTCTTCCCAGGCGGTGGCGTCGCTGCTTTCTGCCGGATCACGGACGCGGCGGTTGATGCTGTGGGGCACAGGAAGAATCCGGTCTCTTACCTGGCGAGACCCTTAGCTATGCTCTGTACCGCTTCCCATCGTCCTTGTCACTCTGAGCGCAGCGAAGAGTCTCGTCTCGTACGGGTACAAGACGAGATGCTTCACTGCGTTCAGCAGGACAATTTGGGATGGAAGCACTACTACCAAGTGCCATTTGGCGGCGCAACGCTGCGCCCAGCGGGATAGTGGCGGACAAGGCGCAACTTTGCGCCAGAGTGATGGTTGGCGACCACGGGCGAATCTGCGCGCGGTCAACGTGGCAATGGGCGACTACCGGCGACTTCGCGGGTTGAGCGCAAGGAAGCGTCTCGTCACATACACGGCGGGACGGAGACTCTTCGCTGCGCTCAAAGGATACGCAGCGGTGGCCGGCAGTTAGCGCGTCGCCGCCGCGACCGGGGCCAGGTGGCGCCCCGCCGCCAGGGCCGCGTGTTCGAGCGCGGGCAGCAGCGCCTCCAGGTCCGCCGGGCGCAGCGATTGCGCGCCGTCGGAGAGGGCCGCTTCGGGGTGCGCGTGGACCTCGACGATCAGCCCGTCGGCGCCGGCGGCGACGGCGGCGCGCGCCATCGGGCCCACGATGTCGCGGCGCCCGGTGCCGTGGCTGGGGTCGGCGATCACCGGCAGGTGCGTCAGTTGCTTGAGCAGCGGCACGGCGTTGAGGTCGAAGGTGTTGCGCACCAGCGGGTCATAGCTGCGGATGCCCCGCTCGCAGAGCATGACGTGCGGGTTGCCCTGGGCCAGGATATACTCGGCGGCCAGCAGCAGCTCTTCCAGGGTGGCGCTGGGCGAGCGCTTGAGCAGCACGGGACGCTGCTGCCGCCCAACCGCTTCCAGCAGCCGGTAGTTCTGCATGTTGCGCGCGCCCACCTGCAATACGTCGGCATAGCTGCCGACCAGGTCCACCTCGTCCGGCCCCATCACCTCGGTGACAATCGCCATCCCGAACTCGTCCCGCACCTCGGCCAGAATGCGCAGCCCCTCTTCGCCCAGCCCCTGGAACGAATAGGGCGAGGTGCGCGGCTTGAACGCTCCGCCCCGTAGCAGGCGCACGCCCAGGGCTTGCAGATCCTCCGCCACCTCGAACATCTGGGCGCGAGTCTCGACCGAGCACGGCCCGGCGATCAGCACCACATCGGAGCCGCCGATCTGCAGGCCCGCCAGGTCGATGACGGTCGGCGCGGGCTGGAAGTCGCGGCTGGCGAGCTTGTAGGGTGCCAGGATCGGCACCACCTTCTCGACGCCCGGCATCCATGTGAGTTCACCCGGATCGACCCGCCGGTCGTTGCCGAGCACGCCGACCACGGTCCGCTCTTCGCCGTCCGAGCGGTGGGGCCGGTAGCCGAGTTCCCGAATCCGAGTCATGACCGCCTCCACATCTTCCGGGCTGGCCCCGGAGCGCATCACTACGATCATTGGTTTGTTCCTCCTTGGGTGGGTATAAACAACGGGATCATTCGTCTGTTCCTCCTTGAGTTGACATAAACAAAAAGCGTGTGACCTGGGGCCACACGCTCAAGAGCCGGTATGTAATTCGAGAGGCGAGAGTTACGGGGTCCGAGCGTGTGGCAGGCGGTGGTGGTACGCCGCAAAGGCGTACGCGCGGTAATAGCTAAAAAAGCTATCGCCGTGAAGCAGGATCCCCGTCAGGAGGGTAGTGCTGCGTGCCGCCTTGCTGATCACTCGGCTGGTCCTCTACGCGGGCGGTTGCCCGCCCATCTCGAACACGATAGGGCTATCTTACTGCCGATGCGCAGTCCTTGTCAAGCCC
>DASSGZ010000118.1:0-7684 GCA_035693165.1 Chloroflexia bacterium | reverse complement strand
GCGCGCCGCCAGCGTTCGTCCTGAGCCAGGATCAAACTCTCCAGACGAAACTCGGCATGGTCGACGACCACACCCAAGATTCGATGGAACCATCGCAGCGGGCCGCAGCCCGCCGGAGCCGGTTCGTTGGAAAAGATTGGGGCTATTGTGTGAACTTGACTGGTTGGTGTCACTTTGTGTGAGCTTGCTTGCTCACCACTCTGCTGTTGTTAAAGTGCTTGCTTGGTTTAACCGCTCTCGCGAGCGGCAAGGGGTATTGTACCAGATGAAGAAGCCCTATGTCAAGGAGCTTTTTCACAACTTGTCCACCGATTTATCCGCAACTTTATCCACCGAATTGTGGATAACGGGGCGGCCGGCAGACGAGCCCGCGGGCACACAAAAACCGGCGCTTACAACGCCGGCCGGACGATTACAGTGATGCTGATCCGTGTCCCGAGACTGGCTGTTCCCTTGAGATCGATCTTTTCGGCAGGGCCGAACGAGACCGGAATAGGTGCCGCATTTCACAGCGGCTTTGGTATTATACCCGATAGCGCCGGCCCTGTCAAGGGTCTTCGCCATCGAGTTTGCTACCAATTTTGCGGCCGCTGTTTGCCTGGGCCGGGTCTTTTCGGCGGGGCCGAACGAGACCGTGTTTTGTGCCGGTTTCGCAACAGGCTTGCTGATTATACCGAGCCGCCCCGCCCATGTCAAGGAATGCGGGCACGCGTTTTTAGATCCATTTCCGACAATTATCGCCCGGCGCCGCGGGCCGGCTGCACGACCGGCGGGCGCGGCAGCCCGCGCGGTTTGACATTCACGGACGGCGGTTTTATGATGAATTGTTTGCAGTGGCTACCGTGGGTTGAGGAGGATCCTGGATCGATGACGGACGAGTTAGAGGAGCGCGGCGAGGGCCAATGGCGCCCGGATGGGCCGCTGCCGCCGATTACCCGGCTGGAACTGCGGACGCCGTTCAAGATGGGGCCCGTTAACAGCTATGTGGTGGACGCGGACCCGCTGACGCTGGTGGATTGCGGGCCGCTGACCGAGGATGCCTGGGCCGACTTGCAAGCCGGATTGGCCCGCCTGGGCCGGCGCCCGGAAGAGATTCGCCGGATCATTCTCACACATGGGCACGTTGACCACTGGGGGCTGGCGGCGCGGATCGTGGCCCTGAGCGGAGCCGAAGTCTGGGTCCACCACCGGTTGGACCTGTGGATGCGCGAGTTCGCTGACGAGTGGCAGCGGCGCATGGCCTATTTGACGCTGCTGTGCATCGAGGGCGGCGTGCCGGCGGGCGAGATGGTGGCGATTAACCGCGGCGTCAAGGCGATGGGCCGTTATGCCGAGGCCGTGCTGCCCAGGCGCCTGCTCGACGCGGGCGACATGCTCGCACTGGCCGGCCACGAGTGGACCATCCACTATACGCCGGGCCATGCCACCGGCCACATCTCGCTGCATCAGCCGGAGACGCGCACCCTCATCGCAGGTGACCACCTGCTGGCCGATATCAGCTCGAACCCGGTGCTCGAAGCGCCGCTGATCGGCGAGAGCGCGCGCCCGCGCATGCTGCCGCTCTACGTCGAGTCGCTGGCGCGGGTGGCGGCGTTGCCGGTGCTGTGGGTCTTTCCCGGCCACGGCAGCCCGTTCCAGGGCCACCGCAAGCTGATCAAGCGCCGGTTGCAATTGCATGAAGACCGCGCGGCGCGCCTGCGCGACTGGGTGCGCGAGGAGCCGGCCGATGTCCACACGCTGAGCCGCCGCCTCTTCCCGCGGCTCGAAGGCGTCGATCTATTCCTCGGCTTTTCCGAAACGCTCGGCCACCTCGATTTGCTGGAGGATCGCGGCCAGATCCGCCGCGACGTGGCGCGCCGGCCCGTCGTGTACCATGTGTAGCCGGCAATAGGGCGGGGACGGCCCTTCCGGGCGGCGTGCTATGCTGTTAAGAACGCACGCATTTTCTCTTCAATGGCAGCGTTGTACGAGCTAAACCACAGCAGATGGCTCTCGGCTGGAGAGACAAAGAGTTCCGCATTGGCAATATGGTCTGCCGCGTAGGTGGCGTGAGAGGCGTCCACGGATCCGTCATACTTGCTCTCGATAATCAAGGTGGGCGCCGAAATACGCTGGAGATCGCCGCAGTGGTGCTGCAAATCATGCAGAAAGCCGGATCCTGATCGCGACGCCAGCAAGAAAGCCAGGGCCGCTTGCTGTTGTTCCCGACTCATCGTAGCCACTACCTGCGCCGGATCTAAAGACGAAAGACTGCCCATCATACTTTTCAATGCGCTTAGCGGCGCGAATCGCGCGAAGGCACGAAAAGCGGCCCAGATCCATCCTTCCACCCAGGGGTTGAACAAAAGGTAGGCACCAAGCCGGGTCCCGAGCGTAGGGAATCTTCCGCCGGTGACGGCGTTTTGCAGGATGAGCTTGCTCACCCGTTCAGGATGCCGCCCCGCCAATTGTAAGGCCGTCGGGCCGGCCGCCGAAATGCCTACCACGATGGCCCGCTCAAGGCGCAAATGATTGAGGAGATCGACCAGCGCATCGGCAAACGCTTCGGCGGTTTTGCCGGTAGCAGACGGCGTCTTTCCATAGCCGGGCCGTGAGGGAATGACCAGCCGGCAGCCCTGATCCAGGAAAAACTGCTCGTGTCCAAAGGGGGAGTTGCAGTTGGTATGGCCGCCATTGAGCAGGAGCACCGCCGGTCCTTGCCCCACAACACGGTATTCAATCAGTCCGTTCTTCGTCTGAGCAATGCGGTTCATTGGCGTTCCTCTTTCCCTAAGCTGCACCCGGACGATTCCGGCCCCGGCCGGAGCCGATCCGCTTCCTATATGCTATAATACAAGGACACTTATACGGCAAGGGTACTACACGCCTGGTAGCTGACGAAGGAGCGTGCGCGTGGATCCGTTTGCGAATGGGAACAGTCCGATTCCCCCCGGCACCCGCCAGGCTGAAGCAGGCGCCAATACCGCGCCGCTGTTTCCGCACGATCTGCCGCCGGAACCCGGCACCGAGATGACCGCGCTGCGCCGGCTGCCCGGCCCCGTGCTCAGCGGGTCCACGAGCTATTTCCCGCCCAGCGCCGTCCTGTCGCTGCTGAATCTTCAGAAGGCCACCGGGGTGCTCTATCTGCAGAACCGCGCGTTGGCGGCCACGATTGGCCTGGAAGACGGGGAGGTCGTGGCCGCCACGCTGGGCAACGACCAGGGCCTGCCGGCGCTGTTCTACGCGCTGAGTTGGAACACCGGCACGTTCGAGTTCCGCCGCGTGCCACCCGGTCCGCGCAGCATCAACCTGACCTTGCCGGTGATCCAGGTGCGCGCCACGCTCTGGCTCGACCGCTGGAAGGAGTTGCGCCGCTTCTTCCCGACCATCTGGCACCGGGTGGGCATTCACCCGCAGCCGGCGGGGGAAGTGGTCATCCAGCCGCACCAGTGGCAGGTGCTGACGCGCATCGTGGCCGAACCGATCAGCCTGGTGCGCCTGGCGGAATTGCTGCGCATGGATGTGCTGGCGGTGACGCGCGTGGCCGTCGAACTGGTGATGCTCGGACTGGCGATTGTGGTGGCGCCCGATGAAGGGGAGGCGGAGCGCGATGCCGCCGCCGAGGAGTGGAATCTTGGCCTCTGATCCCCCGGCGGATGCGCTCCCGGATACAGGCGACGCGGCGCCTCGCTCGCTGCGCCGTGTCGGCGTGATCGACGACGACTACATGACGGCGCGCCTGGTCTGCACGCTGCTGGAGCTGGACGGATACCAGGCCACCCATTTCCCCAACAGCCCCGGCCTGCCCGACGACCTGGTGCAGGCGGGCGTGGGCGCGGTGATCTGCGACAACCGCATGCCGGGCCGCAGCGGCTCGGAGGTGCTGGCACTGTTGCGCGCCGATCCTCGCTTCCGCGAGGTGCGCGCCGTGCTGATGTCGGGCCTGCCGCTGGATGAGGCCGCCTGGCGCGATCAGGGGGCCGATGCCTTCCTGCTCAAGCCTTTTACCCACCACCACTTGCTGGCCGCGCTGACCGCTGCCGGCGCTGGACCGCCGCCCCGCCGCTAAGGCGGCTGTTAATGAGGAAGGAACGGATGAGCCTCGATACCGATCTGCGTGGCGCCGGGCGCATGGCCGCGCGTGTGGCCGGCTTCGGCACCTCGATCTTCAGCGAAATGAGCGCCCTGGCCCGCGCCCATGGCGCCGTGAACCTGTCGCAGGGTTTCCCCGATTTCCCCTCGCCTGAGTGGATCCGCGCGGCCGCCGAGCAGGCCATCGCCGCCGATCTGAACCAGTATGCCGTCAGCCATGGCTCACCGCGGCTGCGCCAGGCGCTGGCCGCCCAGGAAGCCGCCGCCTATGGCCTGGACTACGACCCGGACCGCGAAGTCACCGTGACCAGCGGGGCGACGGAGGCGATCTTCGCGGCGATGCTGGCCCTGGTAAACCCCGGCGACGAGGTGATCGTGTTCGAGCCGTGCTATGACTCCTATGTGCCGGGCATCGCGATGGCCGGCGGCGCGGCGCGCTACGTCCGCCTGGAAGCGCCCGATTGGCGGTTCGACCCGGCGGCGTTGGAGGCCGCCGTCACTCCCCGCACGCGCCTGATCCTGCTCAACACGCCGCATAATCCCACCGGCAAGGTCTTCACGCCCGCCGAACTGGAGACGGTGGCCGATCTCTGCCGCCGGCATAACCTGATCGCCGTGACCGACGAGGTCTACGAGCATATCGTCTTCCCGCCCGCCCGGCATGTGCCGCTGGCGACCCTGCCCGGCCTGCGCGACAGGACGGTGACGATCAGCAGCACCTCGAAGACCTTCAGCCTCACCGGCTGGAAGATCGGCTATGCCTTCGCGCCGCCCGACTTGAGCGAGGCGATCCGGCGGGTGCACCAGTTTGTCGTCTTTTGCTCGGTGACGCCGTTGCAGGAGGCGATGGCGACCGCCGTCGAGGAGGCGCCGGGGCGCGGGTATTACGCCGAGTTCCTGGCCGCCTACGCCACGCGGCGCGACTTCCTCTACGACGCGCTCGACCGGGCCGGCCTGCGCCCGCAGCAGCCGCAGGGCGCCTACTTCATCATGTGCGACGTGACCCACCTGGGCTTCGCGGACGACGCGGCCTTTGCCCGCTACCTCACCACCGAGGTCGGCGTGGCGGCCATTCCCCCGTCGGCCTTCTACCACACGCCGCCGCCCCAGCAGTTGGCCCGCTTCTGTTTCGCCAAGAATCCGCAAACCCTGCAAGCCGCCGCCGACCGGCTCGCCGCCTGGCGCCGGTAGATCAGCGGCGTGTAGGCGTGAGGGGCCGGTGATCCGGCTTCTCACGAACCGGCGCGGGCCAGGCAGGACTGGCGAAGATGGTGCGGGTGGGGGCGCGCGGGGCCTGAGCCTGGATCTGTTCCCAGCGGCTAATCAGGCTTTCGGGCAGATGGTACCGGCGCGCGCCCGCGATGAGCAGGGCCAGGTAGCGCGCCGAGGGAATGCTTTCGCTGCATGGGATCGTGGAGACGTAGGCATAGGCCGTGACCTGTTCGCAGGTGTGCAGGCCCACGCGCACGGGCCGGCGCGCATAGTCGATCTCCAGACTGTCGAGCATACCGGCTTCGGCGGCGGTGATGAGGCAGGCGACGCCGTGGACCACGCCGCCCGGACACGGCTCGATGTTGGCGAAGACCGGCTCCAGCGGCGGCATGCCGGGGTGGGTGAAGCGCAGAGTATAGCCGTCGAGGCGCGCGCCCACCTGGCGCCGGGGACGGATGAGCCGCCCCGCCGGCCCGTGCGGCGCCATATTGGCCCCGTAGGCAAAATACCAGATCACGTCTTCCATGTCTTTCCCATCACTAACGGCGTGCGGATTCGCCACCGCTGTCGCCGCTATCGCTTTCTGCTTAAATTGTGCCATGGCCTCATCAGGTGGGGATAGATCCACGGATCGTATACCAGGATGCGGACATGGGCCGGCGAAACGGCTGCCCGCCCGCATCCGTAAATAGAGCAGGCGGATCGATATATAAGTATAGGCAGCTATATAGGAAGGCCGATGCCCTGGGGCCGGTTACGGGTGCCGCCGAATTTCCCTCGGTGGGTCGCACACCCCGTGCCGCAGTCCCTGCGGGGGCGCGCCGGGTGGCGGGTACGGGGAGTGGCCCGCCGTGTAAGAAGCCCCTATTGATGTGATGTTTCGTTCCATTAACGTGATAGAAGCAGGCCGGTTGAGGGTGTTTGCTTGCTTTTACCCTCTCCAGGCCGTATAATTAACCAGGAAAGGCGGGATCCGGGCGCTGGTTCGATACCCGCCGTCTGTTTTACAAGGAGTAATAATGTACGACCGGAAGGAAGGTCCGCCGCGGGCACACGCGACGACGATTATCGCGGTGCAAAAGGATGGGCGTGTCGCGATGGCGGGCGACGGTCAGGTGACGATTGGCGACGTGGTGCTGAAGCACACGGCGCGCAAGCTACGGCCTCTCTACCAGGACCGCGTACTGGCCGGGTTCGCGGGCGCGGTGGCCGATGCCCTGACGCTCTTTGAAAAGTTTGAAGCCCAGTTGGAGCGCCATCGGGGCAATCTTCGCAAAGCCGCTGTCGAGTTGACCAAGGAGTGGCGCACGGATCGCTATCTCCGGCGGCTGGAAGCCCAGTTGATTGTGGCCGACGGCGAGAATCTATTGCTGCTCTCCGGCGAAGGCGACGTGATCGAGCCGGACGAGGGCATTGTCGCCATCGGCACGGGCGGGCCGTATGCGCTGGCGGCCGGGATGGCGCTGCTTGCCAACACGGATATGGACGCCCCTACCATTGCGCGCACCGCGTTGGGCATTGCCGCGCGTCTCTGCATTTTCACCAACGAGTCGATTACGCTGCACACCATCGATCCCGAGGGGGTGCATGAAGACCCGGTGACAGCCGCGACGGCGGAGCCGCCCATCGAGGAGACTCCCGTCGCAGCCACGGCGGAGGCGCCCGCGGCACCCCGGCGGGCGCCGCGTAAGCGCGCTCGTTCGGCGCCAATACCGGAGGGAGCGCCTGCTCCCAACGGGGTCCCGGCGGCCGAATAAGCCGCTTGCACGCTCGCCGCGTCGCCGGCGCTTTCCCGCATATCTAGTATCCAACCCGTGGGTCGCCTTGCATGGCGGTCCGCCCCTTCTTAAGAGGCAAGCCTGTGGAACATTTGACGCCGCGTCAGATCGTCGCTGAATTAGATAAGTATATCGTGGGGCAGACCGAGGCCAAGCGCGCGGTCGCCATTGCCCTGCGCAATCGCTACCGCCGCCGGCAGCTCAGCCCCGAGCTACGTGACGAGGTCATTCCCAAAAACATCTTGATGATCGGGCCGACCGGGGTCGGCAAGACGGAGATCGCGCGCCGGGTGGCCCGCCTGGTCGATGCCCCGTTCCTCAAGGTCGAGGCCACCAAGTTCACCGAGGTGGGCTATGTCGGGCGCGATGTCGAGTCGATCATCCGCGACCTGACCGAAGCCGCCGTGGCGATGGTCCACGACGAGAAGATGGGCGAGGTGCAGGCGCGCGCCGAGCGCCAGGCCACCGAGCGCCTGCTGAACCTGCTGGTCGATCAGCGGCTGCGGGCGCGCGCCGCCCGCGACCAGGCGCGCACCGGGCGGGGCGCCCAACTGGAGGCTACCCGCCAGGGCGGCGGCGAGAACGTGCCGTTGGAGGACGCGGGCAGCGGGAACGCGACCATC
>DASSGZ010000117.1:0-2211 GCA_035693165.1 Chloroflexia bacterium | reverse complement strand
GCTGTAGGGGCCGGTTTCAAACCGGCCTGGTTGCCGCACCGAATCTGCCTGTGGTCAGCATCCTACGCTGACGAGCAACGAGTACGGCGCGATAAATCGCGCAGCTACAGAAGATGGCCGGCACCCGCCCCCTTATCACTCTGAGCGCGGCGCAGAATCTCGCCGCTGCACTCCTTGTCACTCTGAGCGCAGCGAAGAGTCTCGTCGCCCTAGCTGCGCGTGGTGCGTGGCGGGATTAGGGCGGGATTTGGCTGAATCTGGCGGGATTGCGGCGGTATTTGGCGGGATAACAGAGCATTTTGGCGGGATTAACGCGTTTTTGGCGGGATTCCCGCAAAGCAGGGCGCGATATGGCGGGTTTGTGGCGGGATTAGCGGAAGTGTGGCAGGATAACAGCACCATATATAGGCAACCAGGCTCCGTCAGTTATGTAAAGGAGGAAATGTGAGCACAACCCCCGATCCCGCCGCCGAGGATGCGCGGCTGTTTGACCCCTGGACGCGCGAGTATGCCCTGCTGGGGCTGCGCCTGGAGCGGTTGGCCCCCGGCACGGTGGACGCCTGGATCGGCCCGGCGGCGTGGCGCGAGGCGGTGAACGCCGAACCCGCCCCCGCGCCCGCCGATCTCCAGGCCGCCGCCGCCCGGCTGGCCGCCGATCTGCCCGGCATGGGCTATGGGCGCACGCGCACCGAATACCTGCGCCGCCAGGTGACGGCGCTCGAAGCCCAGGCGCGCGTGCTGGCCGGAGCGGCCATCCCCTTCGCCGAACAGGCCCGGCTCTATTTCGACATCCAGCCCGAGCGCGTGCCCGAAGACGTGTTCGCCGCGGCCCACGCCGAACTCGACGCCGTGTTGCCGGGCGAGGGGTCGCTGGCCGAGCGGCGCGCCGCCTGGCGGCAACGCTTCCAGGCCCCGCCGCAGGCCGTGCTGCCCGTGCTCGACAGCATCGCCGCGGAGGTGCGCGACCGGACCACGGCGCACTGGCCGCTGCCCGCGGACGAAAGCATCGAACTCGCGCTGGTGCGCGATCAGCCGTGGGGCGCCTATAACTGGTACCTGGGCCACGCCCGGTCGCGCATCGAGATCAACACCGATCTGCCGATGCAGGTGGATGGGCTGGTCGATTACCTGTGCCACGAAGGCTATCCCGGCCACCACACCGAGCACGCCCTGCGCGAAGTGCGGCAATATCGCGGGCGGGGCCAGGGCGAGTACGCGATCCAGATCATCAACACGCCCGAAAGCCTGATCTCGGAGGGCATCGCCACGTCGGCGTGCGAGATGATCTTCGACGGCGCGGACGACCTGGCCTGGACCGCGGCCCATGTGCTGCCCGCGCTCGAAATGCAGATGGACGTGGAGCGGGCGGCACGCATCCGGGACGCCACGCTGGCGTTGAGCGGGGTGAGCGGCAACGCGGCGTTCTTGCTGCACGAAGACGGCCGCCCGCCGGACGAAGTGGCCGCGTATGTGGCGCGCTGGGGCCTGCGCCGCCCCGAGGAGGCTGCGCACCACCTGCGCTTCCTACAATCGCCGCTGTGGCGGGTCTATGCGTTCACCTACACCTACGGGCACGCCCTGCTGGCGCCGCTGCTGGCCGGGCCCGACCGGGAAACCGTCTTCGGACGTATCTTGACCGAGCCGGTCTACCCCACGATGCTGGCCGAGAGCATGTACGCCCAGTGGGCGAAGCTCGGCGCCGGTCCCGCCGCGCCGTAAGCCGGGCGCGCTAGGGGTGCGGCGCGTCCAGGCCGTCGATGCTGTGGCGGTTTTTCTCCTCGCGGTAGGCAACCAGGCCGTCCGCGCCCTTGGCCTCGGCCCAGACGCGCAGGTTGTCGCGCTGCCCGGCGTAGTCCATCAGCGGCACGGCCATGCCGCAGGATGTCGATACGCGGTGGATGTCCGCCAGGATGATCTGGCGCGCGCCGGGCACTATGGGGAAGTGCGGCGCCAGGGCGCCCCATTCGTCCGTGCCGGGCAACACCACGCGGCCGGTGCCGTGCAGGCGCAGGATGCGCGGCGCGCCCGCGAACGCGCAGAACATGAAGGTGATGCGGCCGTTCTCGGCCAGGTGGGCGGCGGTTTCGTTGCCGCTGCCGGTCAGGTCGAGGTAGCCCACGCGGTCCGGCCCGAGCACGCGGAAGCTCTCCTGGCCCTTGGGCGACAGGTTGACATGCCCGCCGGCGGCCAGCGGCGCGGTGGCGACGAAAA
>DASSGZ010000116.1:0-4297 GCA_035693165.1 Chloroflexia bacterium | reverse complement strand
TCCGCCCGCGGCCACGGCTAGCGATCAGCCTTGCGGACCGAATCCAGCACGTCGTTGAACTCGCGACGGATGTTGATCGGCTGGCTGAAGGTCAGCCGGTAGCCGTCGGGGTCCTGGATCGTGCATTCGCGGGCGTTCCAGGGCATGTCCGCCGGGGGCGCGGCGATGGTGGCCCCGGCGGCGGCGGCCTGCGCGGCGATGGCGTCCACCGTGCGCTCGGCCAGGTAGGCGCTGAAGCTCAGCGTCACGCCCAGCCTGCGCGGACCGGCGGGCGCCGGGCGGCTGGTGAGCAGCACGTCGGCGTACTTCACCCAGCGCAGGTGCACCAGGCCGGGCGCCCCGCCGGGGCCGGGCATGGTGAAGATATGCTGGAAGCCCAGCGCCTCCTGATACCAGCGCGCCGCCGCCGCCAGGTCGGTCACCTGCAGCAGCGGAAAGCTGGGCATGGGATAGATTTCGACATTCGGGTCCATTTGCGCGTCCATGCTGTCATTGCTCCTTACGACTAGGGTACTCTGCTGTGTGCATCAGCGCACAGCTCCCAGTTTAAAGCATGACGTAACGTCAGAGTCAAGAGGAGCCGCGGGGCAATTTGGGGAGATGGTCGGCCACCCACCCCCGCCGCGGGCCGGGGGCAACCGTGGGTTAGAGCAGAGGCGGACCGGCGTGTCCGCCCTGCCGCCGCGTCAAGACAGGAAAGTCGGGGTTTGAAAGGTGAACTTGCTCCTTCCTGCTAGTGCTGCTGCCAATCGCCTATCAGCAGTCGAATACCGACCAGCAGATGTCGTTTCGCAACCGCTGATCGTCCAGGACAAGATCGCGAATCGCATCCGGCAACTGGTCGCGCTGCCAGCGGCACTCGATCCGGCCGGTACTCTCGCCCTCGCCGTCAGGCGCAGCCGCGCGCGCGGCCTTGATCGCGTAGGCGGCGGCGCCGAGCTCGTGCGCGGCGACGTGCGCGACCACCGCCGCCTGCCCGGCAGCATACGCGGCATGGCGCGGCGCTCCGCTCAGATCCCTGGCCGCGGCGTTCGCCGCACCGGCCGCCGCGCGGGCCTGGGACATCGTGATCTCGCCGCGCGCCCATGCCCGAGCCTGCTCAATTGCATGACGTGGCCGCGAGTCCGAAGGCTTCGCCGCCTCGAAGAGGTGCAGGACGTGCTCCGCACACGCGGCCGCCCACGAGGCGAGCAGGTGATGGTCGGAATCCGTGAGCGTCCCACCGCGGCGGATGGTGATCAAGCGCGGGTCGCGATCTTTGGGGAGGATCATGCTGCACCTTTCAGGAACACGAATTTTAACATCCCTTGCCTTCATCTATTTACTTCTTAATTCCCCTGCCCGTTTCCGACCCATGAGGGGACCAGGGTGGGCCGGGTTGGCGGCGGGGGGCGCGCCCCGGCAGGGCGGACACGGCGCCCCGCGCCTACGTCGGGCGGGGCGCGCACGTCGGCAGGGCGGACACATCGATCCGCCCCTACGGCGCCCGCCCCGTCTCCCCCTTCCCGCCCTCGGCGGGAAGGGGGATAGGCTCAGTCCTGCGTGCGGATGTGATAGGGCACGCTGGTGACGACGATGCCGGGGCGGAACAGCAGCGCGCCCTTGAGCCGCAGCGCCGACTGGTTGTGCAGCAGATGCTCCCACCAGCGCGAGGCCACAAACTCCGGGATCAGCACCGTCAGGATGCGGTCGGGCTGCTGGCGGTGCAGCGCGTCGATGTAGAGCAGCAACGGCCCCAGCAGCGAGCGGTAGGGCGACTCGACAATGACCAGCGGCACCTCCGGCGCCCACTTCTTCCACTTGGCTTCCAGCTTCTCCACGTCCTCGGCTTCTTCGTCGGCGGCCACATGCACGGCCACCACGTTGTCGGTCAGCGAACGGGCATAGGCCAGCGTGCTCAGCGTGACCTGGTTGAACCCGGCCACGGGCATGACCACCAGGTGGTGCAGGGGCCGGAATGCCGCGGGCTCGACGGCGCCGTCGGCGGGCGTGCGCTCGGCGTCGGGCAGGTTGAGCAGCGGGTGGGTGGGCAACACCGCGCCCTGCACCGCCGCCCGCCCCACCCGCGGATCGATCTGGGACACGCTCAGCTTGCGCGACACTTCCTCGTAGTGCTTGTGGATGCGCAGGAACACCAGCACCACCAGCGGCACCACGATCATCACGATCCAGGCGCCTTCGCCGAAGCGCGTGATCGCCAGGATGATCGACACCATGGCCGTGGTGAGCGCGCCCGCGGCGTTAAAGGTCAGGCTGAGCTGCCAGCCCGGCGGGCGCAGCCGCCACCAGCGCCGCACCATGCCGCTCTGCGACAAGGTGAACGCGGTGAACACGCCGATGGCGTAGAGCGGCAGCAGGCCCTCGACCCGCCCGCCGAACACCACGATCAGCACCCCGGCCATCACGCCCAGCGTGATGATGCCGAAGCTGAAGGCCAGCCGGTCGCCGCGGAAGGCGAACTGGTGGGGCAGGAAGCGGTCGCGGGCCAGGAAGAAGCTGAGCCGCGGGAAGTCGGCGAAGGCGGTGTTGGCCGCCAGCACCAGGATCAGCGCCGTGAACACCAGGAACGCCGTGTAGATCGCGCCCGGCCCGAAGATGGTGCGCCCCAGTTGCGAGACCACCGTCTCGGAGTTGGAGATCTGTACCTCGGTGTGGTCGGCCAGGAAGGAGATGCCCAGGAACATCGCGGCCAGCAACACGCCGAGCACCGTCAACGTGGTCGCGGCGTTCTTCGACTCCGGCTTCTCGAAGGCCGGCACTCCGTCGGAGATCGCCTCGATGCCGGTCAGCGCCGAGCAGCCGGCGGCGAAGGCACGCAACAGCAGGAACAGGGTCACGGGTTCGAGCAGGCCGCCGGGGCCGCCCGGCGGCACGGGTTCGGGCACGTTCGCCACGATGGGCAGCGTGTCCGTGACCCCGTACTGGTACAGGCCCAGGGCCAGCATGCCGAACATCAGCACCAGGAAGAGGTAGGTGGGCGCGGCGAAAATCGTGCCCGACTCGCGGATGCCGCGCAGGTTCAGCAGCACCAGCACGATAATGGCGATCAGCGCGCCCTCGACGCGCAGCCCGGCCCAATGGCCCAGGTTCATGGTTTCGGCCAGCGAGATCAGGTTGGCGACCCCGGCGGAAATACTCACGGCCACGGTCAGGATATAGCCGGTGAGCAGCGACGCCCCGCCGACCAGCCCCGGCAGCGTGCCCAGGTTGTCCTTGGACACGATGTAGGTGCCACCGCCCTTGGGATAGGCGAAGATCGTCTGCCGGTAGGAGAAGACCACGATGGCGATCAGCACCGCGATGGCGATGGCGATCGGGATATTGTAATGGAACGCGCTGCTGCCCGCGACCACCAGCGTCGCCAGAATGGCCTCGGTGGCGTAGGTGACGGACGAGAGCGCGTCCGACGAGAGCACCGCCAGCGCCTTGAGCTTGGTCAGCCGCTCGTGGGCCGCCGCCGCTGTGGAGATGGGCGTGCCGATGACGAAGCGCTTGAGCGCGTCGAAGCCGCGCCCGAACCGCGAGGTGGGCCGGATGGCGCCGGGCAACGCTTCGAGGTGGCCGGGGCTGATGCGGCGGAAGCCGCCCTTGGTCGGGCGCACGCGGCGCACATACTTGTCGCCGGGGTGCGTGCCGTGGTGCACCTGCCGGCTGTAGAGTTCGGCCATGGAGAGCCGGGCGCCGCCGGAGGTCAGGTCGCGGTCGCGGTCCCGTTTCGTGGCGCCGCCCAGGCCGGGCACGATGAGGTCCTCGTCGAGCCGGGCGGGCGTCTCCCCCACAGGCGGCGGGGCCTCTTTCGACGCGGCAGCGGGCGGGCCGGCGGCGGGCGGCGTACCGGGCCGCTGCACGCGGATCGTCTCATGCCCCGGCCGGGCCGTGGGCGCCTCTTGCGCGGCAGGCCGGGCGCCGTTGGGCGCGGGGGCCTCTTGCGCGGCAGGCGGGGGGTTGGGTTGGATGGATGGCTCCGGCGACACGCCGGAGGGGTCATGTTTGCTTGTCATACGTTCCTCTCGGGCAGCAGAGGAGGCCGCGCCGGCAAATTGATTAACAATCCCGTCCAAGCAAAAACCGCGCCGCCGCCTCGCCTCGCGCGGACCGCCCCACCCGGCAGCGACCGGGTGCGCCGCCCGCGCCTCCGGACCCGCGCGCTACCGGGTCCTCCTCCCTATTCTATCACACTCTGATATACCGGATCAGCCGCGCCGAGTGGTCAGTGATCCGTGAGGGCAGGGCGGAGGGGCGGACCGGCATGTCGGCCCGACCTCCGTAGCGGCGCGATTGATCGCGCCTGCCGCCC
>DASSGZ010000115.1:0-4063 GCA_035693165.1 Chloroflexia bacterium | reverse complement strand
TAGAAGCCCATCGCCATCGAAAGGTCGCGCGGGCCGACGATAAAGCCGTCGATGCCCTGGACACGCACCAACGCCTCGATATTGTCGACGGCCTCCATCGTTTCGATCTGGGGCAGGATGAGGGTCTGCTCGTTGGCGAAGCGCACATAGTCGGCCTGGGCCATGGGGCCGAGCAGGTAGTCGTTGGCGCGCACCCCGGCCACGCCGCGCCGGCCCACCGGCGGATACTTGACGGCGTCCACCAGCCGCTGCACGTCGCCCGCCTCGCGCACGCCGGGCAGCATCACGCCCATGACGCCGGTGTCGAGGTATTGCAGCACGGCTTTCGGCTCACTGGTCGGCACGCGCACCAGCGGGGTCATGCCCACGGTTTCGCAGGCGCGCACCAGGTGCTCCAACTGCAACGGGCCACCCGCGCCGTGCTCGCCATCCATCATATAGAAGTCGAAGCCCAGGTGCCCGATCACCTCCACGATGGCCGGGTCGTAGATCGGCGTGAGCATGCCGTAGGCGGCTTCACCCCGCTGGAGTTTCGCACGCAGCGCGTTTGCTTTCATGGCGCTACCCGGCCACCACTTCGTAAAACTCGCGCTCGCGCTTGTCCAGCAGCGGCACGATCGTGCCCTCGATGATCTCCTGGAACTGCGGCATGCGGCGATGGGCTTCGATCGCTGCCTGATCGACATATTCCTCATAGAGCAGGAACAGGTCCGGATTCTCGGTCGAGCGGTGCACCCGGTACTGGGTGCAGCCCGGCTCCTGGGCCAGCACCAGCGGCGCCATGCGGCGCAGCGCGGCCTCGACCGTATCGCCGTGGCCCGGCTTGACATGATATTTCGCAACAAGCACAATCATCAGCGCCTTCCTCCTGCGTAGCGACGCGCGTGGCCGGGGCGCGGCCACCCCCGCCCTTGTCTTGTCCTGGCCCTATTGTAGCAGGTTTGCCGGCGCGCCGCGCGGGTCGGGCGTGCTTGCGCCGGGCGGTATAATGGATATAACCGCGCGAATGCGGCGCCATCCGCGCCCGTGTTCGCCCGGCGCGTGCGCCCTTTGCCGTGACAAACCCATCTGCGGCCCTGATGATCGCGTGGAGGCGCGGCGTGAAGCCCGGTAACCAGTTGCAAGGGGTGGCCTGGTATCTCGGCACCATCCAGTACGGGACGGTGCTGTTCGGCGGCGGCGGGCTGTGGTTTCTGGCCGCCTGGCTGACCGGCTTCTTCGGGGGCGACCTCGGCGCGCAGGTGCTCGCCTGCCTGCTGCTGCTCGCGCTCATCGCCTTCGAGGCGTGGTGGTCGCACATGCCCACGCGCGGTAACCCCGTCGGCGACTACCTGGTGGACTTCCTCAGCAGCGCCGCCATCGCCGGGTTCGGCATGGCCGTGGTGCTGGCGATCCTGCTGTGGCTGCCGCGCTGACCCACGCGCGCGACGCCGCTGCACGGATCAACCCTGCCGGCTGCCTAATACGGGCCAATCGGCCCGGCTTTCCGGGACCAATGCCGCATTGACGCGCGGTGGCGCCTAGATTACCATCCGTGGTGGGCGTCGCCGGTACCGGGCGCCCCCATCCCGCGTAGCGCGCTCGCCGGATCCGGCTCGGCGCCGGATCCACGCGGTCCATCTCACCCATCCATCATTGCCTGCCGCCCCGGAGAGCCGACGATGCTTACTCTGGCCTATCGGAACCTGCGCGCGCGTCCCGGCCGCACCCTGCTGGCCGCCCTGGCGATTGCGCTGGGGATCAGCATGGTCTTCGCCATGCGCATCGTCGCGGCGACTGTGGAGCAAACCGCCACGGAGGTACGCGCCGGGCGCCTGGCCGGGGCCGACCTGGAGGTGGCCGCCGCCGATCACGCCGTGCTGAGCGCGACGCTCGCCACGACCCTGGCCGCGCGGCCCGATGTGGCGGCAACCGCGCCGATCTATGGGCGCACCGCCTGGGTGCCGGTGGACCCCGACTGGACCGGGCATTTTGATCATGTGGAACCGGTTACGCTGTACGGCGTCGATCCCAACCACGTCCTCAGCCCATACACCCTGACCGCCGGGCATTTCCTGACCGGCGGCGATCGGCGGGAGGTGCTGCTGCCTGCCGTCTGGGCCGCTGCCCACCGGCTCGGCCTGGGTGACACGATCACCATGTGGAATGACGTAGGGGCCACGTCGTATAATGTCCAGGGATTGCTGGCCGCCGAGACGACCGCCGCGCCGGGGGATCATCCCATCGTCTGGATGTCGCTGGATGTCGCGCAGGCCGCCTTCGGCACGCCGGACGCCGCCACCCAGGTGTTGCTTCGCCTGCAACCGCGCGTGGCCGTGGATGCAGCGCGCGACCGGCTGCGCGCCGATCTCGGCCCGACCTACGAGGTGGTGAGCGCGACCGGCGGCGCGCCCCAGACTCGCGCCTATCTGACGACGCTCACCGATCTCGCGCTGCCCCTCGTCGGGCTGGTGATTCTCGTCGCCGGGGCCTTCCTGGTCTACAACGCCTTCGCCATCACGCTGGCGGAGCGACGCCAGGAGATCGGCCAATTACGGTTGCTGGGCATGACGCGCGGGCAGGTGTTGCGCCAGACGCTGCTGGAAGCGTTGATCGTGGCCGGACTCGGCGGAGCGGCAGGTCTGCCCCTGGGCTGGCTGTTGGGGCGCGACATGGTGCCCCGCCTCGTGGAATTGTCGCAGAACCAGGCAGTCTCGACCCTGGTGATGCCCGCCGACGGCGCACCGCTGGCGCTGGGCATGGGCATTCTGGTCACGCTGGCCGCCATCTTCAACCTGGCCCGCCAGTCCAGTCGGGTCAGCCCGCTGGCCGCCCTGCAGGGCGCCGACGACGGGGCGGGCCGCGCGGGCGGGTTCCTGCGTTGGAGCGGGATCGCGGCGCTTGTCGCGCTGACGCTGTTCGCGTTGGTCTACGCCGGCACGATCTGGGCGGCCCGGCGGGGAGCCGATGCCTTCAATCTCAGCTTCCTGGCGCCGCTCTGCCTGCTGGTTGCGGTGCTATGCGTGCTCCCGACAGGGGTGCGGCTGGCGATCGCGATCTTCGCCCGCGCCACGCGCCACAGCAGCGCCGCGCGCCGCATCGCCGCCCGCAACCTGAGCCGCCGGCCCGAGCGCACCGTGCTGACCACCGCCACCTTGACCATCGGTCTCCTGCTGCTGGTTACCCTGGCCGGCGTGACCCAGACGAGCGCGGCAGTGCTGCACGACACCGTCGCCTCGCTGTTTGGCGGCGATTTCCTGTTGATGCGCTATTTCCCTGATGCGGGGAGCGATTTCTCCATCATGAGCACCATGCCCAGCCTCGGCCCGCCCGCGCCGGATCTGCAAAGGGCGGTGGACGACCTGGGCGCGGATGCCGAGGTGCTGCGCATCGCCGGGATCCATTTGCCGGGATTGGGCCTGGGGCCGGGGCTGGATAACGCCTTCGCGCTGGATCTGCCCATTGTGCGCGGGAAGGCGGCGTTTCCCGTAGTCGAGGGGTCATGGGACCAGGCGGCGCAGATCTTTGCCGCGGGGCCGGCGCTGACCCTCTCGGAACTGGCGGCGCACCGGCTCGGGGTGCATCCGGGCGACACGGTGACGGTCGATACTCTGGAAGGCAAGGTGCCCTTCCGCGTCGCGCTCGTGGGCGGGCCTTTCCCTGTCATCACTAGCGAGGCGGGCATCCGCTATTTCCACTCCTATCCGGTGTGGTTTCTGCTCACAGCGCGGCCAGGGCACGATAAAGCCGCCATTGACGCGCGGCTGGAGACGCTGAGCCAGGAAGAATCGGTGTACTATGCGGCGGACCCGCAGCAGTACATCGGCGGCAGCATCGACTGGTTGCTCAATACCATCCTGGGACTATTTGCGGGCCTGACGGGGCTGTCTGGCATCATCGGCGGCTTTGGCGTGGTGAACACGCTGCTGGCCGCGGTCCTGGAGCGGCAGCGGGAACTGGGCATGCTGCGTGCCGTGGGCATGTCGCGGCGCCAGGTCCGCGCGATGCTGGTGGCCGAGTCCGCCCTGGTCGGCCTGACCGGCGCAGGGATCGGCGTGCTAGGCGGGCTGGCCCTGACGCTGGC
>DASSGZ010000114.1:0-4706 GCA_035693165.1 Chloroflexia bacterium | reverse complement strand
CCGCACAACGGGGCAGCTAAGGGAGATTTACGATGACTGCGTATGTGATCCGCCGCACCCTCGCGGTGATCCCGGTGCTGATCGTCGTTTCGATTATCACCTTTACTCTGATGCATCTCACACCCGGCGGCCCTTTTGATCAGGAGGAAGGCCGGCGCAAAGATCCCGTCATGCAAGCGCGCATGGAAAAGGCCTTTGGCCTCACCCAACCGCTCTGGCAGCAATATCTTGTCTATATGGGCAATGCCGTCAAGCTCGACTTCGGCCCCTCGTTCCAATATCAGGACCGGAACGTCTCCGATATCCTGCGCGAACGCTTTCCCTTTTCTATCCGACTCGGCTTGCAAGCTCTGCTCTTTGCCGTGCTGGTCGGCATCCCGCTGGGCACCATCGCTGCGCTGAGACAGAATAGTTGGATTGACTATTTAGCCTTGTTTTTAGCGACCCTGGGGGTGGCGATTCCCTCATTTGTGCTGTCACTTTATTTGATCATTGTTTTTGCCAGCACACTGCACCTGGTACCGGTGGTACCCACGTTGGACCAGTACCAAAGCGATCTCAGGTCCTGGCTGTTGCCGACCATTGCCCTAGGCTTACCATCCGCCGCGTTGCTGGGCCGCTTAACCCGCACCGCCATGCTCGATGTCATCCGCCAGGACTACATTCGCACCGCCCGCGCGAAGGGCCTGGAAGGCCGGGCCATCATTATGCGGCACATGATCCGCAACGCGATGATCCCGGTTTGGACGGTCATGGGACCGCTCACCGCCGACCTGATCACTGGCTCCTTTATCGTTGAGCGCATTTTCGGCATCCCCGGCATCGGCCGCTTCTTCGTCGAGGCCATTAGCGCGCGGGATTACTCGATGATTATGGGCACAACCCTGGTCTACTGCTCGATTATCGTTATGTTCAACCTTTTGACCGACCTGACGTATGGCCTCTTTGATCCACGGATCAAGGTAGGAAACTAGGGAGGTACAATCCGTGGCAACCACGACCAGCAAAGAAATCGCCTTTGATACGTCAAAGCCCACGCGTAGCCTGTGGAGCGACGCGCTGCGCCGCCTCATGCGCAACAAAATGGCCGTCGCCAGCATCGCCGTGATTCTCTTTTTCACCTTCATCGCCATCGCCGCGCCTATCCTGGCGCCGCACCCGCCTACATTCCAGAGCCGCGACCGGCCCGACCGCGGGAACGGCGGGCCGGACCTGCCGCCCGCCTGGAACGCCGAAGGCAAAGCCGCCTATCCGCTTGGCACCGACGGCCTGGGCCGCGATATTCTGAGCCGCATGATGTACGGCGCCCAGGTGTCGCTGAGCGTTGGCTTTATCCCGACGTTCGTCATCGTCCTGGTCGGCATCATCGTCGGCCTGAACGCCGGCTATCGAGGCGGCTGGGTGGATAGCTTGCTCATGCGAATTACCGACATAACCTATGCCTTCCCCAGCTTGCTCTTCATCCTGATCATGGTCTCGGCCCTGCATGAGACGGCCTTCGCCGGCTTCCTGGGGGGGCTGCCACTCATCTTCCTCTCCATCGCCGTCGTGGCCTGGGTGGGCGTGGCCCGCCTGGTGCGCGGCCAGGTGCTCAGCCTGCGCGAGAAGGAGTTTATCGAAGCCGCCCGCTCCATCGGCACGCCTAACTGGCGCATCATGCTGACCCACCTGCTGCCCAACAGCCTCGGCCCGGTCATCGTCAGCGCCACGTTCACCATCCCCGGCTTCATTCTGACCGAGGCGTTCCTGGGCTTCATCGGCATCGGGGTGAAGCCGCCGACGCCGACCTGGGGCGGCATCATCAACGACGGCTTCAACGCGATCAACTCGGCGCCGCACGAGGTCTGGGTGCCGGCCACCTGCATCGGCCTGCTGACCCTCTCCTTCACCTTCTTGGGCGACGGCCTGCGCGACGCCCTCGACCCGCGCATGAAGGTCTGATCGCCGCACAAGCACAATCGTTCGCCGGCAGGGGCTTAGGCAGCGCGCTTAAGCCCCTTTTCCTTGCCCGCGAGGCCGGAGCGCTGAAATGGCGGCACACTAGCTGCAATCCCCGCACGGCGCATGATCCGCGCCCGAGACCGGCGCGTGTTAGTAGTCTGTCAACCACGACCTGTCATTCGGAGCATAGCGAAGAATCTCGTCTCGTCAGGGCGAAAGACGAGACTCTTCGCTGCGCTCAGAGTGACAAGTGCCTTGTGGCACGCTACTTAGGAGGAGCGATCCTTGGATATTCTGTGGTCCCCCTGGCGGATGGCCTATATCAACGCGGACAGCGCGGGCGCAGCGGGCGGAGATGCCGGCGCCGCGAACACCGATGAAGCACCGCCCGCCGCCCGCGAAGCGCCGCCCGAACCGCCCGCGGCGGCAGTCAAATGTATCTTCTGCCGCTACGCGGGCCAGGCACCCGCGCACGACCGCGGAAACCTGCTGCTCTTGCGGGGCGCGCAGTGCTTCGTGATCCTCAACCGCTTCCCGTACAACTCGGCCCACCTGATGATCGTGCCCTACCGCCACCTGCATGACGTGACCCGCCTGAGTGGAGAAGAATGCGGGGAGCTGATGGCGCTGTTGCAGCGCATGGTGGCCGCGCTGGACGCCGAATATCACCCGCAGGGCTTTAACGTCGGCATGAACCTGGGCGAGGTGGCGGGGGCCGGCATCGCCGACCACCTGCACATGCATGTGGTGCCGCGCTGGGCCGGGGACACGAACTTCATGCCCGTGGTGGGCCAGACCAAGGTGCTGCCGGAGGCCCTCGAACAGACCTACGACCGGCTCAAAGCGCGCCTGGAGCAGATGTAGGGCCGGTTTCAAACGGGTGCGGCGCTGGCCGGCCGCGTTAAGAACCCGGCGGACCGGCAGCGGATTCGCCGTCGTCCACACGGGCGATCAGCAGCGTGACATCGTCTTGCGGCGCGCCCCCCGCGAAGGCATGGACCCGGTCCACGATATCCTCCACCAGCAGGCGCAAATCGGCGCCGGGCGGCACCTGGCGCAGGGTCTCCTCCACCCGCTCGAAGCTGAACATCTCGCCGCCGCTATCCGCCGCCTCCACAATGCCGTCGGAGAAAAAGACGAGCAGGTCGCCCGGCGCGACTTGTAGAGTGAACACCTTGGGCGCGACGGTGGGTAAGGCGCCGAGCGGCAGCCCGCCGCCCGCGATATAGTCCAGCGAGCCGTCCGCTCGCCGGATATAGGGGTAGAGGTGCCCAGCGTTGCTGTAGGTCAGCACGCGGGTGGCCGGGTCATAGAGCGCGTAGAAGAAGGTCATCAGTTGGCCCTGCATCAGGTCCACGGCCAGCGTGTTCAGCGTCTGCAACACCGGGTGGGGCTGCGGATCGGTGCTCACCTGCGACAGCAGCGCCGTCTTGACCATCGCCATCAGCATGACGGCCGCCGTGCCCTTGCCGGTCACATCGCCGAGCGCCAGAGCCAGCCGCCCGTCGGGCAGCGGCACCAGGTCGTAATAGTCGCCGCCGACCTCCATCGCCGGGAGGCAGATGCCGTGCATGGTCAGGCCGGCCACGCGGCGCGGCAACTCGGGCAGCAACTGGCGTTGCGTGGCGCGCGCCGTCACCAGTTCGCGGGCCATGCGCTCGTTCTCGCCGATCAGCCGCTGCTCGAAGTCGCGGCGCTCCTCGAACAGCAGCGCGTTCTTGATCGCCACGGCTACCTGGTTCGCGAACACCTGTAACAACTGCTGCTCGTGGGCCGAGAAAGCGCGCGGCTGATAGCTGTTGACGAACAGGGTGCCCAGCGTCTGCTCAGCGATGCGGATTGGCACCATCACGAACGAGCGGATGCCCTCGGCGATCATCGCCGGATTGATGCGCGGATCGCCCAGCGTCTCGGCCAGCATGATCGGGCGCCCGGTGCGCATCACCGTGTTGGTCAGGCCGTCGCGCCGGATCGCGCGGTTGAACGAGCGGGTCTCCACCTGGCCCCCCTCGCGCACCCAGCAGCGCACGTTGACGGCCTGTGTGCCCGTCTCGTCGACCAGCAACACGCCGCTGGAATTGGTGTCGAGCAGGTGATTGGCCGCGCGCACCACCTCTTCGAGCAGGGTGCGAATATCGAGCGTGGCGGTAAAGCGCAAGCCCAGGTCCTGCAGGGATGTGACATCCTGCAGGCGGCGGGTTTCTTCTTCAAACAGGCGCGCGTTCTGGACGGCCACCGCGGCCTGGTTGGCGAAGATGCGCAACAACTGTTGCTCCTGGCTATCGAGCGGGTGGGCCCGGTCGCCGAAGAGATAGAGCACCCCCTGAGCCTGGTTGCCCACGCGCAACGGCACCCCCGCCAGCGAACGCAGCCCGCGCGCCACCAGGTCGGGACTGAGGCGCGGATCGGCGGTGGCATCGGGCACGACGACCGGGTCGCCCCCCAGGATGATTTCCTGGGTTAGCTCCGGCTGGTCCACCGCGCTGTAGGGCCGCACCTCCAGCCCGCCGTCGCGTGCCTCACAGAACAGCGACGCGGTGGACATGCGCGGGTTCGACGGGTCGGGCACCAGCGTAATCGCGCTGGCGCGGACTTCAAACAGTTGCACCGCCGAGCGCACCACCGCGGCGAGCAGCTCCGTCGGGTCGAGCGTGGCGCTGAGGCCGACGCCCGATTCTTGCAGCAGCGCCAGTTCGCGCAGGCGGCGGCGCTGGGCCTCGAACAGCCGCGCGTTTTCAATCGCCACCGCGGCCTGGTTGGCGAAG
>DASSGZ010000113.1:0-2184 GCA_035693165.1 Chloroflexia bacterium | reverse complement strand
TCCGCCACTACCCCGCCCTGACCCCGGCCACGCAGGCGATGCTGGCCGCTGCCTGGCGCGCCGCCCCGCCCGACCTGCTGCTGGGCGGCGGCGATGCCGCGACGCTGGCGACGCTGGCGGCCCTGGCGCGCGATCTCGCCGTGCCCGCCCTGCTGGTGGCCCACTACGCCGGGGCCGACCCCGCGGCGGCCTGCCTCGCCTTGCTGCCCGGCGACGGCGGCCAGGGGCGCGACTGGCCCGACCTCTGCGCGGCCCTCGGCGCGCCGCCCCTGTGCGACCCGGCGGCGCTGCCCGCCACGCCCGCCGCCTGGCACGCCTGGACCGAGGCTAACGGCCTGGCCGCCCTGCTGGCGCGCGCCCTGCTCCTCCCCGGCAGCCCGCCCGCCGCGCCCGCCCTCGACCGCATCCTCTGGCGCGAGCGCCGCACCGTCGCCGTCCTGGGCACCGCCGCCTGGCCCTGGACGGTCCAGTACGCGGACCTCGCCGTGGCGGGCCGGCGACGGGTGGTCAGTGGTCAGTGGTCAGTGGCCGGTAGTGGCGAGCCGTCAGATCTGTCTACACACTCAACTCCTACAAGTACTCAGCACTCAGCAATGTGCCTGCGGCACCGCTGCACGAACAGCACTCAGCACTCGCTATCAGCACTCGTCGTCGGGTGCGGGAGTCTGGGCAGCCTGGTGGCACGGGGGTTGGCGGCGAGTGGAGCGGTGGGGCGGATGGCGCTGGTGGATGGGGAGACCGTGGATGCGGCCAATCCCGTGCGGCAGTTCTTCCATACCGATCAGGTCGGGCAGCCCAAAGCCGCCGCGCTGGCCGCCAACCTGGCGGCGATCCGGTCCGGCGCCTGGATCGCGCATGCCGTCCATGTGGGCGATGACCGCGCGGGGCTGGCGGCGTTCCGGCGGTTGCTGCAAACCGAGCGGCCCGATGTGGTGGTGCTGGCGACGGGCAGCCACGCCGATTATGCCCTGGCGCGGGTGCTGCGGCGGCTCGGCATCCCGCACCTCGTGGGGCGCTGCTATCCGCGGGCGCGCTATTTCGAGATCATCCTGGTCGATGGGCGGCGCGGGCCGTGCTTCGGCTGCCTGCGCGGCCACCTCTACACCGGCCCGGCTCCCGCGCCCACGCCGGAGGAGGTGCTGCGCTACGACCGGCCCGCGCCGCCCGGCGAACTCCAGGGCGAACCGGCCACCGTCGTGGAATCGGGCCGCGCCGCCGACGTGATGACCCGCCTGGCCGCCGAACTGGCCCGGCCCCGGCCCCGGCGCGCCCTCTGGCTGCGCGACCTGCTGGCGCACGAGCAGACCTGCCTGATCGGCGGCCTCACGGCGGAGGCGGTGCCCGGCCCGGACGGCGATCTCGCCTGGGCCTACGGGGTGCAGGTGCCCGGCCAGGTCGTGGCTTACGGCGCGGCCCAGGTAGTGGGTGCGGGGACGGTGCAGGTCTGCCCCGACTGCGGTCGCAGTCTCGCGGTGGCGTATCCGGTGCTGGATCAGCCGGCAGCAACGGGCTGAACACCATCCCGCCCGCTGTCACCGCCCGCACCCGGCCTGCGTAGATCCGGGTGCGGGCCGTCGTCTGGGCGGCGCGCCGGTGGATTGCCCAGGGAAGGAGTCAGGATGAAGGACGGTCAATGCCCGAAGTGCGGCGCGCAGGCGGTGTACTGGTTCGACGGCGGCTCGCCCGCCGCGCCGCTGAACGCCGTGCGCGTCAGCCGGGGGCCGCGGGTAAACTTCGCCCCGGTCGATACCTACGTCTGCGTGAACTGCGGCTACCTCGAAAGCTACGTCGCCCACGCCGAGAAGCTGAGCTACATCAGCGACCACTGGGCGCAGGTGGCGCCGCCCGCAGCGCGGGTGCAACAGGCCACGGCGGACGACCACCCCACGCGCCGGCTGCCGTAACACGCGCACCCGCGCCGCCGCGCCCGGCGACTGCAGGACGACGGGACAAGTTGGCGGCGGGACCTTGCGCCGGGCGAATCACGGCATCGCCCCTGTTTTCACCCTCAATATCCTTTGTTACGCCGGGACGCATCCGGTATAATAACCGCATGTGCGGAATTGCGGGAGTCTATGATCGCGGCGGGGTGCCGGCCGATGCCGCCCTGCTGGAGCGGATGGCCGGGACGCTGGCCCATCGCGGGCCGGACGGCGACGGCTTCTACCTGGACGGCCCGGTCGG
>DASSGZ010000112.1:0-5784 GCA_035693165.1 Chloroflexia bacterium | reverse complement strand
ACGAGACGAGACTCTTCGCTCCGCTCAGAGTGACAAGGCTCGGGGCACCATCGCTCCTCCGCCCCCGTCATTCTGAATGACAAGCCCACCGGCCTTCCTGTCATTCTTTGCTGCGCTCAGAATCTCCGTCTTGTCTCCCGTGGGCGACGAGACTCTTCGCTCCGGTCAGAGTGACAGGCCCCGCGCCGCTCCGGTTGCGACCACGCGGGGCGTGGTCCGGGGATGCCCTGCCAGGGGTAGTCAGCATATGTGATACCACGAACCCATGTTCCGGGATTGGCGCAATTGTAGTGGGTAGATACAAAGGGGAAAGTTCTATTGAGACCGGTTTTTTGCGCGCGTTGGCCCACCGCAAACGATTTTAAACGGATGCGTGCTGCACACTTGACAGGCGAGAAGCGGCGCGCTAGACTCGTATTAGGTGTAGTCTATATTGCTCAAACTCACCAAATTAATTATTGAATCTGGACTGGTTACGAGGAACGTTCTACCATGACTACGACGCCCATCCCGACCACATTATTATCTATCACCATCCGCACGGCGACAGGCGAGTGGCCGATCAGCGAAGTGCCCGGCTGGCACCTGGAGATTATCCCGGAGGCGTGGGACGGCCCCGGTACCCAGGCGCGCCTGCGGGCGAACTGGGAAGGCACCGAGACCACGCACGCCGGGCTGGTCGTCCACCGCAAGGCGCCCGGCGCGATGCAGCGCGTGTTGATCCCGGCCATGTTTTACGGCGATAACGGCACCGGCAACCGGGGCACCCATTATCCGCGCCTTGGCCCGCGCGACGAGCGCGCCTTCACCGCGCCCGGCTGGGATTTCGCCGCCGAGCGCACGCCCCTGCCCGCCGTCTTCCTCTGGACCGAGGAGACCTGCGCCTGGCTGGCCTGCGAACCGCACGGCACGGGCGTCGGCTTCAATCGTGACGGCGACACGCCCGAACTGCGCGTCCACCGGCCCGGCCTCGAAGCCCCCTTCCGCTATGACCGGCTCGACGAGTCGCCCAGCCTGCCGTTGCAGGAGGTCCATCCCGGCACGGCGCTGGAACTGATCGTCTGGTACGGCGACGCCCCGGCGGATGACCCGGACGCCTACGCGCCGGTGCAGCGCGCCCTGCAAACGAGTTGGGGGGGCGCGACCCCGCGGCCCATCGACCCCAAGCGGCTGGAGGCCGCCAGCGAGGCCGCCGAAGACGCCCTGCTACGCGATCATTACCGCGACGCCTTCGGCCCCGGCGTGCTGGTCGAAACGGTCAGCTTCGACCGCCGCGAAGTGCGCGACGAGATGCACGTGGCCTGGATCTCCGGCGCGCCCGCCGCCTATGGTCTGCTGCGCCACGCCCGGCGCACCGGCGATGCCGAAGGGCAGGTGGCGGCGGCCAAGGTTCTCGATACGGTCGCCGGGGGGCTGGCCCCCTGCGGCGCGTTCTGGGGCATCTGGACGCCACGCGGCTGGCGGGCCGGCTGGAACGGCAACCCGCGCACGCTGCACGCGCGCACGCTGTCCGAGGCTACCCTGTTCATGACCCGCGCCCTGGCCCTGGAGCCGCACCATCCCAACTGGCGCAAGGCCGTGCGTAGCAACCTTGATTTCTGCCTGCGCGCCATGAACGACGAGGGCCACCCCGGCTCGTACTATCAGGCGCAAACCGGCGCCGTGCTCGACCGGCGCGGCACGGCGGGCCTGCTCTGGGCCGCCGCCCTGGCCGAGGCCGGCACCCTGCTCGACGTGCCCGCGTACCGCGAGGCCGCCGTGCGCGTGGGCGACGCCTATGCTTCCGCCATCCGCGAGGGCACCCTGCTCGGCGCGCCCGAGGACATCGGCCTCTGCCCTTCGTCCGAGGACGGCTACAACGCCGTCATCAGCATGATTGCCCTGCACACGCTGACCGGCGACAACCGCTGGCGTGACCTGGCCCGCGCCGCCGCCGACTGGATGCTGACCTTCCGCTGGTCCTACAACGTGCGCTTCCCCGTGGGCAGCCCGCTGGCCCGCCGCGGCTTCCAGACACGCGGGGCCGATGCCGCCTCGCCGTCAAACAACCACCTGCACGCCTACGGGCTGATCTGCCAGCCCGAACTGCGCCGGCTCAGCGCGCTGCTGAGCGACCCCTGGTATGCCGACCGGGCGGCGGACCACCTGGCCTGTTTCCTCGGCGAAGTCCCGCTCCGCGACGGCGCGTTGGGCGGGCGCGAGCGCCGGGGTATGATGAGCGAACAATGGTACACGGTGAACTGGTCGCGCGAGGGCCGGGCCGGGGAGGCGGCGCCGGTCTCGCATGCCTGGTGCCTGGGCCTGCTGTTATTTGCCGCCGACGATTGGCTGGGCGACCTGACGCTGCCCGCCGGAAATGAGAAAAAGAAAGTCATGCCGCAATCTACCGACACCCCACTGATCCCCGGCGTCGTGATGGAACGCCCGCGGGTCAAACGCCACGCCGCCGGCAGCGCCCGCACGCGCGGGCCGTTCCTGCCGCCCGTACCCGACCACCCACATCCCGTCCGCCTGCTGCCCGGCTTCTACCAGATCGGCGGCGGCTACCTGAGCCACCCGCGCGACGCCGCCAGCTACCTGCTGCTCGACGAAGCTTCGGGCGATTCGATCATGGTCGACTGTGGCAGCCACAGCGGGCTGCCCGCCCTGCGCAACAATGTGAACCAGGTGGCCGACTTGAGCAAGGTGCGCATGGTCATCGGCACGCACGGCCACTGGGACCATGTCGAAGCCTTTGGGCACCTGCGTAGCGAGATGGACGCCCGCTTCGCCATCCATGAGCGCGACGCCGACGCCGTGCGCAACGGCGACCCCGACCTGACCTGCGCCGGGTTCCTCTACAACGAGCCGTTCGACCCCTTCGAGATCGACATCCTCTTGAAGGGCGGCGAGCACTTCACCATCGGCGATTATATGCTGGAGATCCTGCACCTGCCGGGCCACTCGCCCGGCTCCATCGGCGTGTTGCTGCACTACGCGCGCACCGATCAGACGATCCTGATCCCCGGCGACGCTGTGCAGGGCGCCTTTGGGCGGCAGATCCGCTCCAACCTCACGTCCTGGAAGAAGTCGATGCAGCGGCTCATGCAAGACCCGCCCGACCTGATGGTACCCAACCATCTGCCCGGCAACGCGCAGACGGCCCTGCTGGCCGATGTGCCCAACCGCCTGGCGCGCATCTACAGCCAGTTGCAGACCGACTTCCTGAACTTCATGGATCATCAGCGGACGTGAGGACTCGCCTGTAATGCTCACCGGGATCGTCGTCAACCATACCCACTGGGACCGCGAGTGGTATATGCCGTTCCAGCGCTACCGCGTGCTGCTCGTGGACGCCGTGGACAAAGTGCTCGATATCCTCGCTACGCAGGCCGACTACGGCAGCTTCATGCTCGACGGCCAGACCGTGATCGTCGAGGACTACCTGGAGGTGCGGCCCGAACAGCGCGAGCGGCTGCTGAGCTTCATCCACAGCGGGCGGCTCAGCGTCGGCCCATGGTATGTGCTGCCCGACGAGTTCATCCCTAGCGGCGAAAGCCTGATCCGCAACCTGCTGCTGGGCCGCCGCCAGATGCGCGCGCTGGGCGCGCCGCCCGCCCGCGTGGGCTACCTGCCCGACACGTTCGGCCACCCGGCCCAGTTGCCGCAGATCCTGGCCGGCTGTGATCTCGACAGCATGGTCATCTTCCGCGGCGTGAAGGTCGATACCAGCGAGTTCCTCTGGCAGGCGCCCGACGGCACCCGCCTGCTGACTATCTACCTGCCTGGCGGCTACTACAACGCCATGGAACTGGCGCGCGCCCCCGAATACTGGCTGGCCGAGAAGTTGCCGGCCATGATCGAGCAGGCCGCCCGCTTCGCCACGGTGGACACGGTGCTGATCATGAACGGCTGCGACCACTTTGAGCCGCAGCCCGCCACGCAGGCGATCTTGGACCGGGCCAACGCCCTGCAGGACACCATCCATCTCCAGCAGGGCACGCTGGCCGAGTTCGTCGAGCGGGTGCAGCCCTACGCGTCCCGCCTGCCGGTGCTCGAAGGCGAGTGGCGCTACAACCGCCCGGCGCGCATCACGCCCGGCGTGCTCTCGGCGCGCATGTACCTCAAGCAGGCGAACTTCCGCGGCGAGACCAGCCTGGAGCGCGGCGCCGAACCGCTGGGCGCGCTGGCCTGGGCGCTGACCGGCCACGAGGACACGGGGCTGTTGCGCACCGCCTGGCGCTACATCCTGCAAAACCACCCGCACGACTCCATCTGCGGTTGCAGCGTGGACGCCGTCCACCGCGACTGCGAGGCCCGCTTCCGCTGGGCCGAGGAGATCGGTGGCGACCTGACCGAGCGTGGGGCGGCGCGGGTCGCGGGGCGCATCGGGGGCGCGGGGCCGGGCTTCGCCCTGTTCAACACCCTGGCTGCGCCGCGCACCGAGATCGTCCACCAGCGCATCCACTTCCTGGAACCGGGCGCCGCCTTCCAACTGGTGGACGGCGCCGGGCAGCCGGTGCCGCATCAGGAGGTGGCCCGCCGCCCGATGAAGATCCAGTGGGATCCGCAACGCCGGCACTTCCACGTCGAGGGCCGCGTCCACCCCGCCCTGGTCGTCTCGCCGCCCGCGCTGGGCGACACGGGCGGGCGCTGGCAACGCTGGCTGGGCGAGGAAGTCGAGATCTTGTTCAAGGCCGATCTGCCTGCGGGCGGCTACACCACCGTGCGCGTGCTGCCCGTCACGGCGGCGCAGGCCACGCCCGCGGCAAGCGGGGGCGAGTTGCAGGCCGGGCCAAACTGGCTGGAGAATAGCCGCGTGCGCGTGGATGTCGCGGCGGACGGCTCGTTCAGCCTGCTCGACAAGGCGAGCGGGCGGCGCTACGGCCCGCTCAACGTGTTCCGCAGCGAGGCCGACCGGGGCGACGAGTACAGCTTCTGCCCCGCCGAAGCCGACACGCCGGTCAGCAGCCGCGGCCAGGCCGGAGCCGCCGTCGCGCTGGTCGAGGCTGGGCCGCTGCGCGCCACGCTGGAGATCCGCCTGCGCCTGGACGTGCCCGCGCAACTGGCCGAGGACCGCACCCACCGCGTGGCCGAGACGGTGGCCCTGCCCATCATCACGCGGGTCAGCCTGGGACCCGGCCGGCGGCGGGTCGAGATCCATACGGAGATCGACAATACCGCCCGCGACCAGCGCCTGCGCGCCCTGTTCAGCACCGGCGTGCCGACCGATGTCGTCGACTCCGCGGGCCAGTTCCAGGTGATGCGCCGGGCCGCCATCCTGTCCGAGGAGGAGCGGCGGCGCGTGCCCGAGTTCGACGAGGAGCAGGAGGTCAACTACCACCCGCAGAAAGCCTTCGTCGATGTCTCCGACGCGGCGGGCGGGCTGGCCGTGCTCAACCGCGGCCTGCCGGAGTACGAGGCCGAAGCCGAGCCGGGTGGCCTGGCCCTCGCCGTGACGCTACTGCGCTGCGTGGGCTGGCTCAGCCGCGACGACCTGAGCACGCGCTACAAGCACGCCGGGCCGCCGCTCGAAACGCCCGAAGCCCAATGCCTCGGCCCGCACTCCTTCGCCTACGCGGTGATCCCGCACTCCGGCGACTGGCTGGCGGGCGGCGTAGCCCCGGAAGCCGAGACGTATACGACGCCGATCCACAGCGCACCGCTGGCCGCCGCTCCGGGGCCGGGCGCGACCCTGCCCCCCGCGCACAGCTTCTATGCTATCGAACCCGCCGAAATGCTTTTCAGCGCCTGCAAGCGCAGCGAAGACGGCACGCAGATCGTCCTGCGCGCCTACAACGTCGC
>DASSGZ010000111.1:0-13280 GCA_035693165.1 Chloroflexia bacterium | reverse complement strand
TCCCGCCGGTCGCGCTGCCGGTGCATCTCATCGTCGGGCCCTGACCTTCCAGTCGTTATTTCAACCTAGCGGGAAATGTAGCAACTAATTTCCCCCTTCCCGGTGCGGGAAGGGGGCCAGGGGGTTAGGTTCGTCGCGCCTATTCTTGCGCCCCCGCGGGCCCCTGTGCTATACTACCGCTGGCCCATCCCCGTCATGCCAGCAGGAGGAACACCGACACGCATGCCTGAATCGTCCGATAAGACCATTGAGCACCCCGCTACCGGCACCGCCGCCCGCATTACCCACCTGCGGGAACTGCGCGAAAAAGCGATGGAAGGCGGCGGCACGCGCCGCATCGACCAACAACACGCCAAGGGCAAACTGACCGCCCGCGAACGCATCGACCTCTTGCTGGACGAAGGCACCTTCACCGAACTCGACGCCTTTGTCGTCCACCGCGCCAGCGACTTCGGCCTCGACGAACAGCGCATCCTCGGCGACTCGGTCGTGACCGGGTTCGGGCGCATCGACGGGCGGCTGGTCTTCGTCTTCTCCCAGGATTTCACCGTCTTCGGCGGCTCGCTCTCGCTGGTCCATGCCGAGAAGGTCTGCAAGATCATGGACATGGCGATGAAAGCGGGCGCCCCGGTGATCGGCCTCAATGACTCCGGTGGCGCGCGCATCCAGGAGGGCGTCGACAGCCTGGGCGGCTATGCCGATATCTTCCTGCGCAACACCCTCGCCAGCGGCGTAATCCCGCAGATCTCGGCCATCCTGGGGCCGTGCGCGGGCGGCGCAGTCTACTCCCCGGCCATCACCGACTTCATCCTGATGGTCAAGGACACCAGCTACATGTTCGTCACCGGGCCCAACGTCGTCAAGACCGTCACCCACGAAGATGTGACCTTCGAGACGCTGGGCGGCGCCATGACCCACAACGCGACCAGCGGCGTGGCCCACTTCGCGCTCGACGGCGAGGAGCAGACCCTGCTGACCATCCGCCGCCTGATGTCGTTCCTGCCCGCCAACAACGTGGACGACCCGCCGCGCCTGCCGCCCAGCGACCCCGCCGATCGCATGGACGAAGAACTGAACAGCATCATTCCAGACCAGCCCACGCGTGGCTACGATATGAAAGCCGTCATCGGCCATATCGTCGACAACGGCGACTTCCTCGAAGTGCAGGAGCATTTCGCACGCAACATCATCGTCGGCTTCGCCCGGCTCAACGGGCGCTCGGTGGGTATCGTGGCCCAGCAGCCGATGGTGCTGGCCGGCGTGCTCGACATCGACTCCGCCGACAAGGCCGCCCGCTTCGTGCGCTTCTGCGACTGCTTCAACATCCCGATTATCACCTTCGTGGACGTGCCCGGCTTCCTGCCCGGCGTGTCGCAGGAGCACGGCGGCATCATCCGCCACGGCGCCAAGCTGCTCTACGCCTACTGCGAGGCTACCGTGCCCAAGATTACGATCATCACGCGCAAAGCCTACGGCGGCGCCTACGATGTTATGTCGAGCAAGCACGTGCGTGGCGACATCAACTACGCCTGGCCCACGGCGGAGATCGCCGTCATGGGCGTGGACGGCGCGGTCAACATTATCTTTAAGGACCAGATCGAGAAATCGGCCAACCCCGCCGCCACCCGCGCCCAGTTGGTCGCCGACTACCAGGCCAAGTTCGCCAACCCCTACGTGGCCGCCGGGCGCGGCTACGTGGACGACGTGATCGAGCCGCGCACCACGCGGCCCCGGCTGATCGACGCGCTCGAAATGCTCAAAACCAAGCGGGACTCCAACCCACCCAAGAAACACGGGAACATGCCCTTATGATCCGCATCGAAACCATCGACCATGTCCAGATTCTCGCGCCCACCGGCAGCGAGGCGGACATCCGCGCCTTCTATGGCGGCATCCTCAGTCTCGAAGAGACGGAGAAGCCGCCCGAGTTGCGCCCGCGCGGGGGCGTCTGGTATCGCGTGGGCGACGGACGCATCCTGCTGCACATCGGCACCGAGGCCAACCCGCCCGACGCGGGGCGCCGCCACTTCGCCTTCCGCGTGGCCGATGTGCCGGAGGCCCGCCGCCACCTGGAGGAGCACGGCGTCCGCACCGGCGAAGCCCCGCAGGTGGCCGGGATGCCGCGCTTCTACGGCTACGACCCCTTCGGCAACCAGATCGAGTTCATGAATTACGCAGACCCCCAGGCGGACCCGGCCCATGCCCATTCGTAAGCTGCTGATCGCCAACCGCGGCGAGATCGCCGTGCGCATCATCCGCGCCTGCCGCGACCTGGGCATCGCCAGCGTGGCCGTCTACTCCGACGCCGATCGCAACGCGCTGCATGTGCGCGAGGCGGATGAAGCCTACCCCATCGGCCCGGCGCCCGCCCGCGACAGCTACCTGCGCGCCGAGGTGATCATCGACGTGGCCCGGCGCTGCGGCGCCGACGCGATTCACCCCGGCTACGGCTTCCTGTCGGAGCGCGCCGAGTTCGCCGAAGCGTGCCGCGAGGCAGGCATCGTGTTCGTCGGCCCGCCGCCCGAGGCGATCCGCCTGCTGGGCGACAAAGTGTCCGCTCGCCGGCTTGCCATCGCCAACGACGTGCCCGTGGTGCCGGGCACCGAGGCCGAGATCCACGACCCGGCGGAAGCCGCGCGCATCGCCGAGCAGATCGGCTACCCGGTGCTACTCAAGGCGTCGGCGGGCGGCGGCGGCAAGGGCATGCGCGTGGTGCGTACCCCCGCCGAACTGGAGGACGCCATCCGTGCCGCCTCCAGCGAGGCCACCGCCGCGTTCGGCTACGGCGGCGTTTATATCGAGAAGTACCTGGAGCACGTCCGCCACATCGAGATCCAACTGCTGGCCGACAGCCACGGCAACTGCATCCACCTGGGCGAACGCGAATGCTCGATCCAGCGCCGCCACCAGAAGCTGATCGAGGAAAGCCCCTCCCCCGTGCTCGACCCCGACACGCGCGCCGCGATGGGCGCCGTGGCCGTGCGCGCCGCCAAAGCCGCGGGCTACGTCAACGCCGGGACCATCGAGTTCCTGTTCACGCCGGAGCGCCATTTCTACTTCCTGGAGATGAACACCCGCCTGCAAGTCGAGCACCCGGTCACGGAGCTGGTCACAGGGCTGGATCTAGTGCAGGAGCAGTTGCGCATCGCGGCGGGCGAACCGCTGGGCTATACACAGGCCGGCATCCGCTTCCACGGCCACGCCATCGAGTGCCGGGTGACGGCCGAGGACCCGGAGCACAACTTCCGCCCCTCCATCGGGCGCATCCCGGCGATCAGCGAACCGGCGGGGCCGGGCGTGCGCGTGGACAGCGCCGTCTACCCCGGCGCCGAGGTCTCGATCTACTACGACCCGATGATCGCCAAGGTCATCTGCTGGGGCAGCGACCGCGCCCAGGCCATCCGCCGCATGCGCCGCGCCCTGGGCGAGTATCGCGCCGCGGGCATCCTGACCAATATTCCCTACCAGGAAGCGGTCGTCGGCTCGCCGGAGTTTGAACAGGCCGACTTCGATACCGGCTTTGTCGAGCGCTTCGGCCCCCTGGCGAGCCACGTCGACCCGGCGGAGCGGGAGCGCGCCGCCCGGCTGGCCGCGGTAGCCGCGGCGCTGACGGCGCACCTGGTGCGCGAGAACCCGGCAGCCCCGCCCGCGCCCGGCGAGGCCGCCACGGCCCCGGACGACGGCCGGGAATGGCGCGCGGTGGGCCGGCGCCTGGCCTTCCACGTCTAGCAGGAGTCTGATGGAACGTTCCTATTTTGTCGAAATCGACGGCGCCGAATGGCGGATCGCCATCCGCGAAAGCCCCGAGGGTCTGCGCATCCGCATCAACGACGAGCCGGAGCAGCCGGTCGATTACACGCTGGCCCAGCTTCCCGCGATGTATTCGTTGCTGCTGGGTGGCGAGAGTACGCAGGCGCGCGTGGTGCCCTCGGCTGACGAGCCGAACATCTGGCAGGTGACGCTGGGCGGCTACCACCTCGATGCACGGGTGCAAACAGAACGCGAGCGGCGCCTCAGCCGGGTCACGCTGGGCAAACAGGCGCAAACCGGCGAAGTGACCATCAAAGCGCCGATGCCCGGCCTGGTGCGCGCGGTGACGGTCGCGGTGGGCGACAGCGTGGAGGCGGGCCAGCGGCTCGTGCTGCTGGAGGCGATGAAGATGGAGAACGAGATCCACGCGCCGCGCGCGGGCACAGTCAAGGCGGTGCGCGTGGCCGCGGGCGAGACGGTCGAAAACGGGCGCCCGCTGGTGGTGCTCGAATGACCACGCCCGGCGACCCGGCCCCCGATGCCGCCGCGCCCCCGGCGCGGCAGGAACCGCCCGCCGAGGCCGCCTGGCGCGAGCAGGTCCTCGACCCGGCTCTGCGCCGCAACCCGGAGCGCCAACCCACCTTCGAGACCGCGTCGGGCATCCCCCAGGAGCGACTCTACACGCCCGCCGATCTCCAGGCCCGCGACTTCGACTACGAGCGCGACCTGGCCTACCCCGGCGCGTTCCCCTACACCCGCGGCGTGCAGCCCACCATGTACCGCGGGCGCTTCTGGACCATGCGCCAGTACGCCGGGTTCGGCACGGCGGCGGAGTCCAACGCCCGCTATCGCTACCTGCTGAGCCAGGGCCAGACCGGCCTCTCCGTCGCCTTCGACCTGCCGACCCAGATGGGCTACGACCCCGACCACCCGCTGGCCGAGGGCGAGGTGGGCAAGGTCGGCGTCTCGATTGCCTCGGTCGAAGATATGGCCCTGCTCATGGAGGGCATCCCGCTCGACCAGGTCAGCACGTCGATGACGATCAACGCCACGGCGTCGATCCTGCTGGCCTTCTACATCGCCGTGGCCCGGCGCCAGGGCGTGCCCGAGGCCAGGCTCGACGGCACCGTGCAGAACGACATCCTCAAGGAGTACATCGCCCGCGGCACCTACATCTATCCGCCCGAACCCTCGCTGCGCATCGTCACCGACCTGATGGCCTATTGCGCGGCCCATGTGCCCAAGTGGAACACGATCTCGATCAGCGGCTACCACATCCGCGAGGCCGGGTCCACCGCCGTGCAGGAGGTCGCCTTCACCCTCGCCAACGCCATCGCCTACGTGGAGGCCGCGCTGGCGACCGGGCTGGCCATCGACACGTTCGCGCCGCGCCTGGCCTTCTTCTTCAACGCGCACAGCGACTTCCTGGAGGAGATCGCCAAGTTCCGCGCGGCGCGGCGGCTCTGGGCACGTCTCGTCACCGAGCGCTGGCAGCCCAAGGACCCCCGCTCGGCCATGATGCGCTTCCACACCCAGACCGCCGGCTCCACGCTCACCGCCCAGCAGCCGGAGAATAACGTCGTCCGCGTGACGCTGCAGGCGCTGTCGGCGGTGCTCGGCGGCACCCAGTCGCTGCACACCAATTCGATGGACGAGGCCCTGGCCCTGCCCACCGAGCGCGCCGTGCGCACGGCGCTACGCACGCAGCAGATAATCGCCTACGAGAGCAACGTGGCCGGCACCGTCGATCCGCTGGCCGGGTCGTACTATATCGAGAGCCTGACCGACGCCATCGAGGCGGGCGCCCGCGCCTACCTGGAGCAGATCGACCGGCGCGGCGGCACGCTGGCCGCTCTGCGCGAAGGCTTCTTCCAGGACGAGATCGAGGCCAGCGCCTACCAGTGGCAGCAGCAGATCGACAGCGGGGAGCGCGTTATCGTGGGCGTCAACCGCTTCCAGAGCGCCGAAGCGCCGCTCGCAGACCTGCTGCGGGTCGATCCGGCGCTACGCGAGGCGCAGATCGCCCGCCTGGCCGCCCTGCGCGCCGCCCGCGATGCCGATACCGTGCGCGAACGCCTGAGCGCGCTCCAGCAGGCCGCCGCGGGCCGCGACAACCTGATGCCCTACCTGGTGCAATGCGTGGAAGACCGCTGCACCCTGGGCGAGATCTGCGACGCGCTGCGCCGGGTCTTCGGCGAATACCAGGACCACGCCACCGGCTAGCCCGGCGGGACGCACCAATGGCCCGCCTCATGCTAGAGCAACGTTAGCGCTCTAGGAGCCGGTTGCAACCCGGCCCGCGCCCGGATCGGTTGGCACTGTAGGGGCTGGGTTCAAACCGGCCCGCGCCGGGCATCTACCACGGCGAACGGCAACGGAGAACGTCCATGGATCAAACAACCGGAAAAGGCGCGGGCAGGGGCGCCTGGCCCAGAGGCATTGCGGCCATTACGTTGTTCGTCGAAGACCTGGCGGCCGCGAAACAATTCTATCAGCAGGTCTTCGGCCTGCCGGTGGTCTTTGAGGACGACAACTCGACCGTGTTCAAATTCGGGAACACGCTCGTCAACCTGCTGAAGGTCACGGAGGCAGACGAACTCATTGCGCCGGCAAAAACGGCCAGCCGCGAGAGTGGGTCGCGCTTTGTGTTCACCATTGAGGTGGCCGACGTGGATGCGATGTGCGCCGAACTCACCGCCCGCGGAGTGGCGCTGCTGAACGGCCCGATGGATCGCTCGTGGGGTGTGCGCACGGCCAGCTTCATGGATCCGGGCGGGCATATCTGGGAGATTGCACAGTAGCAGGCGAAATGCAGGGGCCGGTCTACAACCGACCTGTGCCGAGGCATCAATTAGCGTTGTAGGGGCCGGGTTGAAACCATCCCGCGCCGGTAGGAGCCGGCGACCAGGTTACGCCAAAGGAGGACGCGCATGGCGAATATTCAGGAACGCAAGAAAGACCGGAAATACATCGTCGACGCCAAGGCGCCGGACGGCCCCGGCCAGATCACCCAGCCCAATCCGGGCGAACAGCCGCCCGACTGGGCCGAGAAGGGCATGCCGCGCAACAGCCTGGGCGCGTTTCCGGCGCAGGGCAACCGGGCCGGGGGCGGCGTGATCATCGACGACGGGGCGCGCGTGGGCTACCTGCGCAACCTGGAGTTCAGCGCGGGCGGGCGCTCGCAACTGCTTGCCACGGCCACCGCCAGCACCCAGCGCCCCCACATCAGCCCCATCACCGGCCAGGTGCAGGTCAGCTCGGCCACGGAAGCCGGCGTGAGCGCAGGCACGATGGACCAGGCCCCCGCCCAGGCGGGCGCCCAGCCCCACGCCGGCCATCCCCCCGCGCAGCCCGAAATGACCATGACCGGCGACGAAAACCTCGACACATCCGCCGGCCCCGGCCCCGAACGGCGCGTCGACCGTCGCGGCGTCTAGATAAAAGCGCCCCTCCCGCCGCTGTGGGAGTTGCTCATCACGCCGGCAAATATGCATTTGTGGGGACCACCCATCCGGCCGGTGACCGGCTTCGACCGACCATTGCAAGCGGGTGATCGTGTGACCTGCGATCGCTATGACTATTTCAGGACCCATCGCCAGGTGCGGCTCTTGGCAAGGGTTGTTCCCTACCCCGCGCGGCACCTGCGCGACCTTTCGCCATCCGCGGCCAGGATCCACGTGACCACTACTCTCAGCGTAGCAGAGGCCAAGGAATGCTGCCTTGCCGCCATCCTGAGATAGAGATGAGGAACATCCTATGGGTCTGTCAGTCTGTCCCGCCGCCGTCGTCGCGGCGCCGGTCGAGGTGGTCTGGGCGAACCTCGTAGAATGGGAACGATATGCCGAGTGGGCCGATGTCCAGGCAGAACGTATTGAGCCGGAAGGTCCCGCCACTGCCGGCCAGACCATCTACTTCGCAGGCAAAGCCTTGGGCCGCACCTTGCACTTCACCTTCAAGGTCGAAGAGGTCAATCCCGAAAGACACCAACTCGGCTTGCATGTTTTCTTTCCATTGGGCCTGCAAGAGAAGCCCCACATTGCCTGCTATCCCATCGACGCGACCACCTGTCGCGTCCAATATGGCTGAGACTTCATCTTCCCCCCAGGCTGGTGGGGTTGGTTCCTCGCAACATTTGGCGCGAAAAGATGCGCGGCCAGCGTAGAAGATTCGTTGCACCGCCTCAAGCGCGCCTCTGAAAGACAGTATCAGCAAGCGCAGACGAACCGGCAATAGATGACCCGTTCTACTGCCTCCTGTGCCTGTCTTTAAGCGCGGGATTCCTGTATCACCGTGAGACCCAGCGCGCGATAGGGCGCCAGGGTGTTCTCGCCCACTCCCGCATCGACCACGAGGTGTGTCAGGTCGGAGGCGGGAGCGACGACGAACGGCGCAACGGTGCCCAGCTTCTCGGTGGTGGCCGGCGCGACCACACACGCGGCCCCTTCGATCATCGCCCGTTTGACGGCGGCTTCCTCCGGGTCGATGACGCTGACGCCGATTTCCGGATGCACGGCCAGGATGCCCAGCACGCACACATCGGCGCGCACCGCCCGCAACGCCGCGACCGTGTCCGCCCCCACCGCGACCATGGCATAGCGATACAGTGTGCCGCCGATCGTGATGACCTCGATTCCTGGATACGCGGCCAGCGCAACCGCGACCGGCGGGCTGGTCGTAATCACCTTCGCCTGCAGGTCCGGCGCCAGGTGTTTCGCCACGGCCAGCGTCGTCGTGCCTCCATCGAGAATGACCACTTGCCCGGAGTGGATCAGGCCCGCTGTGGCCCGCGCGATCGATTCTTTCGCGCCAGCGCCCTGCGCCTGCCGGGCACCGTAATCTTCATTCACCGGCGCCGGACGCAACGCGCCGCCGTGCACCCGCTGCACCAGCCCCAGTTCCGCCAGCGCATCGAGATCCCGGCGGATGGTGTCGTCGGAGACGCCGTATTCCTGGCTTAACTGCGCTGCCAGCACCCGCCCATCGCGACGGAGCCGGGTCAGAATACGCGACCTCCGCTCCTCTGTCAGCAGTCCTATGCGGTTTTGCTCGTCTTTTTCCATCATGTGCCTCTTGACTTGTGCGGTTATCTGCGGTTATAATCGGTATTATACGGTATAGCATACGCGAATGCAAGCGGCTGGTAGTCCGCCACCTGATTCTGATGGGCAGCAGGCCGGTTTCAAACCGGCCCCTACACCTGGCAGCAGGCCGGTTTCAAACCGGCCCCTACACGTCAAAATCACCGTGGTGGGCTACCAGCGCGGAATCGCAAGGAGAGAAGATGGCGGATAATCACATGGGCGACGCAACACGCCCGCTGCTGGTTCTGGTGGCCGGTCCCTATCGCTCGGGGACGAACGACGATCCCGCGCGCATCGCGGCCCACCTGGAGGCGATGAACGCGGCGGCTTTGCAGGTATGGCAGCGCGGCCACGTGCCCATCACCGGCGAGGCGGTGGCGTTGCCCTTGATCGAGCGCGCCGGCTCCCAGCAGATCGGCGATCCGATTTTCACCGCGATCATGCATCCCCTCTCGCGGATCCTCGCCGAACGCTGTGATGCGGTTTTGCGCATCGACGGTCCCTCGCAGGGCGCCGACGAAATGGTCACCATCGCGCGGCAGCACGGCCACCCGGTGTTTTATCAGGTTGCCGACATCCCCGAATATCGCCACGACTGACGCGTGGTCCCACGCAAAGGAGCACTAATACCTATGGATGCACCGATTACCGTCAAGCACGAGGAAGTCTTATCCCGAAATTGGGGCGTGCTGAAGAAGACCACCTTTGACTATCGGCGGCGGGATGGCCGCGTGGAGACGCACACCCGCGAGACCTACGACCGCGGCAACGGCGCCGCCATTCTGCTCTACAACCAGGCGCAGGGCACCGTTATCCTGACGCGCCAGTTCCGCTTGCCGGCTTACGCCAACGGGCATCCCGGCTTCTTGATCGAGGTATGCGCCGGGCTGCTGGATGCCGGCAACGCCGACGATGCGATCAAACGCGAGACGGAGGAAGAAACCGGGTATCGCATCACGGACCCGACCCGGATCTTTGAAGTATTTATGAGCCCCGGCTCGGTGACGGAACGGCTCGCCTTTTTCGTGGCTGCCTACGAACCGGGCACGCGAACAGGCGCGGGCGGCGGCGTCGAAGGCGAAGACATTGAGCTATTGGAGCTGTCGCTGGATGATGCCCTGGGCATGATCGATACGGGCGAGATCATGGACGGCAAGACGATCCTGCTGCTGCAATACGCCAAACTGCACCATCTCATGGATTAAGGGCGGCAGGGCTGTCTATGGGGCGCACCAGGCTTCGGCGCGCCCCATAGACAGCCCTGCCGCGTTACCGCGTGCTCGACGCGGGCTTGGGCGACGGCATCCCCAGCGCGGCCATCTCCGCCGCCAGCGTGTCGGGCAGGCCGTCGGCCAGCGGGCGCGGGTTGTAGCCCAGGTCGCGCCGCGCTTTGGCGTTCGTGGCGAGATAGGTCACGCCGGCGATGCTGCGCAGCCCCTCGCCGCTGTAAGCTTCGGGCAGGGGCACGACCGCGCCGACGACATCCATCACGCGGGCCAGCGCCTTGAACACCGCGGGCGGCGGGTGCTGCCGGGGTGCGGGCACGCCCGTGATCTGCTCGGCCAGCGCCATGGCGTCGATGAAAGTGTGCGGCGGCCCGGCGATGATGTAGCTTTCACCTGGCCGGCCCCGCTCCATCGCCAGGATATGCCCCTGCGCGGTGTCCTCGACGTGGGCCCAGCAGTAGGTGGTGCGCAGCGGGGCCATCGGCAGCTTGCCCTGCAGATACTGGACGAGCGTGTTGTGGACGGCGCTGGTGTCGCCCGGTCCGTAGGTCAGCCCCGGCTGGACAATCACCAGCGGCAGCCCGGCCCGCATCAGCGGTGCAGCCACCTGGTAATGGGCCTGCCACTTGGTGCGGTCGTACACGCTCAACCAGGGGCCGCCCGCGCGGTAGCTCTCGTCGGCGGTCGCCCCGTGCGTGTCGCCGAACACGGTCACCGTGCTGGTGTAGACCCCTTTTGGGATGCCCAGGTCGCGCATTGTCTCCAGCACATTGCGCGTGCCCTCGACGTTGGTGGGCGTTGCGGGCGATTTATCACGCGCCCCGATCTTGTACCACGCGGCGATATGGAACACGCCGTCCACGCCGGTCATCGGCTCGCGCAAACTCGCCCGGTCGGTGATATCGCCAGGCCGCACATCCACGCCTAGCGCGGCCAGGTCGCGCGCCTTGGCCGGGTTGCGGGCCACAGTGATCACCTCATGCCCGGCGGCGCGCAACTGCCGGACCACCCGCCCGCCGATAAAGCCGGTTGCTCCGGTGACAAAGTATTTCACAGCCCATCACTCCTTTGCCGGGCCGGGGTACAGCCGCGCCTATCGTACCGCGCCGGTGAACGAAAAGCAGGCCCAACCCTGCCGCGCCTGGGAGCCGGGCGCGGCCACCGGATTGGAGCCGGCGGGAAGAGGCTAGCGAGCAAGGCGGGGTGCGGAGCGGGTGGCATGGCGGAGCGAGTGGAGCGGCGGCATTGCTCAGTCGCCGTATTATACCGCATTCCGCACCCCGCGTCTTTACATGCTGCCCATCGCCAATCTCGATGAAGTACAAGAACCGAGACTGGCGATGGGCAGCATGTTGTGGCTATCGCGGATAGTGTTGCGCCACCCTGTAACGGAGCAGGCGAACAAACGTTTTAGCAGTAAGACTAAACCGGAGGTACAGCGAATGACGAAATCGGGGATCGCGGCGGCGCGGCTGCTGGAAATTTGGCAGTACATGCAGGATGAACTGGTGCGTGTGATTGCGCCGCTGAGCGACGAGCAGATGAACGCGCGGATCGCACCCGACCAGCGCACGGTGGGCGAGCTGGCCGAGCATATCGTGCGCGGGCGTGCTCTGTGGGTACACGAGGTCCTGGGCGACCCGTCGCTTGAGCCGATGATGAGCTGGGACGAACCGGACGACCCGCCGCGCTCAGCCGGCGAGGTGGTGGCCGGGCTCCAGCACACCTGGCAGATACTGCGTGGCTACATCGAGCCCTCCACCGCCGACGACCCCGGTCCGGTGCCGGAGCAGGAGCAGAACGGCCTGCGCATCGTCTGGGGCATGCTCGACCACGACCTGCCCCATGCCGGGCAGCTTGCCCTGATGCTGGGCACTCTGGGCCTGGAAACGCCCGATTTTTAGCTTAAGCGCGCGCGGTTTGCTGCTGGGGCGCCGACCGCGATCCCGCCCGGACGGCCTGGCCCCGCTCGGTCTTCGTGCCCATCAGGGCCGCGCGTGAGTCGATGATTTCGACCCCCGCCGCCAGCAGGTTGTCGGGCAGCGCCCGGTGCCAGGCGTCGAGATCGAGCGGCAATTTGAGCAGACTGGTCCCGGCGGGCGCGGTCAACACCGCCAGGAGTTGCTCGGTAAAAATGCCCCCGGCGGCTTCTTCATGCGCCGCCTGGTCGGCGAGGGCCGCGCAGATAATCTGCACATTCTTGATCTTGATCATACATCCTCCTGAGCCGTGCCGGCCTCATCGTGGATTGCGCCGCTACGGGGCGTCAGTCCTGCGCATCGCCAATCGCGCCCGCATGGCAGCAATCGAGCACCAGGCCCGACGGCAGGTCGGGATGTTCCAATAGAGCGAGCAACTCCCGCGCCGGGAGATCGGCGTCCCAGGCACAGATGCGCAGCCCGTCGGCGTCGCGCCGGCCATGGCCCGCGAAATAGACGAGCAGCGTGTCGTCCGGCGTCTGCTGCGCCTGCATCCGCTGGATCGACTCGGTGATCTGCGGGATCGTCACCGACGCACCCAGCAACAGCGCCATGCCGCCCAGCATGCCGTCCTCGATAGGCTGCGCCACCAGCAAGCCCGCCATGCGTTTCGCATCGCGTTCGGCGCCCTGCAACGCCGGGAGATCCTGGCGCGGCGTGCCCTCATAATTGCAGCCGATCACCACTCCAAACAACCGATTCATAAGCATCCTCCTGTCCGGCGTCCATCGCCGCGTCAATGTAGCACGCCCGGCCGCCGCGATTCTCCCCCCTATGGCATTGGACGAAGCGCGTGCAAGTTACGCCAACCACAGGTCCACGTATCTCCCGCGAATCTTCATATTTGGTTCACACCGGCGTGGTACAGTAGGTTCGTGCGCGCCACATGCGCGCGGAACCGGCACCGGGCGCGGCTTTCAGCGGGCGCTACTGCACAGGAGGAGAACTCCCATGAGGGTATGGAAACGGGCAGCCAGAGCGTTGATTATCGGCCTGGTCGCCTTGCTGCTGCTGGGCGGCGGGATCTTGCTGCGGGGAATTGCATTGCCCGCCCCAACCGGCCCCTACGCCGTGGGGCGGGCGACTTTCCACTGGATCGATGCCACGCGCCCGGAGGTGCTGGCACCCGCCGGGGCAACCGGCGGCAAACGGGAAGTAATAGCCAATCTCTGGTATCCCGCCACACCGGCACCGAGCCGGCCGACGGCGCCCTACTTCGCCGGGCTCGATGCGCTGGCGGACAT
>DASSGZ010000110.1:0-7495 GCA_035693165.1 Chloroflexia bacterium | reverse complement strand
AGTGAGGAACCGAAGGATCGATGGAAAGCAGACGGGTTGTGATCAGCGGGGTGGGGGCAATTACCCCGCTGGGCAATACGGCGGAGGCGTTTTTCGCGCGGCTGGTCGCCGGGGAGAGCGGGGTGCGGCGGGCGACCCGCTTCGATCCGGCACGTTCGCCGCTGCAGTATGCCGCCGAGGTGCGGGACTTTGACTCCGCCGCCTATGGCATCAGCGCCCGCGACGCTCGCATCCTGGCGCCGGTGCAGCAATATGCGCTGGCCGCCGCCGAGATGGCGGTGGCCGACGCCGGGCTCGATCTGCCGCGCCAGGAGCTACGGGGCGGAGCGCGTAGCGCCGAGCGGCAGGAGCGTTACGGGGTGGCGGTCGGCACGGCGTATCCCAGCACAAGCATTCTCGCTGAGCAGTTCGCGCAACTCCAGGCCAGAGGCGCGCGGGGCGTGTCGCCACACCTGTTCGGCATGACCATGCCCAATGCGCCCACGTCGGTGATCTCGATCCGCTTCGCGCTGGCCGGGCCGCTGGTCACGGTGAGCGGAGCCACGGCGGCGGGGGCCGAGTCGATCATCGCCGCGTATGAGAAGATCAAGTACGGGCGCGCCGAGATCATGCTGGCCGGGGGCGCCGAGGCGGGCGTGAGTGAGATCGTCGCGGCGGGCTTTGCCCAGAACCAGACGGGGTCGCGATCGGGCTGCTGCCGGCCCTTCGACCTGCGCCGCGACGGCACGGTCCTGGGCGAAGGGGCGGCAGTGTTCGTGCTTGAAGAATGCGATCACGCGCTGGCCCGCGGCGCGCGCATCTATGGCGAGATCCTGGGCTACGGGCAGCGCGCCGATGCCTACGATATGACCGACATCCCGGTGGCGAGTCCGCCCGGCCTGATCGCCTGCTTGCGCGAGGCGCTGGCCGACGCCGGGGTGCCCGGTGAGCGCATCGGCTACGTGAACGCGCACGGCACCGGCACGCGCATCAACGACCTGGCGGAAACCAACGCGCTCAAGCAGGTCTTCGGCGCCCACGCGCGGGCCATGGCCGTGAGCAGCATCAAGGGCAGCGTGGGCCATAGCCTGGGCGCGGCGGGCGCGGTCGAACTCCTGGCCACCCTGTTCGCCGCCTGCCGGGACCACGTGCCGCCGACCCACGGGCTGGAAGTGCCCGATCCCGCGTGCGATCTCGACTATGTGCCGGGTGTGGGCCGCCGGATGCCGGTCGACCTGGCGCTCTCAATCAGCGTTGGCATGGGCGGCGGGAACGCGGCGATCATCGTCCGCGGCGAAAAGCCGGCGAGTGCGCCGGCGCGGCTGCCCGCCGGGCTGTAGGGGCGATCCTGGATGCTCGCCGCCATCCTGCTGTTTGTCTCGCTAGGGCTGGATAACCTGGCCTTCGCCGTGGGTCTGGGGTTGGCCGGGCTACCGCGCACCCGCTGGCTGCGCGTGGGCGTCACCTTTGCGCTGTTCGAGGGGTTGATGCCGCTGGTGGGGCTGCTGATCGGGCAAACCGTGAGCAGCACGCTCGGCGTGCTGGCCGAGTATGCGGCGGCGCTCGTCTTGATCGCCGTGGGCGCGCTGGCCGTGCGCGAGGCGCTGGGCGAAGACGACGACGATGCCGTGCCCGCCCTGGCCACCGTCGAGGGGCCGCGGCTGTTCTGGACCGGCCTCACGATTAGCCTGGACGAGCTGGCGGTGGGGTTCTCGCTGGGCGTGTTGGACGTGGCGATCGGGCTCGCCGTGGTCTACATCGCCGTCCAGGCGCTGGCGCTGACTTTCCTGGGCCTGGCGCTGGGCCGGCGACTCGGCGCCCGGTTGGGCAGCCGCGCGGAACTGGCCTCCGGCGGCGTGCTGCTGCTGCTGGGCCTGGGCTTGCTGGCGCAGCAAATTCTGGGCTTCGAGGTGTTGTGAAAGGTCGGGCACGACGGGCCGATTTCAAACCGGCCCGTACCCCTTTATTATGCACCGTGAAGCCGCAGAGGGCGCGAAGAACAAGGCTAATATCAACAACCTTCGCGCTCTTCGTTCCTTCGCGGTGAACTTAAACGGATGCAAGGCGGATCCTATTGACAGCACTATATTATTCTGCTATGCTGAATGCGCATTCATACCCACTAGCGCGATCTCTGCTGAGGTGGCTATGCCGGCTTCCAAGACACGGCCGAAAGCGCCCGTCACGGCTGTGGACGTGGCGCGCCGCGCGGGAGTGTCGATTGCCACCGTCAGCCGGGTCCTGCATCAGACGGTCAACGTCAGCGAGGAGGTCAGGGCGCGGGTGCTGGCCGCGGTTGCCGAGCTTGGGTATGTGCCGCACGCCGCCGCCCGCAATCTCGCCCAGGGCAAAACCACGGCCCTGGGTGTGCTGCTACCCGAGATCGGCGTCGATTTCTTCTCACCCATGCTGCGCGGGATCGAATCGGCCGCGCGGGAGGCGGGGTATGACCTCCTCATTTCCACCCAGTACCCCGACGACTCGCGCCGCGCGGTGCGCCGGCCGCTTGGTCCGCACAACACCGACGGACTCTTAATCTTCACCGATAATGTCAATCTGGCGGAGGTGGCCCGCTTCCACCGGCAAGGATTCCCGGTCGTGCTGCTCTACCGGTCGGCCCCGGCGGGGCTGGCGATCCCGGCGGTGGTCATCGAAAACCGGGCGGGCGCCCGGCAAGTCGTCACGCATCTGATCGCGGTACACGGCCGGCGGCGCATCGCCTGGCTCGCCGGCCCGCCCGGCAACGAGGACTCCGCCTGGCGCGAACAGGGCTACCGGGATGCGCTGGCCGCGCACGGCATCCCGTTCGACCCCGCGCTGATCGGCAGTGGGGAGTTTCGCGAGGCGCGGGCGCGGGCCGTGGTCGCCGGGTGGCTGGCGGCGGGGTTGGCGTTCGACGCGATCTTTGCCGGCGACGACGACTCGGCGGGCGGGGCGCTACTGGCGCTCAGCGAGGGCGGCAAGCGGGTGCCGCAAGATGTGGCGCTGGTGGGCTTCGACGACACCCTCGTGTCGCGCTACCTCACCCCGCCGCTGACGACGGTGCACGCGCCCACCGAGCGCGTCGGGCGCGAAGGGGTGCGCCTGCTCGTGCAACGGATCACCTCCGGCGTGGCGGCGCCGGAGATCGTGCTGCCGACGGAGTTGGTGATCCGCCAGTCCTGCGGGTGTCCCTAGCGGGCGGCGGCGGCAGTTACGCCGGAGTCCGCCGGGCTGGGTGCAAACCGGCCCCTACAGCAGGGTCGAGGCCGGGAGGGCGCGCGAATCTGCCCGCGCCGCCCCACGGGCACCGGCCATCGTTCGTTGCCTGATGCGGTCCATCAGGCTACCGTTCCTTCGTTGCCTGATGCGGCTCATCAGGCCACCGTTCCTTTACGAGAGCCCCGCGCGGCGCGGGCTAGGGGTCAGTTAGCAGAAAGGAACCAGTGCCATGTCTCGGGACAACAAAGGAGGCAAGATCAGCCGGCGCACGCTTTTCCGCAGAGTGGACCAGTTGGGGCGGATGGCCCTGCTGGGCCTGCTGCTGACGGCCTGTGGCGGCACGGCCGCGGAGGCCACCACCACGCCGGTGCCGCAGGCGGCGGCGACCACGGCCCCGGCCGCCGGGGCGACCGATACCCCTGCTCCGGCAGCGGGCGGCGGCGAGCAGGTCGTCAATATGCTGTGGACCGACACCAGCAACCTGCGCCAGCCGCGGATCGCCGAATTCACCAAGGCCACGGGCATTAAAGTCAACCAGGTGCAGGTCCAGTACAACGAGTTGCTGGACAAGATCAACACCACCGTCCAGGGCGGCGGCGATGTCGATGTGATCGAGATGGACACGATCTGGACGGCGCAATTTGCCTCGGCCGGGTGGGTCGAGGATCTGAGCGCCCGCATCACCGATGCCCAGAAGAAGGATATCCCGCAGTCGTCGCTCAGCGCGGTGACGTACCAGGGCAAACTCTACGGCATGCCGTGGTACAATAGCGCCAAGCACCTGTTCTACAACTCCAAGCTGCTGCAGGACGCCGGCTTCTCCCAGCCCCCGGCCACGCTGGACGAGTTCGTCAAGCAGGCCCAGGCGACCACCAAGCCCGGCCAGTGGGGGTCGGTCTGGTCGTGGAAGCAGGCCGAGAGCCTGATCTGCGACTGGGTGGCGATCATGTACACGAAGAAGGGCGCGCAGATCCTCGACGACAACGGCAAGGCCGTGTTCAATACGCAGGGCGGCACCGAGGCGCTGCAATGGATGGTCGATCTGCTTTACAAGTACAAGGCCGCCGACCCGGCATCGCTGGAGTACACCGAGTCCGACGTGCAGAAGGCCTTCCGCACCGGCACCGTGGCGCTGACCTATAACTGGGAAGGCGACCTGCCCGACGACAACAACCCGGAGAAGTCCAAGGCGGCGCCGAACGTGAAGGTGGGGCTGCTGCCCGGCAGCGCCGACGTACGTAGCTCCAGCGTGAACGGCTCCGAGGGCTGGGCCATCTTGAAGCAGGCCAAGCACAAGGACGCAGCCTGGCAGCTCCTCCAGTATATGGCGAGCCCGGCCTGGCAGAAGGCGTCGGCGCTCGAAGCCGGGGATTATCCGATCCTGTCCTCGCTGTACAGCGATCCGGACCTGCAGCAGAAGGTGCAGGATTTCCCGATCTACGGCGAGCAGTTCAAGTACCTGGCTGTCCGCCCGCAGGTGCCGGGATACGCGCAGAAGTCGGATATTATCCAGAAGCATCTGCATGAGGCCCTGCTCGGCAAGGTCAGTCCCAAGGAGGCGATGGACGCCGCCGCCGCCGAGGTGAACGCGGCTAACAACACGCCGTAGCCCGGCGGTCACGCAAAGGGGTTCGCCATGGAACGTACCGTTGTCGCCCCGGCCACCCGCCCGGCCCGCGGCGGAGAGCTGTCCGAGCGCGCGCTCGGCCTGGCGCTGCTGGCGCCGATGGCCCTGGTGCTGCTGCTCGTCATCGGCTACCCGCTGGTCGACTCGTTGTGGCTGAGTCTGCACCGGGCGAACCTGGCGAACCCCGAACAGGGCCAGCCGTTCATCGGCCTGGACAACTATATCCGCGCCTTCGGCCAGCCCGCTTTCTGGTACGCGATCCAGCGCACGCTCTACTTTACGATCTTCTCCGTGGGGCTGGAACTGGGGCTGGGGCTGCTCTTCGCCGTGCTCCTCAACGAGCGCTTCCGGGGCAACTTGGCGGCGCGCATCACCATGATCCTGCCCTGGGCGCTGCTGACCGTCGCCAACGGCGTGCTCTGGGCCTGGATCCTCAACCCGACCTACGGCGTGTTCAACGCGCTGCTGGTGGACCTGGGCATCTTGCAGGCGCCCAAGTCGTGGTTGAGCGACACCTTCTGGACGATGAACATGATCATCCTGGCCGACGCCTGGAAGACCGTGCCCAACATGACCCTGCTGCTGCTGGCCGGACTCCAGCCCATCTCCTACGACCTATACGAGTCGGCGGACGTGGACGGCGCCTCGCGCTGGCAGAAGTTCCGCTACATCACCCTGCCGCTGTTGCGGCCGGTCATCCTGGTGGCGGTGGCGCTGCGCACTATCGGCGCCTTCCGCGTGTTTGATATCATCTACGTGCTCACCGGCAACGGCGGCCCGGCGGACAGCACGAAAGTCATCTCCTTCTACAATTACGACCAGGCGTTCCACTACCTGTTCTTCGGCTACGGCGCGGCGATCTCGTGGCTCATCACGGCCTTCATGATCGTGATGATCCTGATCTACATGCGCCTGTTGCGCAGCGAAGACTTTGCGTGAGGTGTTGCCGTGACCATGCGAGGCAATCTGCTGAGTCCCCCGGTGCGCTGGGTGCTGTTGCTGATCTACCTGGTCTATACGCTGGTGCCGATGATCTGGCTGTTCCTCAGCACGGTCCAGACCGAAGCCAGCCTGCTGACGCTGCCGCCGCGCATCATCCCGTCCGACGTGACGCTGACCAACTACGTCGATATCTTCAAGCCTGCGGCGTTCGGCGAGAATAGCGGGGAGTCGACGTTCCTACTGGCGCTGCGCAACAGCGTGATCGTCTGCATCGGCACCACGCTGGTGGCGATGGTCTTCGGGACGATGGCCGCCTATGCCTTTGCGCGCTTCAACATCCCGCAGAAGCGCACGCTGCTGCTGATCGTGCTGGGCAGCCAGCTTTTGCCTGCCGTGTCGCTGATCATCCCGCTGTTCCGCATGTTCAAGACCGCCAACCTGCTGGACACGGTGGTGACGCTGATCCTGGCCTATTCGACGTTCAGCCTGCCGTTTGTGGTCTGGATCATGGCCGGGTATTTTCAGAGCGTGCCGCGCGAACTGGAGGAGGCGGCACGCATCGACGGCGCCTCGCGGTTCCAGGCGTTTCTGCGCGTGGCGCTGCCGCTGGCCGTGCCCGGCCTGAGCGCCACGGCGGTGTTCACCCTGTTGAACGCCTGGGACGAGTTCTTCTTTGCGCTGATTTTCACCTCGACCTATGCCTCGAAGACGCTGCCGGTGGCGCTGGCCGAGTTCATCGGGCGCCATAGCGTGAACTGGGGCCTGCTGGTTACGGGCGGCTTCATCGCCAGCCTGCCGCCCATCCTGCTCTCGCTGGTGTTCTACCGCTACATCGTGTCCGGCCTGTCGGCGGGCGGGCTGAAGGGCTGAGCGGCCGCACAACATCCGGGGCGTCACACTTCGTATAGCTCCAGCGGCAGGTCGTCGGGGTCGCGGAAAAAGGTGAACCGCTTGCCGGTCAGCGCGTCCACGCGGATCGGTTCCACCGCGATGCCCTGCGCCTGGAGATCGGCAACCGCGCCGGCAAGATCGGTGACGGCGAAGGCCAGGTGGCGCAGGCCGCGCGCTTCAGGGCCGGTGAGCCGTGCGGGCGGGTCGGGGAAGGAGAACAGTTCGATCTGCGTGTCGGCGCCCGCCTGGAGATCCAGCTTGTACGAGGCCCGCTCGGCGCGGTAGGTCTCGCGGATGATGGGCAGGCCCAGGATCCGCGTATAGAAATTCTTCGAGCGGGCATAGTCGCTGCAAATAATGGCGACGTGGTGGATCTTCAGCCGCTCCATCGCCCCCCTCTCGCGTCAGAAGCTCACCGCGAAGGAACGAAGGACGCGAAGAACGACACGAATATAAAGGTTCTTCGCGTCCTTCGTTTCTTCGCGGTGAATTAGAATCTACGGTTCCGCCTGGTGCACGGCCTGGAAGAATCGGCCCGCGCCCACTTGCAGCAGCCAGGCCACCGAGCCAAGGATCAGGCGCGCGCCGCGTGCCACCAGGTCGGCGGCTTCCTCGCCGGTCGGCGCGGTGGTGCCGATCCAGCGGCCCGCGCCCAGCACCACCTCAAACACGTGGTCGATGACGGCGCGCACCTCCGGATGCCGTGGCCCGTCGTAGAAGCCCATCGCCATCGAAAGGTCGCGCGGGCCGACGATAAAGCCGTCGATGCCCTGGACACGCACCAACGCCTCGATATTGTCGACGGCCTCCATCGTTTCGATCTGGGGCAGGATGAGGGTCTGCTCGTTGGCGAAG
>DASSGZ010000109.1:0-10151 GCA_035693165.1 Chloroflexia bacterium | reverse complement strand
GGGGTAGAATTCGTCTACCGAGTCACTCGCCCTGGATCGCTCGTTTGTCGCGGTGGATGGAACCCACGACTGGTGTTGATGGGGCACCTGCTCGATTGTAACATGTTCTCCAGCAAAAGGCAATCAAATAAACCCTATTGCTACTTCGTAATACTGCCTTACGTGCCTGTATCTCGCGGATGGGTTGATCCCTACAGCCATACGGCGTTATCAGGAATAGCCCCTCAACCACTGATTCTACCCAATTTCCTGTCCTGTAAATAGGGCGTAAGGTCCTGTAAGTCATTGCCCAATACGCCCCTAAATGGGTAACGGATGGCGCGCATCTCCTGGCCGGAACTTCTGCGCTTCATTTGCCGGACACCTATCCCGCGCCTAAGCTCCGCCGGTAAGCGCGGCGTTCATGCGGCGGGCGGCCTCGGTGCGCTGGGCTTTGGTGACGTGGCCGTAGATGTCGGTGGTGGTGCTGACCCGGCTGTGGCCCAGGATCTCGGCGACCATGTTCATGGTCACGCCCTGGGCGAGGAGTAGCGTGGCACAGGAGTGGCGCAGGTCGTGAAAGCGCATGTGGGGCAACTGCGCCCGCGCCAGCATCCCCTGAAATTGGCGTGTGACGTTGCGCTCGTCGAGGGGCGTGCCGACGCTGCTGGTGAATACGAAGCCGGTGTCTTGCCACATGGTCCCGGCCAGCAGGCGCTCCTCCAGTTGGCGCACGTGATGCGCGCGCAGCGCCGTCACCAGGATGTCCGGCAAATCAATGGTCCGCTTGCTGCTGCGGGTTTTCGGCTCGACTAGTTGCAGCTTGCCGTTCAGCCGCTGCAAGGTCGCGTGGACGCGTAAGGTGGCGCCGTCCAGGTCCACATCTCTCCACTGTAAGGCGAGCGCTTCGCCTTTGCGCAGACCCAGCGCCAGCGCCACCGTGTACAGCGCTTCAAGCCGGTCGCCTTTGATCGCCTTCAAAAAAGCGCGCGCTTCTTCCTGGTCCAGAAAGTGGACTTCGTCCTGGTCCGCACGCGGTGGCGACACCAGCGTAGCGACATTGCGGGCCACGAAGTCCCAGCGGAGCGCTTGCCCTAATGCCCGCCGCAGCACCGCGTGGATCCGCTGCACGGTGTGCGGGCTGAAGCCGGCGGCAATCTTCTTGTTGAGCAGGCTTTGTACTTGTGGCGCTGTCAGCGCGCTGAGTTGAATAGATCCTAGCTCCGGGACGAGATGCAAGCGCACAATGGCTTCATAGGACACGTAGGTTTTCGGGCGGACGCTCGGCTTCGCAGACTCGCGTAGCCATTGCTCCAGAAACTGCGCGACCGTTTGGCGGGGGAACGCCACCGGCAGGCCTTGCTGCTGGTCGCGCAGCGCTTTGGTGAGTTGTTGTTGAACTTCGCGGCGCGTGTCCCCGTAGAACGTCTTACGCTTCCGCTTGCCGCCGGCGTAGCCCAGGTTCACGACTGCCGCCCAGCGCCCATCCTGCCGGCGATAGATCGAGCCCTCATTTTGCCCCCGCTTCGCCATGGAATACCCGCTTTCACTCGTCGCGGCCGCGCTATGCTTACCCGGCTATAGATTTCGCATCTACAAGCTCCATTATAGCACAAATGATCTACTACGCTTTCATATTGGCGCCTCAAATCGAGTATCGTAGGGGCGGGTCAGGTAGAGCTCAGAGAGATCGACATCGCGCACGTAGTGCCACAGCAACCAGGGTTCGGCCCCAGTTCGCAGTTCTTGCTCCACGGCGCTGATTGGTTCCCGATAGCCGTACTCATCCAGGATAACCTCGACCGCCAATCGGTGCCCAGGCAGAAATTCGGCATAAACTGTCGCGCGCGGACGGCCCTTTGTCTGGGCCACCCAGGCGTCGATAGGCACCTGCACCACAATGGGTCGCGGGCGCGGTTGTTGCGCCATCCACGCATGGAGTTCCGTACGGGTGATTGTCCACTCCAGATGGAACCCAGGTTCCTTGGAGACATAAGTGGGCCAACGAGCAATGACCTGCTCAAGAAACGCGTGCTGGTGATGGCGTGTGATCGAATCGCCAAATTCATAGCTCAGAATATCGTAAGCTAGAGCGCGCGGCCCGGCTCCTAGATAGCCCCATTCCACGCTCACCGAATCCCGGAAGTGGGCAACCAGCGGGTGCCCGTTCACGCGCACAGCCACCGCTTCACAGTAAGTGCCGCCGCGGCCATCGGGCACCATATTACGATAGCCGCGATAGTATCGCTCCCGGACACCTTGGGGGGGTTCCGGCTCGGTTACAGGCGGTTGTTCCGTCGGGCTAGGCGTCGCAAGAAGAGGGTCAGGTAGGTCTGCAGGGATACTTGGTGCGGAAACCAGTGGCGCCGTGAGTTCGGCTTCGGCCACGCCGAGCGCGCGCGCCAGCCGGCGGATCATGTCAGGGCTGGGGTTGGTCGCCACCCCGCTTTCCAGCTCACTGATATAGTTCTGCGCAATGCCCGAAACCTGCGCGAGGCGGGTCTGAGTCATTTCTCGCCACTTACGCAATTGGCGTAACCTTTCGCCCAGCATGTCGCACCTCCCTGATTATCCAGTATAGCACATTATCGTCTATAACGATAGATTAGATGGTCCTGTATCAGTCTGCCCGCGCATTTACATTCCCTCTTTGATGGAGTTGTGGAGAAGGTGGTGGATAAACCTCTCTTGCATCCTCAAGAAACATGTGCTAAACTAGGATTATCGTCCGTAGCGATAGAAGGCCGTATATCTTACCTCAAGGAGGTTTCTATGATGGCAAGTGAGGATAAAAGCTCGAACAATAACCGCATCCTGCTGCGGGTGCCGGAAGCCGCCGAATTGCTCGGCCTTTCTCGGGCGACGCTTTATGCACTGCTGGCAGGGGATAGCCAGATTCCGGTCGTACGCATCGGCCGATCGGTTCGTATCCCGCTCGCCGGACTCCAGCAGTGGGTGGACCAGCGCACCGAGGACTGGCGCCGGGAATCGGGCACACAACTGCACCAGCAATAGCTGTGCGGTCCTATTGGCTGTTCGACCCGTGCCGGTGACGCGGCTACTGCCCGACCCGCTGCACGCGACGCTCCGTACAGGGTTGGCGGGATCCCTACGCAGGCCTAGCCATGAGTTGGATCAAACTCGACGACCAGTTTTTCACCCATCCTAAAATCGTCGATCTGAGTAAGGATGCAAAACTCCTCTACGTGGCCGCGCTGACGTACTGCGGTGCGCACCTGACCGACGGAGGGCTAACGCGCGGGGCGCTGCGCGTTGTGGCCGCCACCGTCGATGTGCCGCCCGAGACGGCGGAGGTGCTGCTGGTCGCGGGATTGTGGCAGGCCACCGGCGACGGGGTGCAGATCAATAATTACCTGCAATATCAGCCGTCGCGCGAGAGCGCGCTGGCGCTCAAGGAAGCCCGCGCCTCGGCGGGCCGGCGCGGCGGTTATCGGTCGGCAGCGGGTCGCACTCAAGCAAGTGCCGCGGCACATGCTCAGGGCGATGCTCCGCTCGATGGGCAAGCAAATACTTCAGCAGTTGCTCAAGCAAACGGGCGCCAGATCCCATCCCGTATAGATCCTGAATTAGATGTTGCTGTTGGGCCAACCGCGGACCTCGCGCCCCGGCCGGTGACCGTTGACGGTGCGGGCGACGGCAATAGTCGCAGACAGGTATCGCGGGCTGGGGCGCGGGGTCGCGCCGCTACCGGTGGACGCGCGCTCGCCGGGCCGGTCGGGTGGACTTTTGACGCCTTGTGGGCGCTGATCGAGGCGCAGCAGGGCTACCGGCCTACATGGGACTATACGCTGGAAATCAAAGCGATTCGGCAGTTGCTGGACTCATTTCCCGATATACAGCCGGATGACCTCGCGCGCTTTCTGAGCTACGTCGCGACCTGCTGGCCGTTCCGGGATGAGCCCACTCGCCAACCCACGTTCAGCGAAGGGGCCAAGCACTTCGGCGCCTGGTATACCCGCGGGCAACCGGCCGTCTGTCCGGCAGGAGGATCACAGCATGGACTCAGACAATCCGCGGCGCAAGAGCGCGAACACGCAAACCTCGCCGCCTGCGACCACATCATCGAACAATTCTACGCCTACGACGCCGCGGCCAGCCCAAGTGGCGGCGATAGTGGAGTTGATCCAGCACATTCATTTCTGCTCGAATCTGCCGATCCCGGACGAGACGATGCTGATGCGGAAAGCGATGCATTGGGTGACGGACCTGAGAGATGTGCCGTTGTCCCATTTGCGGATCTCCTATGAGCGGGCCGCACGTAATCACACGGGGCAATACCCTGTGACCGTCTATGAGATCCTGCACGGCTGGCAAGAAGTGGCGGGCGAATTGGCCTATCACCGGCGGGTGCCCGCAACCCGGCGTTTGTCCGGCGCGCCCGGTATCCCGCTCAGTGAGAGTCACACACTACTGGGTGTGCTGGCGGCGACGGCCGAACGGGTGGAGGGCCATGCGCGGCTGCCGGCGCTCCTGGAGGCCGTGCGCGCCGTGCAGGCCGTCTATCCCGACGTGGAGGTCGAAGAGATCCGGCAGCGGGCGAATGAGGCGATGGAGGCCGGGGCGCAGACCCTTGCGGCCGTCGTCGCGGCGCTCACCCACCCAGCGGACGGCGCTCGCGCGGCTGTGCTCGATCCGCCGGCCGGTGGTGAGTGGGCCGGGCCGGCGGCTGGCGGGTTTCCCCATCCGCCGGAGACGGCATACCCGGCGGCCAAGGGTTCAGAGCAATGAAGTCTTCTCCTTGCCCTACGCCCGCCCAGCGCGCGGTGCTTGAGTTGCTCGCGGACGGCGCGGTGCTGACTGTGTGCCAGATCCACGAGTGTCTGAACCTCGCCTGCGGCAAGCGCGCGCTGGAGCGCCTGCTGGTGCGGCTGGAGGCTCATGGGTGGGTCCGGCGCCTGGCGATTTACCCGGAGCGCGGGCGGGCCTCGGAACAAGGCTGGATCCTCTGCCCGGCGGGGGCGCGCGCCGTCGACCTGCCGCCTGCACAGGTCCGGCCCCGCTCAGATGCGCAGATCCGGCGGCTGCTGACAGCCGGCATGCCATCCGCCCTGGGATCGAATAAGCTCACTGTCCTGAAACTACTCGCTGAGTGGAAACAGCTAACGACGACGCACATCCATCAGTATCTACACCCCGATCGGTCCCGGCGCTATACCCAACAACTGCTGCATGATCTGGCGGCCAGGGGGTTCATTCGCGGCGTCGCATATTCGACGTGGGCCAGAGAGGAATACTACTGGATGCTGCTGGCCCGCGGGGCACACGACGCCGGGTGCGCGTACGGCAAACAATACCGGCGGCCGCCGGCACCGCAAACGCTACGGCATCGTGGACTGCAACTGGCGCTCATCGCCCAGGCCCAGGGCGCCGGATGGTTTCTGATCCGCCCCGGAGTTTACAGCGCCGCCCACCCCCGCCCCCTGGAAACGCCCCAACGGCGGAAACTGGTAGACGCGTTCTTAGAGATCGAAGGACGCACGCTCAACGATCTGATGGCGCGGGGCGTAGCTTGGTATGAGTTAAAGGACCGGATGGACCGCCACCAGCGGCGCCAGGTTGGTGCTCTCGTTCCGGTCAGCCCTAACGACTACGTCGCTTACGTGCCCTACCGGACCGAGTTGGCGGCGGTGCTGATCCCCCACCCGAGCTATGCTGGGCTGCGGTTTTGGACTCGCAAGCCCGCGTTTCGCTACAGGAGGCCGACCTTCTCCGACGAGCGGGATTCGCGGCTCGAACGCTACCGGCGGCTGGCGCGCATCCTACCCGTCATCGCCGTCTTCGGTACGCCCGAGGAGGCGGACGCTTGCGCTTCGATCCTGGCGCCGGCGGGCCTGGAAGTGCTGGTGGTGGAGGAGGTCGGCCCGCGCCTGGCACAACTGGCTCATCCTGCCGCGCCCGCTGTTCGCACGCCTCCGAAGTCACTGTCCCCTTCCGTGTGGTAGGGCGTGCGAACAGGCGCCGAAGCGGGCCGGAGGTGGGGCGACGGGCTGAGCGTTTGAGGTGCGGCTGTCCCTTTGCCTCGTTTTTAGATAGTGAGATTGCGGCTAAGGGGGACAGCCGCACCTCACCCCTGTTCACTGGACGGGCCGCGCTGCGTCACACGATTCGCGTCCGCTTGTGGATGGCCGGATGAACGGGACAATAGGCGTTGTGGTATACTGGGCTACACAAGCCAACCGTTCTTGGAGGAGGATACCGGCGTGAAAACTGTCACCTTGCGCGCCCATTTTGACGGCCAGTATATCCGGTTGGATGAGCCGTTTGACCTGGAACCCGATACGGCGTTGATCGTCACCGTGCTACCTGATGAGCCGGTCACCGACGAGGACGGCGCCTGGGCCTTGCTGGCCCGGCAGGGTCTGGCCGCGGCCTACAGCGCCGATGAGGTCGAATACCCCACCTCCGCGATCAAGGAGCCGAATCCCGAATATGAGAGAGGGTGATCTCGTTCTCACGCCGATTCCCCAGGCGAACGGACAGGTCAAGAACCGGCCCGTGCTGGTGCTGCGCGAAATGCCGCCGTTTCATGATCTGCTCGTGTGTGGGGTCAGCAGCCAACTACACCAGCAGGTGAGTGGTTTCGACGAGAGCATCACGCCCTCCGACTCTGATTTCGCGGCCAGTGGTCTCCGCACGGCATCGCTTATCCGGTTGGGCTTCCTGGCGCTGCTTCCCCGGCGCACGATTATCGGGTCGATTGGCGCCATCGCACCGGATCGGCACGCCCGCCTGCTGCGCAGCCTGAGCGAGTACCTGATCAAGGATTTATAGGCCGCTGGCGAGCGGGTCTCGCACTTCAGCAACCGGTCTCGACTATGGCGGGAGCTATTGCGGGTCGTTGCCTCCGGCAGTGGCAGGAGGCACATCATGGTCGGGCCCCCAGCAGGCGGATTGTGCGCCCAGATTCGTCCCCTGTGTGTCTCGATCAGGTCCTTGTCAGTAGCGGTGGTAAAATGGATCTCCCGCTGGTTTGGTGATCGGGGTAGGGAAACCGGCCCTGCGTATATTGGATGCCTCCTGTTGCATTCCTGGGGGTGCCAAGGACCACGCTATGCTGGAAACCTATCTCTTCCCGCCTGATTTGGGCCTGACCGTGGCGGCGCTCACCGCTGATGCAGCCGCCTTGCACATTGCCCTGGCGACAACGGCCCCTACCGCCGCCTGCCCTTTGTGCCAACAGCCCGCCACGCGCATCCATAGTTACTATAGCATTCAAGAAAAAGATTCCGAATCACGCCGCCGCTTGCTGACGGTCGGCATGGTTATCGAGGGGCGTGCCGAGCAAGCGGCGCACGCGGGGCTGATCCGCATTTAACTCCGCTAACCGCCCCTCTGCCCGCGCGATCAAGCTCTCAAACGTCGCAAAGTACGCATTATGCGTCCCCACCTTGACCTCTCGCCAGAGATGTTCAATCGGGTTGTAATCCGGGGAATAGCTCGGCCACTGATACACCGTCAAGCGCGCCGCCTGTGTTGCCTGCCAGGCCTGCACCTGTTTACTCGTGTGATACCGCGCGCCATCTTGGATCACCACGAGCGGGCGGTCCGTCGTCGCCAACAACTGGCCTAAAAACGCGCCATAGCCGGCCCCCGTCAATCGCTCGGCCTGTGTCAGTAGCGGTGGTAAAATGGGTCATCCGCACTTCCCGTGAAACGGGGATTAGCGTGTTCGCCGCGCCCCTGGTAAGATGCAAGCGTAGAACCGCATCTACCAGGAGGCTGCGTATGTTGGCTACACTGTTCTTGCCCGATCCCACGGTGCTGGGCTTGGAGCATGTCGCCGTCGCGGAGGATCGGGTGACGCTTGTGGTACGCACTACTCCACCGGAGGCCTGCTGCCCCTGCTGTGCCTGCCCGTCCACGCGCATCCATAGCCGCTATGTCCGGCAGGTCGCCGATCTGCCCAGTGGCAATCGCCCCGTCCAGCTGCAGCTCCATTGCCGGCGCTTCTTCTGTACCCATCCCGCCTGGCCCCGGCGCACCTTCTCTGACCGCCTGCCCCCGGTTGTCGCGCCCGCTGCGCGCCGCACCGTCCGGCAAGCGGCCCAGCTCCAGCAGACCGGGCGGCGGGCGGGCGGCGAAACCGGGGCCCAGCTCCTCCAGGCCGCGGGCGTCCCCATCAGCCCTGATACCGTGTTACGTGCTGTCCGGCGTCTCGACGCGGCCTCCGCGCCCACCCCCCGCGTGCGCGGGGTCGACGATTGGGCGCGCCGCAAAGGGCCGACCTACGGTACCATCCTCTGTGACTTGGAGACCGGCCGCCCCGTCGACCTCTTGGCCGATCGCACCGCCGAAACCTTTGCCACCGGGCTGCGGGCGCATCCCGGGGTGGAGATTATCAGCCGCGCCCGAGCAGGCGCCTACGCGGAAGGGGCGCGAGTTGGCGCACCGCAGGCCCGACAGGTGGCGGATCGCTTCCACCTCTTAGTGCGCCGCTTCATCCGGCATTCGATCCCCGTTCAAGATGGGAAGGGTTACAAGGGAGACCTTTGGGATAACGACTTACCTGGCGGTGAAAACCAAAGGGGACAGAAGCATATCGTACGAAAGTGGAACGGCATTGAAGACGTTTAGATGCCGGTTCTGCAAAGCCCGCGTGATATGGTGAGAGCTCCACTGCCCGAACTCAAAGAGCCCGTGATGTAATGGAACATCCTCTGACCACAACGTCTATAGCAGAGCTGTCGGGATCGGACGCCGTGCATGAGAGCGTCTCAACCCTTGCACCGGCAGACGATGACCAACGAGGTCATTCAAGGCTCCGAACTGAGCACCTACGTCACGCTGCTAACGTCGAATGCTGTGGGAAGGCGGGATTGCTTACCGCCCGCGAGGGCCAGGGCCACGGAGTCGCCGTAGGTGCGCCGTATCACGCGCATAATTATCCCTCTCGCAGAGAGGTAGAACTAGAAGGACGGTTCTAGGGTCATCCAACTTAGGCCCAACCGAAAGGCGCGGCTGACAACAGCATGTTGGAAAAGCGGAAGCCATGCAGAGACGTTGCGCGTGCCGTTCCGCAAGACCCGCACCCCATGATAAGGGCTAGACTGCCCAAACTCCAGTCCAACCAAGCGTTAGGCTCCGCTCCTGGAAAAACGTCTGTAACCAGGCTCCCCGGCTGGGACTCAGTTACTATGGATGGGTCCCAACCTTCTGCCGAGGATGGTGCTACCAACGGGGTATTTGAGGAACGAACGGAGTATCTACCGGGTGCTCGGACGTAATTATGCGACGGAATACGGGATTGCCTTCACCCCGCGAGGGGTATGGTAACAGAGCTAGCGTAGTAGTCGTGGGGGTCACGGCCCACCAGGGCCTGCCGGAAAGCGGCAGACAGGGCGAAGGCTAGCAGGTGGCTTGATACTGAGTTCAGAAGGAGAAACGCGCGATGCGTACTGCTGATACTGTGCTGAGTATCATTCGGACACGCGGCACACAAGGATTGCCTTTGGAGCGAATCCAGCGGCTACTGTATAATCGAGACCTCTACCTGCGGGCCTACGCCCGGCTGTATCCGAACAAGGGGGCCATGACCCCAGGTAGCACCCCGGAAACCGTGGATGGCATGTCCGTGCGGAAAATCGACCAACTGATTGACGATATTCGTCACAGACGGTTTCGCTGGACCCCCGTGCGCCGCACCTACATTGCCAAAGCCAACGGCCAGTGGCGGCCTCTCAGCCTACCCACCTGGCGGGATAAGCTGCTCCAAGAAGTAATACGCAGCATTCTTGAGGCGTATTATGAACCGCAGTTCAGCCCGCACTCGCACGGTTTCCGCCCCGGCCACGGCTGCCACAGCGCACTTACCGAAGTGCAAAAGCAATGGACGGGGACGCGGTGGTTCATCGAGGGCGATCTTGCTCAGTATTTCGACACGATCTCGCATGAGGTCTTGTTGCAAATCCTGGGCGAAAAGCTCCACGATAAGCGGTTTTTGCAGGTGCTAGCTGAACTTCTGCAAGCCGGGTATATGGAGGACTGGCAATACCACCGCACGTTGAGCGGAGTCCCGCAAGGCGGCGTGGTGAGTCCCATCCTTTCCAATATATACCTGGACCGATTAGACCAGTATGTCGAAACGATACTCATATCAGCCTACACGCGCGGCAAGCAGCGCCGGACGAACCCGCCCTACAACCGGATAGGCG
>DASSGZ010000108.1:0-47815 GCA_035693165.1 Chloroflexia bacterium | reverse complement strand
GGGCAACAACCTCGCATCCCCGATCACCGATCTGATCGCGCGGGACGGTTTCACGACCCCGCTCAGCGGCCCGCCCTTTAACCTCGGCAAGGCGCTGGACCGCACGGTCTATGTCTGGGGGCCGTCACGCTCGGCCTTTGTTGCCGCCGGCTCCAGCGACTCGACCGTCGCCCAGAAATGGGTGGACCCGGTCCCGCCGGGGCACGGCAGCGGCGGCCAGGATGGTTACTTTGAGGACATCACCGTCGTCCAGCGGTCCAACGGCAACTACGAGACCTCCGGCAACGATCCCATCGACCGGGTGCGTTTCACCTGGGCCTACAAGTTCCGCTTCTACGCGGCGCTGCAAAGCAACAATAGTGCCGTGTACGGCTTACTGATCGCGCAGGACGAACCGGGGCCGCAGTCCGGTGGCTGCACCTGGATGCCTGGTGGGGGCGTGTATTCGCGGCTCAGCGATCCGTGAGCCGGATCGACAAGGATCGAACATGATGAACAGCAGGCGTGCCGTCAAAGGGCAAACCGTGATAATTGTGGCGCTCTGCGCCCTGGCGCTGCTGGCGTTTGTGGCGCTCGCCGTGGACGGCGGGAGCACCTTACTCCAGCGGCGCACCATGCAGAATGGGGCTGATGCGGGGGCGCTGGCCGCCGTCCAGGCCATGACGGCGCCGGGGATCGCCGTATCCTGCAGCCCCACGCCCTGCCACGAGACCTATCTGGTCACCAACCAGACCGTCTGGGCCGCCGTGACCCAGTTTGTCAACGCGAACCAGGGCGGGACCAACGGCACGGCGGCGCCGGTCCCCACATTGGAGTACCACATCATGGCCGGCGCGCCGAGTTGCGCCAACCCGCCGAACACCACCGGCTGCTACCAGGCGGCGCCCAACGACACGGCGCGCGTGCCCGATTGGACGGACGGCGTGCGGGTCACGGCCAGTATCCAGAATCCGACCACGTTTGCGCGGGCCGTTAATATCAACACGGTGCCCGTCAGCGCCGCCGCGGCCGCCAAGGTCATCGGCACCTGTCCGGTCGCCGCGCCTCCCGGCCCCAGCCTGCCCTTCACCCGGTTCCGGCCCGATCTGGAAAGCGAACTCCGGACCGCGGCCAACGACATCCTGCACCCCTACCAGTTCTGGTCGGCCAACTCGCCCAGCGGCGATTCCAGTTGGAAACTCCTGCTTTCCTTCCGCGAGCGGAGTTTGTACAACCCGGACCCCACCTCGCCCCCGGCGAGTCCCAACCCGCTGCAACTGCTCACCGGTGTCGATCCGCGCAACGGGCTACCGTCGCCGGGCGGGAACGGCGTAGGCCCCAATTATGGATCGAGTGGCTGCACCAACAGCCCACTGAACCCGGCCAACTGCGCCGATATGCGCGGGGCCAACCCGCCCGACCAGGCCCTGGATCTCTCCAACTGGACCTACTGGAACTGGAACGGCACCATCGCGCTTACCAGCACCTGGCCCACGTCGGCCCAGGTGGGCACGCGCGACGGCGACTGGTTGGAAGCCTACAACCTGCAGGCCAACCTGGGCAACAACGTCGCCGCGCCGATTATCGACGTGATTAACCGCGACGGCGTGATGACCGCGCTGAGCGGTCCGCCGTACAACCTCGGCAAAGCGCTCGACAAGACCGTCTATGTCTGGGGACCCGATCTCGCCACCTTCCAGGCGGGTGCCCAGGGCGGGGAACTGGGGCGAACAACGGAGTATGCCCAGCAATGGAATCCGGGCCGCATCAATCCCACGCTGCAAATGGGGAGCTGGTCCAACATCGCCGTAGTGCAAAAGAGCAACGGCCAGTACGGCACCAGCCCGACGAACGCGACCATCGGCCGGGTCCGCTTCAAATTCACGTATAACTTCCGGTTCTACGCGGCCTTACAGACCAACAACAGTGAGGTTGACGGCCTGTTTATCTCCGAGGCACAGCCCGGCCCGGTGCCGCCCGGCAACTGCGGCCTGACTCCGGGCGGCGCGATCTATACGCGCCTGACCGACCCGTAAGCCGGGCCGCGCCGCCGGACCGCGGGCGCGCTTAACAAATTGTAACCCCGATCGTAACGCGATATATGTAAATTCAACCAGTTTTACCGGGATCCAAGGCGAAAGTTATTACAGTGCTCTCGCCGCTATTCACAATCGATATACGCAGAAGTCTTACACTTATCCTGCCGGAGGTAAATCCCTGCGGCGGATCCTGGCCAACAGATGCCAACCGGCGCGGTGTGGACCGCGCAACGGGTCGTACGACGTGATCACAGAAGGGAATTGCACCGCATGAAGCGTCCTGCCTTGCTACTGTTAATTGTCGGGTTGTTCGCCGCGCTGGCCGCCGGCGGGCTGGTCTATTTTGTCAGCAGCAGCGCCGTGGCGAAGACTGCGCCGCCGCCGCCGCCCACCCCGGTCCCGACTCCCACGGCGCTCCCCATGGAGCTGGTGGTCCTGGCGGCCAAGGACATCCCCGTGCGCCATCTGGTGACGGCGGAGGATGTCGTGACTCGATCTTATCCGCTGGGCGTGGCGCCGGAGGATTCGTTCCATACCGTCACCGAGGTGATGAGCCGCACCGCGACCACCCAGGTCTTCAAGGGTGAGATGCTGCTGGCCCGCCAGTTCATCGACGCCGGGGGCGCCACCGGCGCCTCGACCACGATCCCGCCCGGCAAGATGCTGGTCGCCTTCCCGGCCACCGACATGCTGAACGCCACGGGCGCCGTCCATGCCGGCGATCATGTCGATATTATGATCTCGATCCCGATCAGCGGGACCGCCGCCCTGGCCGGCAGCAGCACCACCCAGGAAGGCGCGGAGAAAGATTCCAAGACGGTGGTGACTCAGGCCACCATGCAGAACATCGAGGTCTACAGCACCGGCACCTGGACGCCGACCGGCCCGGCGGCCGAGCAGAACGGCGGCGAGGTGAAGATTATCACCTTCATCGTGGACCACCAGGAAGCCCTGATCCTGAAATACGTCAAAGACAGCGGCGGCACCATCGACCTCGGCGTCCGGTCCATCGCCGACACGCAAGACGTGGCGACCGATCCGGTATCGCTGGACTATCTGGTCGATCTCTATCACCTGATCCAGGTGCCGTCGCGCTAACGTCGCGGCGACGCCCGGCAAGGAGGAACGCGTTTCATGACCCAGTTACCCGACTATACGATCAACGTTGTGGTGGGCGATGCCGACGCCGACGAACTCACCCGCACCCGCGCCGTGTTGCTGCAAGGCCCGAAGATCCGCGTCACCGGCACGGCCAGGGCCCACGCCGAAGTGCTGGCGCTGGCCGAACTCGAACCCGACATCTTTCTCCTCTCCACCAACCTGGACCCGGCGGGCATGCCCGCGCTGATCAACCAGGTGCTCGATGTGGCGCCCGCATCCCAGGTCATCCTGGTGACGGATTTTGGCGACCCGCTGGACATCGGGCAGGCGATGGTGGCCGGGGCGCGCGGCCTGGTGCGCAAACCCCTGGCCGCGCACGATGTGGTCGGCACCATCCAGCGCCTGTTCGAGAACGAGTTGAACCGCCGCCAGCGCGCCGACGAGATGGCGCGCCAGCGCCGGGTCCAGGCCGCCAACGGGCGCGTGATCGTGGTGTTCAGCCCCAAGGGCGGGGTGGGGTGTACACTGCTGGCCTGCAATCTGGCGCTCGCCTTGCAGAGCGCGACCCAGAAGCGCGTCGCCCTCGTCGATTATAGCCTGCAATTCGGCAGCGTGGGAGCGCTGTTGAACCTGCAATCGGCCCATACCGTCGCCGAACTGGCCTCGCGGCAGGAGGAGATCGACGGGGCGATCCTGGACGACGTGACCGTGACCCATCCGTCCGGAGTGCGCGTGCTGCTGCGGCCCAACAGCTTGCAAGAGATGGAACAGATCACGACCGAGGGGCTGGTCGCCGTGCTCGACGGGGCGCGCAAAAGCTTCGACTACGTGGTCGTGGATACCTGGCACGTCGTCGAGCCGTCCACCCTGGCCGTGCTCGAAATGGCCGACCGGCTGCTGCTGGTCACCACGCCGGAGGTGCCGGCGCTGAACGCGATGCGCCACTTCCTCGACATCCTCAAAGCCTACCCGCACCTGCGCGACAAGCCGCAACTGCTGGTCAATCGCCAGCCGAGCACCGGCGAGGTGAGCCTGAAGTACGTCGAGGAAGCGCTGGGGATGAAAGCGGTCGCCACGGTGCCCAGCGATGGGCAGATGCTGACCCTGGCGATCAACGAAGGCACCCCGCTGTTGCAGCAGAAGCACGCCAACCGGCCTTTTGTGCGCAACTTAAACAAGCTCGCGGAGTCCCTGGCCGTGCAGACCGACCTGGCCGGGGCGAATGCCGGTACCGGGGCGGCGTCGCGGCGCTTTATCTTGTCTCGCCGCCAGAACTATTCGTAAGCGCATAGCACAGCAGGAGAAGTATTGCGATGCCTATCATCCCCAGCAAATCGAACAGCCTGACCCCGCCCGGCGTGCCGGCCGCCCCGGCGGCACCGTCGTCCACGCCGCTGGACTCGGTCTCCGTGCCCAGCCCTTACCGGCCGCTCGGTGGCGCGCCGGCCGGCGGTAGCGTGGAGGTCCGCCCCGGTCCCACGAACGGCGGGCCGGGGAGCCGGCCCGGCAGCGGCCCGCTGAATCCGGCTGTCCTGGGTGCCCGCCCTGGTACCGGCCCGCTGAATCCCAGCGTGCTCGGTCCGCCCACCAGTAGCCGCACCATCAGCACGGTCATCGCCCGGCCTAACGCGATTGACCTGCAACATCGCCTGCACAGCAAAATCATCGGCGAACTGCGCGACTCGGTGGACCTCAACGATCCTGTCAGCTTGCGCCAGGAGGTCGAACGGCTCTTTAACCGCTTCATGACCGAGGAAGATGTGCCCCTCAACCGCAGCGAGCGGGGGCGGCTGTTTGAACTCGTCTGCGCCGAGATCATGGGCTACGGGCCGATCCAGCAGTTGATCAACAGCGACGCCGTGAACGAGATCATGGTCAACGGCCCCCACCAGGTGTGGGTCGAGCGGCAAGGCAAGATCACGCTGACCGACATCAACTTTAAAGACGACGAACACGTCATGCGCATCATCAGCCGCATCGTGGCCCCACTGGGCCGGCGCGTGGACGAGTCCTCGCCCATGGTCGACGCTCGCCTGCCCGACGGCTCGCGCGTCCACGCCATCATCCCGCCGCTGTCGCTGTCCGGCCCGATCCTGACCATCCGCAAGTTTGCCCGCGTGCCGCTCACCGTGGAAGACCTGATGAACCTGGGCGCGCTCTCGCAGCAGGCGGTGATCTTCCTGGAGGCCGCCGTGCGCGCCGGGTTGAACATCCTGGTGGCCGGCGGCACCAGCAGCGGCAAGACCACCCTGCTCAACGTGCTCTCGTCGTTCATCCCGTCGGAAGAGCGGATCATCACCATCGAAGATGCAGCCGAACTGCAACTCCAGCAGGTCCATGTGATCCGGCTGGAGTCGCGCCCGCAGAGCATGGAACGGCAGAACGCCGTAAGTATCCGCGACCTGGTCGTGACCAGCCTGCGCATGCGCCCCGACCGCATCATCGTCGGCGAGTGCCGCGACGCCGAAGCCCTGGACATGCTCCAGGCCATGAACACCGGCCATGACGGCTGCATGACCACCGTCCACTCGAACAGCCCGCGCGATGCCATCTCCCGCATCGAGACCATGTCGATGATGGCGCGCGCCGAACTACCCCTGCGCGCCATCCGCGAGCAGATCTCCGCCGCCTTCGACCTGATCGTCTACATGGAGCGGTTGGACGACGGCACGCGCAAAGTGACCTATGTCAGCGAGGTGCAGGGCTTCGAGCAAGACACGATCTTGATGCAGGACGTGTTCCGCCGCGAGTGGGTGCAGCGCGGCGACCAGCAGGTGTATGACCTGATCCCGACGGGCATCCGCCCGCAGGTCATGCGCAAGCTGGAGAAGAAACGGATCTTCCTGGCGCCCGACTTTTTCGTGGTGCCGATCGCCCCCGGCCTGCCGGCGCGCAACGGGCGCTAAGCACGGCCGATCGTTAGGACGAGGTTCAACGTGCTGTTAATCTATGTGGCTGTTTGGCTGGCGGTGGCTCTGGCGATCTTCGGCCTGACCGGAAGTGTCGTCCTGCTCGTGGTCCAACCCCAGCGGCGAGTCTACTCGCGGGTGCGCCAGTTTGCGGCGACCGCCGAGGCGGCAACGCCCGCGCAGGAAACGCAGGTGCGCAAGGATCAGCGTGCGGCGCTGTTCGCAGAACTGGACGCGCGCTGGGCATCGGGCGTCAAGGCCAAGGACCTGAGCCTCGACCTGTCGCGCGCCGAGTGGCATTTGACCCTGACCGAGTTTGCGCTGATCCGCGCGGCCACGGCCTTTGGCCTGACCGTGCTGCTCTGGCTGCTGGCGCCGCGGTTCTGGTGGCTGTCGCTGCTGCCGGCCCTGTTCATCGGCTGGCGGTTGCCCCTGGCCTATCTCCACTGGAGCGTGAGCCGCCGCATCCGCCGCCTCGACTCGCAACTGGCCGACATCCTCAACATCCTGGCCGGGGCGGTGCGATCCGGCAGCAGCCTGTTCCAGGCGCTGGACCGCATCGCCCGCGAAGCCCCGGAACCGAGCAAGACCGAGTACACACGGGTGATGCGGGCCATCAGCCTGGGCGCGCCGCTGGACCAGGCCTTGCGCCGCCTGGCCGAGCGGGTGCCCACCGAGGACATGGAGATCCTGGTCACGGCCATCACCATCCAGCAGCAGACGGGCGGCAACCTGGCCCACATCCTGGATCTCATCGCGACCACCGTGCGCGAGCGCCACCGCATCCAGCGCGAGATCCAGGTCTTGAGTGCCCAGCAGCGGCTCTCGGCCTGGCTGCTCACGGCGCTGCCCATCGCCATGGTCGGCTTGCTCTACCTGATCAACCCCGATTATATCGGGCGCATCTTCCAGCCGGGCCTGATCTTGCTGATCCCGATCACCGGCGTCTTGATGCTGATCCTGGCCGGTTTCATCATGAACAAGATGGCGTCCATCGATGTCTAAGCCCAATGCGACCCCGCGCCGTCCCGGCGCTCCACGATACAGAGGATGGGCCATGCAGGCTACTTTCCGCGTCCCGCTGATCATGCTGCTGGCGCTCGCCCTGGGCGTGGCGCTCGTGCCCGCCCGCGCGGGCGCGCAGACGCCGCCGACCCGCAGCATGACGCTCAACCAGTTAACCGGATCGGGCTGGCCCACCGTGCGCGTCAACCTGAACCTGCGCAGCCTCAATGACACCGCGCTCGGCGATGTCGGCCCCGATCAATTCGTGATTGAGGAGAACGGCGTCGCCCAGCAGGTCAGCGGTATCGCCCTGGGCGCATCGAGCGGTGCGCCACTCTCGGTCGTGCTGGTGCTCGACACGAGCGGCAGCATGGCGGGGCCGAAATTGGCCGCGGCCCAGGCGGCGGGCAGCGCGTTCCTCAAGGCGCTTGGTCCCCAGGATGCCGCGGCCCTGGTGCCCTTCAATACCCAGGTGGGCGCCGTGACGGCTTTCACCACGGACAAAGACCAGGTGGCCGCCGCACTGAACGCCCAGACCGCCAGCGGCAATACCGCCGTCTACGACGCCCTCAAAACCGCCGCGCTGCTGGCCGGCGGGGCACCGGAGGACAACCGCCGCGCCGTTGTGCTGCTCACCGACGGCCGGGACACCAGCAGCCGCAGCCTGCCCGATCTCGGCCTGGCGACCGCGAAGCAGCACGATGTCCTGGTCTACACCATCGGCGTCGGCACCGACACGGACGATAGCGTGCTCACGGGGCTCAGCGAGCCGACGGGAGGCCGCTATATCAAGGCCACCGACCCGGCGACGTTGAAGGGCATCTACGAAGAACTGGCGAAGGAACTCACCGGCCAGTACCTGTTGACCTACACCTCGACCACGCGCGTCACGAAGAACTATGAAACCATCCTGGTGCGCGTACGCTATACGGCGCCGGGCGGCGAAGCGATCGTGCAGGAGATCCGCTACCGCCCGCCGGCCGCGGCCTTAACCGCGCCCACGCCCGTGCCGACGATCACCCCCGTGCCGATCGCCCAGGTGGCGATCCCGGCGGGGCTGGTGCAGGCCAAAGCGGACCCCTCGGCCCAGCAGGGCACGGCGGCGCCCGCTGATCCATCCGCGGGGCTGCGCATTCTGCTGACGGTGCTCAGCGCACTGGCGGCACTGCTGGCCGTCATCGCCGTCTTGTTGATCGTGGGCGCGCTCATCGTCTCGCGCTCGCCCACCGCGATGAAGGCCCGCGTCGACCGCTTTGTCGCCGAGACCGATATGGGCGTGCCCGGCAACACGCCCCCGCCCGGTTTCACCGCCCGCGTGCTCTATCCGTTGTTCAACGGATTAGGCCGGCGCCTGGGCGCCTTCACGCCCGCGCGCTACCTCGATCAGATCCAGGCCCTGCTCTATCAGGCCGGGCCGCCGTACCGCATGACCCGCACCGGGTTCCTGGGGCTGCAAGCCGGCTGGGGATTGGTGCTGGCTTTGCTGGCCCTGCTGTGGGCGGCGCTGCTCTCGCACCAACCGCCGTTCATGTGGGCGGTCCTGGCGGCTCTGGGTATGGCGATTGGACTCTACCTGCCGTACTTCGCGCTGGCCCGGCGCGTGACCGAGCGGAAGAAGCGCGTCCTCCGCGCCATGCCCGCGGCGCTCGATTTCATGGCGATCATGGTCGAAGCCGGCATGGGCTTTGATGCCGCCCTGAACGAACTGGTGCGCCGCTGGCGCAACACTCTGACCGACGAGTTCGCGCTCTTGCTGATCGACTTCCAGATCGGCAAGCCGCGCCGCACCGCCTGGCAGGAGCTTTCCCACCGCACGGAGGTGCCCGACCTGAACTCGTTTGTCGTCGCCATGATCCAGAGCGAGCAAACCGGCATCAGCATCGGCGATCTGCTGCGCACCCAGGCCGAGCAAATCCGCATCCGCCGCCGCCAGCGCGCCGAAGAAGAAGCGCGCATGGCCCCGGTGAAAATGCTGATCCCCATGGCCCTGCTTATCTTCCCGACCATCCTCATGGTGATCCTTGGCCCGGCGCTGCCCCAGCTCTTCGGGACCATCAGCGGCCTCTCGCACTAGGATCGGCCCGTCCGCGCCGCCCGTCTCCCGCCTGACTGGGGATGGGCGGCGCGGCGCGTCTCCGGGCCGCCCCGGCGTCTTTTGCCGCCCACGGCAACAACTGAGGCAGCATCCCGTTAAGGATATAGCACCATCCTGACTACGGGAGTATCCACCTATGGAACGAGACGCCGCCCTGTCCCTGGCGCGCATCCTGCCGCGCCTGGAAGCCCGTATCGCCCGCGACGCCGACCCCGCCGCCTGGGCCACCTTCCGCGCCCGGCTGGAGACGCACTTCGGTACGCTCTTTCCCCTCTTGCGCCACCTGTACGGCGGGTTGTACGATTTCTTCTATCACCTGGAAAGCACGCTGGAGATGGCCGCGCGCATGTGGCTGGCCCGGCCCGCCGAGTTGCAGGCGCTGGACGCCGACCGCGAGGCGCACCCCGATTGGTACCAGTCGGAGCGCATGCTGGGCGCCGTCTGCTACGTCGATTTGTTCGCGGGCGACCTGGCCGGCATCCGGGCGCAGATCCCCTACTTCCAGGAGCTGGGCATCACCTACCTGCACCTGATGCCGCCCTTCCTGGCCCCGGCGGGCAACAACGACGGGGGCTACGCGGTCAGCAGCTACCGCGACATCAACCCGGCGCTCGGCACGATGGACGAGTTGCGCGACCTGGCGACCGAGTTGCGCCACCACGGCATCAGTCTGGCGCTCGACTTCGTCTTCAACCACACGGCGGACGAACATACCTGGGCCCTGCAAGCCCTGGCCGGCGACCCCGATTACCAGGACTACTACCGCATGTTCCCCGACCGGCAGGTCCCCGACGCCTACGAGCGCACCCTGCGCGAGATCTTTCCCGAGCAGCGCCCCGGCAGCTTTACCTGGCGGCCCGACGCCAATCGCTGGGTCTGGACCACCTTCAACAGCTTCCAGTGGGATCTCAATTACGCCAACCCGGTCGTCTTCACCCGCATGGCCGAGGAGATGCTGTTCCTGGCGAACCAGGGCGTGGAGATCCTGCGCCTCGACGCCGTGGCCTTTATCTGGAAGCAAATGGGCACCAACAGCGAGAACCTGCCCGAAGCCCACATGCTGATACGGGCGTTCAACACAATCGTCCGTCTGGCCGCGCCGTCGATGCTGTTCAAGTCTGAGGCCATCGTCCACCCCGACGAAGTGGTGAAGTATATCCGCCCCGACGAGTGCCAGCTTTCCTATAATCCCCTGCTCATGGCCCTGCTCTGGAACTCGCTGGCGACCCGCGACGTACGGCTCTTGCAACAGTCGATGCGCGAACGGTTCGCCATCGATCCGCGCTGTGCCTGGGTGAACTATGTGCGCGTCCACGACGACATCGGCTGGACGTTCGACGACTCCGTGGCCGGGCGGCTGGACATGAACGGCTACGACCACCGGCGCTTCCTCAACAACTTTTTCACCGGGCGCTTCCCCGGCAGTTTTGCCCGCGGCGTGCCGTTCCAGGAGAACCCGCGCACCGGCGACGCCCGCATCTCGGGTATGGGCGCCTCGCTGGCCGGGCTGGAGCAGGCGCTGCTGGAGCAAACGGATCTCGAAGTGGAGGCGGCGATCCGGCGTATCCTGCTGATCCACGGCGTCATCCTGTCCATCGGCGGCATTCCGCTGCTGTACCTGGGCGACGAGGTCGGCACGCTGAACGACTACAGCTACCGCAACGACCCGGCCAAGGCCGGCGACAGCCGCTGGGTCCACCGCCCCTTCACCGATTGGGTCAAAATGGCCCGGCGCCACGACCCGGCCACCGTCGAGGGCCGCCTCTTTGGCGAACTCTGCCGCCTGATCGGCATCCGTAAGGCGCACCCGGCCTTCGCCGGGCACGACACGACGATCATCGACCCCGGCAATCCGCATGTGTTCGGCTATGTGCACCAGCATGGCGGCGAGCGCATCCTGGCCCTGTGCAACTTCAGCGAGTACCCGCAGCGCGTCTCGGCCAACGAAGTGCGGCTCTACGGGCTGGGCTACACCTTCACCGATCTGGTCGGCGGCGGTACCGTGACGCTGAGCGAGGATGTCGCTCTCGACCCGTACCGCTTCGTCTGGCTGGTGGCGCAGTAGGTTGTGCTCGCCGGCACGGCCATAGGAGCATACAACTGATGGATATTACACTCCGGGCCGTCAGCCCGGACGAGGTGGAGGCGGTGCGCGCCGCGATTCTCGACGTGTTTGCCGCCGCCTTCGATGGCCCACCGTACCATGAGGGCCCGCCCGACACGGCTCGGTTCAATGCCACGCTGACCCGGCACGCGAGGTACACGGGGTTCCGCTGCTACGTTGTGGAAGATGGTGCCGGAGGCCGGATCGTGGGCTTCGCCTACGGCTATGCCGCGCTGCCCGGTGGCTGGTGGTACGATCTCGTCGCGGCTGCCCTTGATCCGCTCATGGTGGACAGGTGGATGGGCGATGCGTTCGAGTTCGTGGAACTGGCCGTGCATCCTGACGCTCAGGGGCACGGCCTCGGCGCCCGGTTGCACGACACGCTGCTCGCCGGTGTATCCTTCCAGACGGCGGTGCTCTCCACGTACCAGGGCGAGACGGCGGCGCGGCAACTTTACCGGCGCCGTGGCTGGGTGCCGCTCCTGGAGCATTTCTATTACCCCGGCGGCGCCGTGCCCATGGCGATCCTGGGACTGGATTTGCCGGTGCGCCGCGCCCGGCGTTAGGTGGACTCGCCGCGCACCAGGGCGCGGGCCAGGGCGTTGTGCCGCGCGATCAGCGGCGGCAGGTCCACGTCGAGCAGCACGCCGTCGGCCACGCGCACCCGCCCGTTGATCACGCTGAGATCCACCTGTGGCGGGTGGCAGAAGACCAGCGCGGCCAGCGGGTCGTGGACGGCGCCGCCGGCCAGCCCCAGCGAGTCGAGCCGGTAGCCGATGAAGTCCGCGGCCATGCCGGGAGCCAGGTAGCCGATGTCGTCGCGGCCCAGCACCTCGGCCCCCCCGCGGGTCGCCAGCCGCAACGCCGCGTGGGCCGTCATCCCGGCGGGGTCGCCCATGACGCGATGCAGCAGCAGCGCCTGGCGCGCCTCGGCCAGCATGTGCGAGCTGTCGTTCGACGCCGAGCCGTCCACGCCCAGGCCGACCCGTGCTCCGGCCCCCAGCAGCCCCGGCACCGGCGCGATGCCGGAGGCCAGCCGCATATTCGACGACGGGCAGTGAGCCACTCCGGTCCGGCTCGCGCCCAGCCGCCCGACCTCCTCCGCCGACGGGTGGACCATGTGCGCGTGCCAGACATCGGTGCCCATCCAGCCCAGGTCTTCGGCCAGTTCGACCGGGCGCCGCCCGAAGTTCGCCAGGCAATAGGTCTCCTCGTCGCGAGTCTCGGCCAGGTGGGTATGCGAGTGGACGCCGTAGGACCGGGCCAGGGCCAGGCTCTCGCGCATCAGGTCTTGCGACACCGAGAAGGGCGAGCAGGGCGCCAGCACGATGCGCAGCATGGCGTAGCGCCCCGCGTCGTGGTACTGCTCGATCACTCGCCGCGAGTCGGCCAGGATCGCCGCTTCGTCCTCCACCACGCTGTCCGGCGGCAGCCCGCCCTGCGACTCGCCCACCGACATGGAGCCGCGCGCGGCGTGGAAGCGAAAGCCCATCTCCTGCGCGGCCTGGATCTGGTCGTCCAGCCGCGCGCCGTTGGGCCAGATGTAGGTGTGGTCGCTGGACGTGGTGCAGCCCGACAGCATCAACTCGGCGATGGCGATCTTGCTGCTGACGTAGACGGCCTCCGGCGTCAGCCGCGCCCACAGTGGGTAAAGCGTGACCAGCCACTGGAATAACACGGCGTCTTGCGTGCCGGGCACATTACGGGTCAGCGTCTGGTAGAAGTGGTGGTGCGTATTGACCAGCCCCGGCAAGATGATCATGCCCGCGGCGTCGATCACCCGGTCGGCGGTGGCCGGGAGATTGGCGGCCGGCCCCGCCGCCTCGATGCGGTTATCGACCACGTAGATCCCGCCGTCGGGCCAGCGGTGGCCCTCATCGTCCATGCTCACAACCAGGGTCGCGTTCTTCACCAGCAATGTCGCCATCGTTCGCTCCGATCTCCCGGCGGGGTAGGGGTTGCGCATTCTCGCGGAAGGTATAGTATAATAGCGCCCAGCAGCCTCGTCAAACCACCTCACTAGTGATCAGTGGTCAGTGATCAGAGACCGCGGATTGGGGTTCCGTTGTGACGAATAGACCAGGTCTGGCGCAACGCGGCGATGTCATTGAATTCGGCACCTACCCTCAAACCGCGGACGGCAACGACTCTTCGCCTATCCAATGGCGGGTCCTCGAAACCTCACCAGATGTGGTGTTCGTTTTGAGCGAGTTCATTATTGATTGCAAAAGGTATCACAACAAGTTCGAGGAAACAACGTGGCGCGATAGTGATATCCGCAAGTGGCTCAATACTGAGCTGTATCGAGCAGCTTTCAATACCGCCGAGATGGACGCGATCAAACTGACCAGGTGTAGCGACAATGGCGAAGGTAGTCCAGACACGGAAGACAGAATTTTCTTGCTAAGCGTCGCCGAGGTCAGCGCGCTGACAGCGGTCAAGGACGATGGCGGGGCCGTAATACGGCGCACAGTAGGGACGAACTTCGCGAAGGCGCCGAAGCCTGACGGTTGCCGTCTCTACGTATACGACAAGGGAGTTCAGGCGGACTATCGAGCCGTGAATGGTTTGAAGCTGGGTTGCTCGTGGTGGTGGACAAGGACACAATTGCAGATCGCGAACGGTCGCTCGTCCCGCGCCGCCTTTATCGGCGCACGAAGCAACGTCAAGAGTTATGGGCGTGTCGACATCCGCCATTATGGTGTTCGCCCAGCTATGAAACTCGACTTACAGGTTCTTGCGAGCTAGGACCGAGTGGCCGGCGCTCCGGACAGAGGCGACCCATGCCCAACACAGCCGTAACCCTATCCGATCTAAACGCCCTGGACCGCGCGGGCTTTGCCGCCACACTGGCCTCCGTGTTTGAAGGCGCACCGGCTTTCGTCGCGCAGGCGTGGGATGCCCGCCCGTTCGCCACGGTGGCCGCATTGCACCAGGCGCTGGTGGCGGCTATGCACGCCGCGGGACCGGAGCAGCAGGTCGCGCTCATCGCCGCCCACCCCGACCTGGTGGGGCGCGCCGCGCTGGCCGGCACGCTGAGCCGCGAGTCCACCCAGGAGCAGGCGGCGGCGGGTCTCGACCGGCTCACGCCCGACGAGGTCGCCACGTTTACCCGGTTGAACGCCGCCTACCGCGACCGCTTCGGCTTTCCCTTTGTCATCTGCGCCCGCGAGAACAAGAAGGAGAGCATCCTGGCCGGGTTCGCCACCCGCCTGGAGCACACCCGCGCCCAGGAGATCGACACGGCCTTGGCCGAGATCGCCAAGATCGCCGCGTTGCGATTGGCCGGCCTCGTCGCGCCGGCCTGACCCCACCCGCGCCGGGCCGCCCACCCGCCCCGGCCCAGGATCCACGAAGAAGTGAGGAACCCAGCATGAGTGCAACAATTCGCTACGGCAAACGGCAAGTCACCGTCTATCGCACCTACGCGCAGCCCCTCCAGGGCCTCTCCCCCATCCCCGAGTCGGCCTATACCGGGCGCGACAACACGCTTTTCGCCGTGGATGTGGACGTGGAAGTGTACGGCGACAACTTTCTGCCCGCCTATACCGAGGGCGACAACAGTAACGTCGTGGCGACGGATACAATGAAGAACTTTGTCATGCACCAGGCGCTGGCCTACCAGGGCGCGACCATGGAAGGCTTCCTGGCCTTCCTGGGCGAGCAATTCCTGGCCACCTATCCGCAGATGCAGCGGCTGCGCGTCATCGGCAAGGAGCAACCGTTCCAGGCCGCGTCCGTGCCGGGGGCAGGCGGGTTCGGCCCCAGCAACGTGCTCTTCAGCCGCGGCCACGACGACTATGCCGTCGCCAGCCTCGATCTAGAGCGGGACGGGACGGGCGTGCGCATTACGGATCACCGCTGCGGCCAGGTGGGGATGCAACTGATCAAGGTGACGGGTAGTTCATTCACGCGGTTCGTGCGTGACGACTACACGACGCTGCCTGAGCGGGTGGACCGGCCGTTGTTCATCTACCTGGACGCTTTCTGGAAGTACAACGATGTGACGGATCTGGTCTCGTCCGATCTGAGCCGCTACGCCGCCGCGGCCCAGATGCGCGACCTGATCGGCTACGTGTTCCACGATTTCGTGAGCCAGTCGATCCAGCACCTGGTCTACGAGATGGGCCGGCGCATCCTGGCGCGCTTCCCGCAACTGGCCGAGATCTCCTTCGAGGCGCAAAACCGCCTCTGGGACACCATGGCCGTATCCGAGACCGACGCGCGTATCAAGGTCTATTGCGACCCGCGCCCGCCCTACGGCTCGATCGGCCTGACCCTGACGCGCGAGGACTAGCCCGATGCCCGGTCGTCTTACCACCCATGTCTTAGATACCGCCCAGGGCCGTCCCGCGGCGGGCATGGACATCGAACTCTGGGCGCTCGACCCGACCGGGCAGCGCCGCCTGCTCAAAACCGTACGCACCAACGCCGATGGCCGCACGGACGGGCCGCTGCTGGCGGGCGAGGAGTTCGCCCCCGGCGGGTACGAACTGGTGTTTGCCGTGGCGGCGTACTTTGCCGCGCAAGGGGTGGCGACGGCCACGCCGCCTTTCCTGGACCGCGTGCCCGTGCGCTTCGGCATCGCCGAGGCCGAGGGCCATTATCATGTGCCGTTGCTCACCTCGCCGTGGGCCTACAGCACCTATCGAGGGAGTTAAGGGGTGATCGACGAAGCAGCGGCACGCAAGATCCTGGTGCGGTGCGAGATCCTGGGCGAGATCAGCGAGGAGGCCGGGTGCCTCACCCGGTCCTGCCTGGGCGACGCCATGCGCCGGGCGACCGGCGAGGTGGCGGACTGGATGCGCGCGGCGGGTATGACCGTGCGCCAGGACAATATCGGCAACGTGATCGGGCGCTACGAGGCCGACCGCAGCCCCGCGCGCACCCTGATCCTGGGGTCGCACCTCGACACGGTGCGCGACGCGGGCAAGTATGACGGCCCGCTGGGGGTGCTGATCGCGCTGGCCGCCGTCGAGCATCTGCACGAGCGCAACGAGCGGCTGCCCTTCGCCATCGAGGTCATGGCCTTCTCCGACGAGGAAGGGCTGCGCTACCACACGGCCTATCTCGGCAGCAAAGTAGTGGCAGGCACGTTTGACCCGTCGTATCTGTATCTGACCGACGCCGCGGGCATTCCCATGGGCGAGGCCATCCGCGCCGCCGGGGGCGACCCCGACGCGCTGGCGGGCGATAAGCGGGCCGCGACCGATCTGCTGGGCTACTGCGAGGTCCACATCGAGCAGGGGCCGGTGCTCGAAGCCCACAACCTGCCGGTCGGCGTGGTCACGGCCATCGCCGGGCAGAGCCGCATCGAGGTGCGCTTCATGGGCCAGGCCGGGCATGCGGGCACTGTGCCGATGACCCAGCGCCGCGACGCCCTGGCCGCGGCGGCGGAGTTTGTGCTGGCCGTGGAAGCCCACGCCCGCGCGCAAGCGGGCATGGTCGCCACCGTGGGCCAGATCAGCGTGCGGCCGGGCGCGAGCAACGTCATACCGGGCCTGGCGACGCTCAGCCTCGACGTGCGCCACTCGGACGACGAGGTGCGCGAGCAAGCCTGCCGCCAGTTGTACGAACAGGCGCTGCGCATCAGTTCGGGCCGCGGCGTCACGCTCGGCTGGCAGGTGTTGCAGGAGACGCCCGCCGCCGCCTGCGCGCCCGGCCTCGCCAACCTGCTGACGCGGGCCATCGCCTCGCTCGGCTATCCAACCTATCACCTGCCCAGCGGCGCCGGCCACGACGCCGTCACCATGGCCGACCTGACTTCGATGGCGATGCTGTTTGTGCGCTGCCGGGGCGGCGTCAGCCACAACCCGGCCGAGTCGGTCACGCAGGCCGACGTGGGCGTGGCCCTGGCCGTCCTGCGCCAGTTCCTGACCATGCTGGCCGGGGCCGAACATTCGCTGGCCTGACCGGCCGCAGAGGGAGCGCATGTCTAGCTTTAACTATGAGTTGATCATCCGCGGCGGCACGCTCGTCGCCGAGACCGGTGTCCAGATCGGCGACATCGGCGTCGTGGGCGGGCGCATCACCACCATCGCCCCGGAGATCCGCGAATATGCGCCCGTCGAGTTGATCGCCACAGGCTACCACGTCTTTCCCGGCCTCATCGACGCGCATGTCCATTTCAACGAGCCGGGCCGCGCCGAGTGGGAAGGCTTCGCCAGCGGCACGCGGGCGCTGGCGATGGGCGGCATCACCACCTTCGTCGATATGCCCCTCAACGCCCACCCGCCGACCGTCGATGCCGCCGCCTTCGACGCCAAGCTGGCCGCCGCTCAGGGCACGTCCATGGTCGACTTCGCCTTCTGGGGCGGGCTGGTGCCCGGCAACCTCGACCGGCTGGACGAACTGGCGGCGCGCGGCGTGATCGGCTTCAAAGCCTTCATGGCGAACAGCGGCATCGAGGACTTCGCGGCGGTGGACGACCTGACGCTCTACGAGGGCATGGCCCGCGCCGCCCGGCTGGGGCTGCCGGTGGCGGTCCACGCCGAGAACGACGCGCTGACCGGCCTGCTGGCGCGGCGGGCCGTCGCCGCCGGGCAGACCAGCGCCCGCGACTACCTGGCCTCGCGCCCGGTGATCGCTGAACTGGAGGCCATCAGCCGGGCCGTCCTCTTCGCCCAGGAAACCGGTTGCGCGCTGCACATCGTCCACGTCAGCACCGGGCGCGGCGTGCGCATGGTGGCCGAAGCCCGCGCCCGCGGGGTGGACGTGAGTTGCGAGACCTGCCCGCACTACCTGGTGCTGAACGAGGACGATCTGGAGCGCCTGGGGGCGATCGCCAAGTGCGCGCCGCCCCTGCGCCCGGCGGCAGAGCAGGCCGAACTCTGGACGCTGCTGGGCGACGGCACGCTGCCCATGGTCGCCTCCGACCACTCCCCGGCGCCCGCCGCGATGAAGACCGGCACCGACTTCTTCAAGATCTGGGGCGGCATCTCCGGCTGCCAGTCCACCTTGCCCCTGCTGCTGACCGAGGGCCACCTGGCGCGCAACATCCCCCTGACCCGGTTGGCCGACGCCACCGCGGGCTTCGTGGCGCGGCGCTTCCGCCTGCCGGGCAAAGGTCGCCTCGCCGTGGGCGCCGACGCCGACCTGGCCCTAGTGGACCTGAGCTGGGACGCGACGATCCAGGCCGAGGACCTGCAATACCGTCACAAGCACAGCCCCTACGTGGGCCGCCGCCTGCGCGGCCCGGTCATGCGCACCCTGCTGCGCGGCCAGTCGATCCTGGTGGACGGCAAGGTCTACGGCCAGCCGCGGGGACAGTTCGTTCGCCCCGCCGCCCCGCCGGCGGTGTGACTTGATTTGCCCGCACAAAGTTTCGGCCCTGGATAGTCTCTTGACTGCACTATCCAGGGCCGAACTCTTACCGTATACCTTGGTTGATCGCGCCTACTGCCACTTGATGTGCGGGATCACCTCGCGCCCGTAGGCTTCGATGAACGCTTCCTGGTTGCGGCCCACGTTGTGCACATAGATCTCGGTGAAGCCCAGGTCGGCGTAGTGCTGGATCTGCTGCAGATGGACGTTCAGGTCGGCGGACGACAGCACCCGGCCCTTGAAGTTCTCCGGGCGCACCAGGTTCGCCATCGCCGCGAAGTCCTCCGGGTTGCGGATGTCTTGCTTGGGGAAGTTCATGCCGCCATTCGGCCACTCTTTCACCGCCTGGTCCAGCGCGGCTTCGTCGCTGTCGGCCCAGGAGACGTGCAACTGGAGGATGCGCGCCATCTGGGCCGGGTCCTTGCCCGCGCCGCGCGCGCCCTTCTCGAAGCGCCCCAGCAGCATCTTGATCTTCTCGTCGGCGGCGCCCACGGTGATGATGCCGTCGCAGGTGGCCCCCGTCTTTTCGGCGTTCACCGGGCCCGAGGTCGCCACGTAGATCGGCGGCGGGTCGGACAGAGTATACAGCTTGGCGCTTTCCAGGTTGAAGTGCTGGCCGCGATACTTGACCACCTTGCCGCTGAACAGCTTGCGGATGACCTCGATGCCCTCGGCCAGGATCTCCAGCCGGGCCACCGGCTCCGGCCAGTAGCCGCCGACGATATGCTCGTTCAGCGCCTCGCCCGCGCCTAGCCCCAGGTAGAAGCGACCGGGGAACATCGCCTCCAGCGTGGCCGCGGCCTGGGCCAGGATCGCCGGGTGATAGCGATAGCCAGGCGGCGTCACCCCCGTGCCGAAGCGCAGTTGGGTCGTCGCGCCCAGCGCGCCCATCCAGGCCCAGACAAAGCCGCTCTGGCCCTGGCCCGGCGTCCAGGGATGGAAGTGGTCGGAGGCCATGACCGCAGTGAACCCGGCTTGTTCGGCCTGTTGCGAATAGCGGAGCAGATCCGTGGGCGTGAACTGCTCGAACATGGCGGCGTAACCCAGCTTACCCATGATAGAACCCTCCTTAAAACTCGTACCGGATTCGTGCGAAAAGGATGCAACCCCGCCCCGCCTGCTCCGTTGATATAGACAGAGCAAGCGGAGCCAACGCCGTCCTGCTCGCGGGAGGTCCGGACCACCCTCACTTTATCAAGCGCAAATCATTACCATTCGTAGCCGCGCGATTTATCGCGCCGTACTCGTTGCTCGTCAGCGCGCCTATCATCGGGCGCCGATCCCCAACAGGGCTAGCGAAACAGATCGCGCGCGGGATCCATCAGCAGATCCTGGGCCGTGCCGTTCGCCGCCTCATACGCATATCCCCGGATGACGGCGACGGGCCGCCCATCCAGCTTCCCCATGATCAATTCCGCCGCTGCCGCCAGCTCGTCGGCGACCGCGAGGATGCTGGCGTTCAGCAGGTAGCCGTGGCTGTCGGTCTGGCCCCGGTAATCGGCCACCGCGCCCATGCCCGCCAGCCCCACCGCCACGTTGATGATCCCGTAGCGCCAGGGCCGGCCAAACGAATCCGAGATGATCACGGGCAGGTCGAAGCCGAGTTCCGCGCTCAGCGCCGCGCGCAGCCGCGCCGCCGAGGCATCCGGGTCGCGGGGCAGGAGCGAGACCACATCGTGCCCGGCCACGTTCGACGCATCGACCCCCGCGTTGGCACAGACGAAGCCGTGCTGCGTCTCCGAGATGATGATGCCGTTGGCCATGCGCACGATACGCTTGCTCTCGCGCAACACCACCTCGATCTGGCGCGGGTCCTTGCCCCAGGTCGCGGCCCAGCGCGCCGCCAGGTCCGACGGCTCGATGGCCCGTAGATCGACCAGCGCGCCTTCGGCCTTGCTCACGATCTTCTGCGTGACCACCAGAACATCGCCCGGTGCGAAGGTCACGCCCGCGTCTGCGGCGGCGGCCAGGATCAGCGGCGGTAGGTCCATGCCGGGGGTGACTTCGGGGAAGGCCCCCAGCGCGAGAATCCGGATTTCCGAGGGAGCGGGCATAAAGGTCCTCTCAAGTTGACATAACGGGCACCGGCAATCGCGGCGTCCTCTGGTATCAGGTGGGCCGGGCGGCGAGGTGCAGCGGGGACCCCGCCGGCAGGTCGGCCAGGTCGCCGGGTGTATCGAGGTCGAAGGCGGTGCCCGGCGAGCGGTAGATCATGATCTCCGCGCGGTTGGCGGCGGCGGCGCGGAAGTGGCGGGGGAAGCTGTCGTGCCCGAACTCGAAAGGCACGATGCCCGGCGGGCGCTGTAGCAGCGCGTTGGTGCCGTGGCCGTGCCGGTCGGGTGCCAGCACCACGACGGGCGCGCCGCGGATCGGGTCGGCGGCGATCTCGGCCATGGCGCGGACATCGGCGGCTTGCAGCAGGGGCAGATCGCCCAGCAGCACCAGCAGCGTATCGGCACCGCCCGCCACGGCCCAGGCCCGCGCCAGGTCCAGCGCCGCGTTGAGGTCGCCCGTCTGCTGGCGCAGGCCCACGGCCCCGACGCCGGCCGCCAGGCGCAGCACCCGCGGATCGGGGCTAACCACCGCGACCGCCGCCGCCACGTCCGAGTCGTTCAGGGCGCGGAGCACCCCACCGAGCAGGCGCGCAGCCAGCCCCGCCCGTTCCCGCCCGGAGAGCGTGGGCCGCAACCGGCTCTTGGCCGCTTCGAGCGACTTGACCGGTACGACCGCGAAGAGCCGCCCCCCGCCCGGCGCCGGACTGACCCGCCCCGCATCGAAGCCGGGTACCGCGTCGATCATCCCTGGCCTCGCTTGCCTGCGATGGCCGCGCAAAACGCCAGCACGATCTCGGCCAGGGCTTTGCGGTCCGCCTCGTCGCGCATGATCGTGGGCGCGACTTGCACCCGCATGCCGAGATCGGCGATGCGCGGCGCCAGAGCGGCGTCGGCCTCGCCGATGACCATCCCGTCGATCAGCCCCTGGTAGAGCGCCGCCACGCCGTAGGCCGACACCTCGTGGCCCAGCGTCGCCAGCATCTGGTCGGCGGGGCCTTTGAGCGCCTTGCCGCCGACAATCGGGCTGACCGCCACGCGCGGCGCGGGTGCCCCGACCAGCAGATCGCGCAACCCCGGCACGGCCAGGATCGGCCCGATGCTGACCAGCGGGTTGCTGGGGCAGAAGACAATCGCTTCCGCCGTGGCGAGCGCGGGCGCCAGCGAATCCGGCGGCGCCGCTTCCGCGATGCCGTCGAAGACGATGCCCCGCACATTGTCGCTGTGCCGGCGGCGCACAAAGTAATCCTGGAAGGCCAGCCGCCCCGCATCGGTGTCCACCAGCGTGGCGACCGGCGCGTCGGCCATCGGCAGCAGGGTAGCGCGCACGTCCAGGGCGCGCGCCAGTTCCGCCTCCACCACGCTCAGGGGCATGCCCGCCGCCAGGCGCTGCGTGCGCCGGATGTGCGTGGCGAAATCCCGATCCCCGATCTGGAACCAGGTGTCGTCCGCCCCGTAGCGGGTGAGCATTTCGAGCGTGGCGAAGGTGTCCCCGCCGATGCCCCAGCCGGTTTGCGGGTTCGCTAGCCCGGCCAGGGTATAGAGCACCGTATCGAGGTCCGGGCAGATGCGCAGGCCGTGCAGCGTGAAGTCATCCGCCGTGTTGACCAGCACCAGCAGGCTGTCGGGCGGCAACGCGGCGTACAGGCCCTGGGCCAGCTTGGCGCCGCCCACCCCGCCCGCCAGAGCAATAACCTGGATCATGTGTCGAAGCCGTAGACGGAGACGTGGTCCAACTTGACTCGATAGCTGATCCGTTCCTCCTTGGTGAAGCCGGTCGCGGCCATCTGCTCGCCCTTCTCGCGGCCATGGTAGCGGATCGCCAGGTGCTTGATGTCGGCCTGGGCCGTGGCCTGGTCTTCGATGATCTGCACCTGGCCGCGGATGGTGATGTAGCGGTAGTTATCCTCGATACAGATCGATACGTGCTGGTTGCGCGACAGGTTGCGATCCTTGATGCGGCCCCGCCGGGTGTTGAACATGATCTCGTCGCCTTCCACCAGGTACCAGTTGACGGTTTGCTGCGGTGTGCCGTTTGGCGAGACGGTGGCGACGACGGCAAAGCGCGGCTCCTGCAAGAAAGCGCGGGCCGCGTCATTGAGTTCGTGCATGAGAGCCATACGGGACGAGTCTCCTCGATCTAGGTTTGGGATGGTGAGGACCCGGCGTACCGGGTCCTCACGGGTATCAGCGCGACCGGGCGCGCACCGTCGCGGCTACTTGCGCCCGCCCTCCGGCACCGCCGCGATCTGCGACTCCACTTTGGCGATGGTATCGAACACGCCGGGATCGCTCACGTTGCGGATGCTGAAGATGGCCTGGTCGAAGCCGAGGTCGGCGGCCTGGCCCACGTAATCGACGAGTTGCTGGCCGCTCATGCCCTCCTTGCTGTTGCTACCGGCGATCTCCAGGCTGTCGAGGCTGGTCTTGTCGATCTCGCTGTAGGGCCGGTTCAGGTCGGCGCAGTGGCCGCGCAGCACATCGAGCTTGTGGCGCACCACATCGTCGCCCATGCGCATGAAGAGATTGCAGGCGTCGGCGTACTTGGCGACAAAGCGCAACGTCTTCTGCTCGCCGGTGCCGCCGATGAGGATCGGCGGGTGGGGCTTACTGAGCGCCTGCGGCACGTTGAGCGCGCGGTCGAGATGATAGTGCTTGCCGTTATAGGGGCTGTCTTCGCCCGACCACATCTGGAGCACGATCTGCAGCGCCTCTTCCAACATTTCAAAGCGCTCCTTGAGCGGCGGGAAGGGCACGCCCAGACCCAGGTGTTCCTGTTCGTTCCAGGCAGCGCCGATGCCCATGTAGGCCCGACCCCCGGAGAGCACGTCCAGGGTCGTGACCGTCTTCGCCAGCAGACCGGGGTAGCGATAGGTGACGCCCGTCACCATCGTGCCCAGCTTGGCCTTGCTGGTTACGCCGGCCAGGAAGCCGAGCGCGGTGTAGGCTTCCAGCATCGGGTCTTCGGCGGGTCCGACGCCGCGGATCTGGAAAAAGTGATCCATCACCCACAGGCTATAAAACCCCGCCGCGTCGGCCTCGCGCCCGATGCGCGCGAAATCGGCGCCGAGGGTCGCCTCGCCGCCCGGCCATTTGAACGCGGGTACTTGCAAACCAATACGCACAGTTCCTACCTCCCTATGCGCCGCATCCAGTGCGGCTCCGCTGGCCCGCATGTGGGCGCGGGCGCCTATCCCTCAGCATATCTTATACCGTGACGCCGGACAAGATAGCTGGCTTACAACCGGCGTTTGGTGGTGATCCGGTCTGCGAGCGATAGTGGCCCGCGATGCGCACCGGTCGCCCGGATCTTCCCGGTCCTTCCCCAAGCCGGCCTCGCCGGTCTGTCGGGGTCAGCGCAATATGCGGCATGAATTCTGCTCTGAATCCGCGTGATTCTCCCTGCCGGCGCCGCACGGCGCAGCTTACCCCTGACCCGCGCCGCGGGTCCAAAGGAGCAGTATCATGGCAAAAGGACTTGTGGAACAGTTGCTGGCAAAGCAAGCCTGGGTCGACCAGGTGGCCGACGTGCTCCAGCCGATCATCAACAACCTGTTCAACAACAGCGGCCAGGCCGGCCGCACGGCCAAGGACGCGCTGAACGGCGTCTGGTTGGGACACCCCTTCCACCCCATGATTACCGATGTCCCGGTCGGCGCCTGGACCCTGGCCCAGGTGTTCGACGTGGTCAGCGCCCAGCGAGGCGACGATGCGGGGCTGGATACTGCCTCCGATCTCGCGGTGGGCGTCGGGTTTGTGGCAGCCGTCGGCGCCGCCGCGACGGGCTTCACCGACTGGAGCGAAGTCGGCGGCGTCCAGCGCAAGATGGGGTTGGTCCATGGCCTCTTAAACGGGGTCAGCCTGGTCTTCTATCTGGGGTCGCTGGCGCTGCGCCTCAACGGCGGCGACCGGGCGCGCGCGCGCACGCTCTCAGCCACCGGCTATTTGATTTCGGCCACGGCCGCCTATATCGGCGGGGATCTCGTCTTCGCAACCGGGCAGGCGGTGAACCGTAATGCCTGGATCGAAGGCCCCGACGACTATACCGATGTGGCCGCGAGCATGGACCTGGCCGACGGCAAGATGCACAAGTACGATCTCGACGACAAGGCCGTGGTGCTGCTGCGCGACGACGACGGGCTGCACGCCTTCAACGGCATCTGCCCGCATGTGGGCGGCCCGCTCTGGGAGGGCGAACTGGACGGCCATTGCGTGACCTGCCCCTGGCATGGCTCGCAGTTCGACGTGAGCGACGGCCGCCTGTTGCACGGTCCTTCGGTCTATCCCGTCCCCTGCTACGATACACGCGAGCGCAACGGCCGCATCGAGGTGCGCCTGGAGCAAGCCTGATGGCGGGCGCCTGGCCCTGGGAAACCGATCTTTTGCCGCAGGTCGGACCGCTGTTGCTCGGCGAACCGACCGGGCATGACCTGGCCCATTGCTTGCGCGTGCGCAACCTGGCCGTGCGCATCGCACAGGTGGAGGGCGGCGACGACCAGGCGCTGGCTGCCGCCGCCTACCTGCACGACCTGTTCCGCACCGACCCGGCCAACGCCGGCAAGGCCCGCGCCGTCGCTTTCGCCGATGACTTGTTGGCGCGCGTGGGCTTCCCGGCTGACGGCTTGCCGGCGGTGCGCGCCTGTATCCGCTATCACTCCTGGTCGGCGCGGCACCAGCCCCAACCGGCCGAGTTGCCGCCGGAGGTCTTCATCTTCCGCGACGCCGACCGGCTCGATGCCCTCGGCGCCTGGGGCGTGGTGCGCACCTTCGCCTACGGCGGCGAGAAGCAGCGCCCCTCCGGGTTCGACGCTCTCGCCGCCGATTGGGCCGCGCTCGACCCGGCCCAGCCCACCGGCGGGTTGCACTCATCGCCCGCGTCAAGCATCGGCCACTTCCACGACAAGCTGCTGCTCTTGCGCGACCACATGCACACTCCCACCGGCCGGGCGCTGGCGGCAGCCCGCCACGCCTACCTGGTTGCCTTCCTCGCCCGCCTGGACGCCGAAATGGCGGGGGATTGACCTCCGCACCATATACTACGCGGCATCTGTAGGGGCCGGTTTGAAACCGGGCCGCGGCGAACGCCCGGCGCTAAAGACACAGCATCTGTAGGGGCCGGTTTCAAACCGGCCCGCGGAGCACGGGGAGATGCAAGCTAGTGCAAGAAGATCAGCGCCATGCCCACCACCAGCGCCGCCACGGCCGCCACGCCCAGCAGCCGGGGCATCAGCGGCAGGCGGGTCCGCCCCGCGTGCTGCGACTCCTCGGGGTACAGGTCGAGTTGCAAGGCCCAGATCTGGTCCTCGACGGCCGCCAGTTGGCGTTTGGCCTCCACCAGTTCGAGGCCCCCGCCGCCGCGCTGCAGCGTCGCGACCTGCTCACGTAGCGCGGGCAGTTCCAGCAGCAACTGCTGCAGTTGCGCCGCGGGCTGCAAGCCGTACCGCCCATCGGGTAACGGCCCGTCGCGCCCCACGGGCGGCCCCGGCCGGTAGGCCAGTTCCAGGCGCAGCGTGTCGCCGTCCCGGCGCAGGGACAGACTGGAGCGGCAGTAGGAGCAGCGGATGTAGTGGGCGCCCGCCGCGGGCAACGGCAGCACTCCCCCGCAGGCGGGACAGTTCACCAGGCCGATTGCCGGCGCCGGGAGGGTCGCGCCGCCCGTCGCCCCACGGGGGAAGACCACCCCACATTGCGGGCAGTCGCGCCAGAACGGCTGAACCGGCTCACCACAAGCCGGGCACTGCGTAAAAGTAGCCATGGGCGTATCCAATCAATAGGTAGGGGTGGAGAATGCCATTGGATCGGCCGGCGCCCGAGCGGGACAGGGGACCAGGCACCGTTCTACATGCTACTAACCGTCAGCGCCCTCCGTATCGGCGGCACGTGCGAAGGGTGTTGATCTCAGTTTACCAAACTTTACCAAATCACGCTATACCTTTCCCCGGCCAATTCGCCTCTCAGCCAGGATGCCGGCCCGTGCGGCTTGCGGCGGCAGCGAGGTTGGCCGGCAGTAGACCTTCGTGCCCCAGCCGGGGGTTTTGTCGGGCGCCCTGGGGCCGGCCGGCTGGGCCTGGGCTCGGGCGGCGCCGCCCGGCTGTGTTATAATGGCGCGGACTCAACCATATACACCCGGCAGCGCCCGGCGGCTTTCGCGCCGGGCCGCCAGCCGCCGGGAAGGGAGCCGCTCATGTACTTTGATGCCGTCATCCAACCGCCCGAGCTGCGCGATGCCGGGCCGACCGCCGCCGCTGCTGAGCGCCTGGGGCTGCAGGCGCTCTGGACCACCGAGATTCAGCACGACCCGTTTTTGCCGCTGGCCCTGGCCGCCGTCGCCACCCAGCGCGTGCAACTGGGCACGGCCATCGCCCTGGCCTTCCCACGCAGCCCCACCGCCATGGCCTATACCGCCTGGGACCTGGCGCGCGCCGGCCAGGGCCGCTTCATCCTCGGCCTGGGTACGCAGGTCAAAGCCCATATCGAGCGCCGCTTCGCCGCGCCCTGGGATGCGCCCGTCGCCCGCCTGCGCGACTACATCGGCGCCATGCGCGCCGTCTGGGCCTCCTGGCAAACGGGAGAGCGCTTGCGCCACGAAGGGCCGTATTACACGCTCAAGCTGATGACGCCCTTCTTCAATCCGGGGCCGCTGCCCTATGGCGAGCCGCCCGTCTTTATCGCCGGGGTGAACCACGGGCTGTGCCGGTTGGCCGGCGAGACGTGCCAGGGCTTCCATGTGCATCCCTTCCACACCGCCCGCTACCTGCGCGAGAACGTGCTGCCCTGGATTGGCGAGGGCCTGGCCGCCGCCGGGCGCGAACGCAGCGCGATCCAGGTCAGCGCCAGCGTCTTCGTGATCACCGGCCAGGGCGCCGCGCGGGCAGCCATGCGTGAGGCGATGCGTCGCCAGGTCGCCTTCTACGCCTCGACGCCGAGCTACGCCACCCTGCTGGAACTCCACGGCTGGGCGGACCGGGGCGCCGCGCTGGCCCAACTGGCGGCGCGCGGGCGCTGGGACGAGATGGGCGCCGTCATCGACGACGCTATGCTGGCCGAATTCGCCGTGGAGGGCGACACCCTCGCCGACGCCGCGAGCGCGATCCTGGCCCGCTACGCCGGGCTGCTCGACCGGGCCGCCTTCTATCTGCCGTTCGCCCCTGGCGAGCGCGACGCCGAGTGGGCCGCCGCCGCGGAGGTGTTCGCGCGGGGCTAGAGCGCGGCATGGTGTTGCATCCTGGTGGGCGGGCAACCTCTCTCCCGGCCCCCCCGTGACGGGGGGAGTCACTTTCCATCACACCGATGACCCCCTTTCCCGCCGCGGCTTGCCATTGCCCATATCTTTCTGCCTAGAGACAGCGCAGATCTACGGGCCAGGCAGCAATGGACATCGCAGGCTGGGCTGTCCGACCCCATCGGCAGACGTGGCGCCAAGCCTAAAACCCATGCGTTGCTCGGTATCTGCCCGTCCACGCCTGGACTTATGGGTAATGGAAAGCCGTCGCGGGAAGGGGGGCAGGGGGGTTAGGTTGGTTGCCCGCCCGGATGCCGCCTGTTGTGCGTAAAAGCGTGACGTGCACCCGCCAGCGGCCGCGTCCTTGACGGCGGCAGAGTTCGTTTCCTATACTGTGCCGTTGTGCTTCACGCATCTCGTATTACCACAGGATGCCCTGATATTGCCCGGCTGTCCTTGCCCTTGTGGCACAGCCCCAGATGAGGAATCCGCGTATGTCTGTTCGGTGGGTGGCCCGTGGGGCCGCCGGCTTGCTGTTATTGGCCGTCCTGGTTGGGGGCTTCGCCGCGTGGGCGCGCTCCGCGGCGCACGCCGCGCCGGGGGCAGGACAGCCCGGCCCCGCCGACTGGCCGATGTTCCTCAACAACCCCGAGCGCCAGAGCTGGAACAACGGCGAAACCGCCCTGTCGCCCAAGACCGCGCCCGCGTTGCGGCTGCGTTGGAAGAAGGAACTCGGCGGCGCCTTGGTCGCCTCGCCCGCCGTTGCCGGGGACACGGTCTATCTGGGCGCGTGGGACGGCAAGGAATACGCGCTGAACACGGCCGACGGCAGTATCCGCTGGAGCATCTTCCTCGGCACCACCAGCGCCTCGCCCCAGGTCTGCAAGCCCGATCACGCCGGGGTGACCTCCGGCGCCGCCGTGGCCGATGGCCGCGTCTATGTCGGCGGCGGCGCCGACAACTTCTACGCGCTCGATGCCGCCACCGGCCGGCCGGTGTGGGCGCTGTTCACCGGCGATTCGCGGCCCGAAAACGGTGCCTACAACTGGGCTTCGCCCCTGGTGGCCGGGGGCCGGGTCTACAGCGGCATCGCCTCCTTCTGTGACCGGCCGTTCGTGCGCGGCTTCATGTGGGGCGCCGATCTGGCCGACGGCAAGAACGCCCGCTATGGCTACATGGTTCCCGACGGCACCCTGGGCGGCGGTATCTGGACCTCGCCCACGCTCGACGCCGCCCACCACCGCATGTTCCTCACCACCGGCTCGCCCGGCAATGTCCCCGGCCATGTCGACTCGATTGTCGCCGTGGACTTGAACACCTACGAAGTGGTCGACGCCTGGCGCGTGCCCGGCAATGAGGAGGTCAAGGACCCCGACTGGGGCACCACCCCGACCCTGTTCACCGCCCCCGACGGCAAGTTGCGGGTCGCCGCCGGCAACAAGAACGGCTTCTTCTACGTCTTTGACGCCGACCACCTGGACCGCGGGCCGCTCTGGCAGACCCGCGTTGCCATCCTGGGGGACTGCCCGCAGTGCGGCGAGGGCACAATTGCCTCGGCGGTGTACCACGACGGCGTACTCTACCTGGCCGGGGGCAAGACGACGGTCGGCGGCAAGGAGACCGGCGGCGCGCTACGCGCCTTCGACGCCACAACCGGCACGCTACGCTGGGAGTACCCGCTGACCGGCTCGGTCTATGCCTCGCCCGCGGGGGCCAACGGCGTCATCGTCGTGGCCGGCGACAACGAGGTGCACGTGGTCGATGCCGTGACCGGCCGCCGCCTCTTCATTTTCGGCACCGCGGCGCCTATCTACGCCGCGCCGGTTATCGCCAACGGCGCGATCTATGCGCCGTCCACCGACGGCTTCCTGTACGTCTACGAAGTGCCGCCGGAGCTGATCGCGCCGACGGCCACCCCGACGGCTGTGGCGACGGCCACGCCCACCCCCACGCCCACGCCGCCGCCGCCCGCCGCCGTGAGCCCCGTGCCCAACCCGGTCATCACCGGCACGCTCTATTTCAGTGCCACCGGCCACACCCTGGCCCCGCCCCTGCGCGACTACTGGCAGCGCTACGGCGGCCTGGCCCAGTTCGGCTATCCGCTGACCGAGCCCTTCACCGAGACCGTGACCATCGGCCCCGGCGACGGCCCGACCCATTTCTACCTGGTCCAGTATTTCGAGCGGGCGCGCTTTGAGTACCACCCCGAAAACGCCGGGACTCCTAGCGCGGTGCTGCTCGGCCTGCTCGGCGTGCATTTCTATCCGCCGGAAGATGCCGCGCTGCGGCAAACCGAGTCCGGCGTGATCTACCTCAACGGCCATAATCTCGGCGGCGCGTTCCGCGCTTACTGGGAGAAACACGGCGGGCTGTTCGTCAACGGCTACCCCATCTCCGAGGAGCACGACGAAGTCTCGCCCACCGACGGCAAAACCTACCGCGTGCAGTACTTCCAGCGGGTGCGTATGGAACACCACCCCGAATACGCCGGGACGGACCACGAGGTGCTGCTCGGCCTGCTGGGCAGCCAACTGCTGCGGGAGCGCGGCTGGCTCCGTTAAGGCGCGCGCCTGGATACCAGTCCTGTAGGGGCCGGTTGCAACCCGCCCGATCTGCCGTGGCGCTGCCTTTGGCGGCGCGCGATTTGGCGGTATACTTAAGCGCCTGGAGATCGGATCCCATCCGCCGCGTGATTGTGGGCGCCCAGGCAATGGTGCCGGCGCTCCGGTTTGCGACGCAAGTAAGGAGTAACGCTGCTATGATTCCGATGGCAAAGCCGCTCATCGGTGAGGAAGAAAAACAAGAGGTCCTGCGGGTGCTCGGCTCGGGCGGGCTGGCGCAGGGCAGCGAGGTGAAGGCGTTCGAGGACGGCTTCGCGGCGGCGCTGGGCGTGAAGCACGCCGTCGCCACGGCCAACGGCACGACGGCGCTGCACCTGGCGCTGCTGGCCAACGGCGTCGGCCCCGGCGACGAGGTTATCACCGTGCCTTTCACGTTTATCGCCTCGGCCAACGCCGTGCTTTATTGCGGGGCGACGCCGGTGTTCGTGGACATCGAACCCGATAGCTTCAATATGAACCCCGACCTGATCGAGGCCGCGATTACCCCGCGCACCAAAGCTATCCTGCCCGTGCATCTCTACGGCAACCCCGCCGATATGCCGCGCATCATGGCGATTGCCGAGCGCCACGGCCTGCGGGTGATCGAGGACGCCTGCCAGGCCCACGGCGCGACCATCGCCGGGCGCACCGTGGGCACCTTCGGCACGGGCTGCTTCAGCTTCTACCCCACCAAGAACATCACCACCGCCGAGGGCGGCATCATCACCACCAACGACGACGAGGTGGCCGACCTGGCCCGCATGCTGCGCGCCCATGGCATGCGCCGCCGCTACTACCACGAAATGCTCGGCTACAACTTCCGCATGACCGACGTGCATGCCGCCATCGGCGTGGCCCAACTGCCCAAACTGGAGGAGTTCACCCGCCGCCGCCAGGCCAATGCCGCCTACTTGAGCGCCCACCTGCCCGCCGATAAGGTGGGGGTGCCCGTGGTCCGGCCCGACGTGGAGCACGTGTTCCACCAGTACACCGTGCGGGTGCTGCCGCCACTGGAGCGCGACGCCGTGCGCGCGAAGCTGGCCGAGGCGGGCGTGGGCAGCGAAGTCTATTACCCGCTGCCGGTGCATCGCCAGCAGGTCTACCGCGACCGCGGCTACGGCGACCTCTGCTTCCCCGTGACCGAGGAGACCACGGCACAGGTACTTTCGTTGCCCGTCCACCCGGCCCTCACCGAGCAGGACCTGGCTGCGGTGGTCGCCGCCGTGCGCGCGTTGTAGGCCCCGGCATGAAGATCGTCACCGTGGTGGGGGCGCGGCCCCAGTTCATCAAGGCCGCGCCCCTCAGCCGGGCGTTGCGTGCCCGCCCCGGCGTGCAGGAGGTGCTCGTGCATACCGGCCAGCACTACGACGACGCCATGTCCGCCGTCTTTTTCCGCGAACTAGACCTGCCGCCACCCGATCTCAACCTGGGTGTCGGGTCGGGCTCGCACGGCGAACAGACCGCCGCCATGCTCACGGCGCTGGAGGCCGTGCTGCTGCGCGAGCGGCCCGCCGGAGTGCTGATTTACGGCGACACCAACTCGACGCTGGCCGCCGCCCTGGCCGCCGCCAAGCTGGGGGTGCCCGTCGCACACGTGGAGGCGGGGCTGCGCTCGTATAACCGCACCATGCCGGAGGAGATCAACCGCGTGGTCGCCGATGCGCTGTCCAGCCTGCTGTTTTGCCCCTCGCCGGTGCCGGCGGCCAACCTGGCCCGCGAGGGCATCACGCGCGGTGTCCACGTGGTGGGCGATGTGATGTATGACGCCGTACGCGAGGCGGCGGCGCGCGCCCGCGACTCGGTGGCCGGGTCGCTGCCGGCGCGCCTGGGCGTGGCGCCGGGCGGTTATCTGCTGGCGACGGTCCACCGCGCCGCCAACACCGACGACCCGGCCCGCCTGGGCGCCATCGTCGCCGCCCTCAACGCGCTGGCCGAGCCGGTCGTCTTCCCGGTCCACCCGCGCACGGTCAAGGCGCTGGCGGCGCTGGCCCAACCCGTGGCGCCGCATGTGCAGGCCATCGCCCCGGTCGGCTACCTGGACATGGTGGCGCTGGAGAGCAATGCCCGCATGATCCTGACCGACTCCGGCGGGGTGCAAAAGGAAGCCTACTGGCTGGCCGTGCCCTGCCTGACGTTGCGCGAGGAAACCGAGTGGGTGGAAACGGTGGAGCAGGGCTGGAACCGCCTCGTGGGCACCGACCCGGCGGCGATCCTCGCCGGGGTGGCCGGGTTCCACCCGCAGGGCACGCCGCCCCAGGTCTTCGGCGACGGCCACGCCGCCGAGCGCATCGCCGCTATCCTCGCGGAGGAATGGAGCGGCTGAACCGGCCTGCCCGCTCAACGCCCCTGATGGCAGTAATTCGATCCATGGCGCCGTCGAGTCCGCTGTGCTTCCTTAGCTCAAGATCAAGCGCGATCGTTGGAAACTCACCAGCGCTAATCCCAGCAGGACCGCATCCAGTAGAGTAAGCACCGCTATGGCAATGAGCAAAATCTGGACATAGCTGAACGCTGCGAAAAAGTCCGCGGGCAAGGCGCTTAGCGCTAAGATCCCTCCGAATATGAGCACGATTGTGCCGATGATCAAGACTTGCTGTGCCTGCCGGACCGTTGCCACGTGTAGGGAGATCAGCACTCCGGCACTCGCGGCAAGGAGGCTGATCAGCAGACACAACGCGAGCGCTTCCAGGAATAGCTCCACCGGGTGATAGAACACCCAGTTCCCCGGCCCCTGTCCAGTCGAGAGGTTCGCCGCCCCTGCGCCCAGCAGCAGGCTGACGAGCGCCATGCCCCAGGCATAGCCGACTGTCACGATCACCTTGCCCAGCAGAATCGCATGATCCGGCATGCGGCTAGCCAGCAACGTTTCCAGGGTATGGCGCTCCCGTTCGCCGGCGATCGCATCGCCAATAAAACTGATGATGTTGATGAAAGGGACCCAGAGCACCAGCAGCAACTCGAAGGGCGAAAGCTCCAGCCACGGCAGCCCGGCCCGCCAGGGGAGCGCAACCCCCACCGCGCCGACCACGATCAGCGGGCGGATCCATTGTCCCCACCCCCCTGGGAAGATGAGATCCTTCGCTTCCTTCCAGATCATGGTTCCCAGGTCGCTCATGGGGTTTCTTCCTCCATCAGGGTCAGGAAAACCTCTTCCAGGCTGGCCTGGCCCCGCCGCACTTCCTCAATCTCGCCGCCGGCTTGCACAATCAAGCTGATCAGCGGGGCGATCTTGTCCGTGCCGCGCAGTTCAATGATTAAATGCCCGCCCTGCAATTCGGCCCGCGCCACCTCCGGTCGCGCGCGCAGCAAGGCCAGAGTCTGTTCGTTGAAGTCGCGCCCGATGATCTCGGCGTGGGGCCTGCCCTCCCGCACCCGCAATTCATCCGGGCTGCCGACCCGCAGCAGTTTGCCCTGCCGGATCACTCCGACCTGGGCACAGAGCTTTTCGGCCTCGGCGAGATTGTGCGTGGTGAGGAAGACCGTCAGCCCTTCGCGCGCCACCAGGCGGGCCAGATCCTGGCGCAAGGCGGTCGCCGCCACCGGATCCAACCCGGCTGTCGGCTCATCCAGGAAGATCAAGGGCGGATGATGAAAGAGCGCCCGCGCTACAGCCAGTTTTTGTTTCATCCCCCGGCTCCACTGGCCGACCGGATCGTGGCGCCGGTCCCACAAATCGAGGTGGGTTAGCAGTTCTTTGCTGCGCGCCCGGCGCTCCGGAGCAGGCATGTGATAAATGCGCCCATAAAAGTCGAGATTGTCTTCGGCGCTCATACGCTCGTAAAGCCCCGCAAATTCGAGTAGTGCCCCACTGTGAGCGCGAATCTCAGCGGCCTGGGCACGGATATCAAAGCCAAGAACCTGCGCCTGCCCGCCGGTTGGTTCCAGCAGGCCCAGCAAAAGGTGGATGGTCGTCGTCTTGCCGGCCCCATTTGGTCCCAGGAAACCAAACATGATTCCGGCAGGCACCTCCAGGGAGAGGTCATCGACGGCTTTGACTGTGTGGGCCCGGCCAAAAAAGCGGGAAAGATGTTCGGTGTGAATGATGGGCGGCGGCATTACAAGGCAACTCCGGTTATCGGGCACGGAATCCCCGCCGCCCCGGCGCGGTGCCGAAGGGGGGTCGCAGGCCGCGGGCGGAGAGGCCGCCACCTAAGTAGGATCGGGGTGGGCAGGTAACCCCCGATCCGGGCTGGGTGCATCTCGTAAGGCCGGATGCAACGGAAGGCTGACGACTCCAGGCACAACCGCCGGCGCCAATGAAGCGCTACACGGCGTTCTACTGCTTGTTCGGTGCCGGTCGGGCCTATTCAAAATTAAGGGATCTCGCTCTAAGCTATGTGTACACCCGGCGAGGGGCGGCGCAGGCGCAGCACCGACCGCACCACGCCGACCGTCAGCCCGGCGCGGTTGATGATCGGGCGCTCGATGTACTGGCCCAACTGCTCACGGCGCATCTGGTCCAGCAGCCCATCCTGCTCCAGCAGGCCCATCACCGCGGGGTTGCGCGCTCGCCCGCCCTCATCGCCGTCCAGCAGTTTGAGCGCTAACCCGCGCACGGGGCCGTCCGCGCCAGGCAGCACCGCCATGCAGTAGACGCCCTCGGCCCCCGCCTTGGCGATCAACCGCCCGTCGTACACGCGCATCAGGTCCGTATCCAGCCGGTCTTGCCGGGCGGCCACCATCTCCGGGTGCGCGATCATCGCCTGTACGACCCGCCGGCAGGCTTCCCGCCGCGCCGCGCTCCAGTGGACCGGCGGCTCCACCAGCCGCGCGAAACTCAGCGCCATGTGGTACGTGCTCACGCCGAAGGTCACTACGCTGCACCCGTCTGTCCCTTTGAAGATTTCGTCCGGTTGCAGCCCGCAAAAGTCGGCCACGGTCGCCAGCACCAGTTGCTGGACGGGGTGCTCCGGCTGCTGGTAGCCGTGCGGGTCCCAGCCGTAGAACGCGCAGAGCGTCAGCATCCCGGCGTGCTTGCCCGAGCAGTTATTGTGGATCGCCGCCGGCGTGCCCCCGGCGGCGGCCAGCGCGGCGGCGGCGCGCTTATCGTAGGGCGGGTGGGCGCCGCAGGCCAGCAAGTCCGGCCCCATGCCGATCTTGTGCAGGATCGAATCGACCGTCGCCACATGAATATCCTCGCCGCCGTGCGAGCCGCAGATGACGGCGATCTCGGCGGACGTCAGGTCGTAGCGATCCGCCGCGCCGGACTCGACCACCGGCACCGTCTGGATCGGCTTCGAGGCCGAGCGATAATAGCTCACATGGCGCGGTTCGCCCGCCGAGGCCAGCAGGGTGCCCGCCGCGTCCACCACTGCCGCCGACCCGTAATGGATCGATTCGACCAGCGGACCGCGGATATATTCGACAAACGGTTCGGGAAGCATTCGCAACTCCTCCTTGAGTTGGGGGACAAGCCAATCAGCAGACCGCGTTGCGCCGGGCGCAACTCACCGCCCATTATATAACGCGGCCCGCGTCCCTGGCGAGTGCGGCCCGGTGCACTTAAGGATCGCATCCTGGTTGAGTCTGGAGCCAGGCCACCGCCGCCCGCAGGACCGGGTCGGCATCCGTGCCCATGGTCCGTGGATCCGGATTGGCGACGAGTTGATCCGGCGCGATCCGCTCCGTTAACCCATAGACATGGCCGGTGCGGTCGGCCTCCAGCGCCGTGGTCAGGATAATGGCGGCGCCGTCGCTAAGATAATGCGTGCTGTTCCCGGTGGGCACGCCCGCCGTGGCGGCGCCAAAGCTACGGCTGCCGGCCCGGCCACGGAAGGAAATCGCCACGGCCTCACCGGCGCTCGCGGTGTCCCGGCTAGTCAGGACGGCCACGGGTGGGAACGGCTGCTTGAGGGCGTAAGGCATGGCTACAGCAGCCGTATAGGTGCCATGGCGATAAATGCCCTCGCGGTAGGACCACGGTACGGGCGGGCCGCTCGCCGGGATCGATGCGCCTGCCTCGCCGTCGCCCAGGATCGGGCCGACCCCCAGGACCATCGGATCGAGGGCGCCGCCCTGATCGTGTTGCAGATCCACCACCCAGCCACAGGTGGGCGTCCGGTCGATAACCCGGATAATCTGCTGCATAATGGCGGCGTATTCGTCGTTAATGCCCGGCGCCGGGCCGCTGGGCAGGGCGACATAGCCGAAATTGCCGCCGAGGCGCCGCCCCTGCGGCAGGTGATCGCTGTCAACCGGATCATGGGTAATTCGTGCCGTGACCGGTCGAGCGCTACCCGGCCGTTGCAGGGTTAATGTTACCTCCGTCCCGGTATAGATCGCGGCGAAGAACGCGCCGGGCGCCTGGGGGCGGGCGGGTGTCCCGTTGATCGCCGTCACGATGTCGCCCTGGCGCACTCCGGCGCGATCTGCCGGACTCCCCGCTTGTACTGCCGTTACCACTTGCTCGGCATAATCCACCAGGAGACCGATGCTCAGATCCTGCTGGGTCGGGAAGCGGCTTGCTTCCTGGGGATCGACAAAGCGGCTATGCTGGTCGCCGAGCCGGTACAGCGCCACCGCGATCGCATCATAAGTATCGGCGGACGATTGCGCGTGCGCGGCGGTTTGGAACGCCTCGGCGCGGATAGCGGCCCAATCGACTTTGTCCCGCCGGACCGAGTTTTCCTGCATGTAGGCCATCGCCGCGGCCAGATATGCCTGAGCCGCGGCGGACATCGACGGCAGGGTGGGCGTGCGGGCTGCCGGCGTGGCGAGGACGGGGCTGGGCGCATTGGCTGGTGTGCTAGTGGGGGCAGCAGGCGGAGATGGCGGGTTGGTGAGTGCGCCAGGGATAGGGCTGCCCGCCGGGGCGAAGTCACACGCAGTGAGTATCAGGAGCAAGGTGAGCAGGGCCAGGCGGCGACGAAGGATGGGCATGGGCGGGCCGGCGGGGCGCCTCAAACATGAGAGCGCGGCGCATCCTCCTTTCTAGGGAGAAAGCAACAGGCGCGGAATGTGCACTCCGCGCCTGTTCGCCTCCGATAGTTCTGCGGCTTACGACGCCCGACGGTCCGAGGAGCCCGATTGCGGCAAGGTCAGCGGGAGGGTGACGCGCGGGGGCAGGCCGCCCGTGCGCCGGGTGGTGCCGTTCACGCCCAGCCGGCTCAGCACGACCGCCCCCAGGCCGATGAAGCCCAGGAAGTAGCTGACCGGCCAGCCGATCCAGGCCACCGTGCTCATAAGCAGGGCGCACGCCACGGCCACCGTGCCCAGCCCGGCAATGGCCGTGACCAGCAGCGAGTTCCGCGCGGCGGGCAGCCGCCCCGACTCGGCCAGCCGGCGCCCGGCCCACAGCCCCACGACCACCGCCCCGTAGAGCCAGCCCACGCCCACCGCCAGCCACAGCACCGGGATCAAGATGATCCCGATGATGGTGATGGCGAGGATAATGGACAGGAGGCTGGCCACCGGCAGGATCAGCACGCCGGTCAGCAGGCCGACGCCGAGCGCGGACCAGGGCGTAGCTTCGAGCACCGTCACGACCCGGCCGGTTTGCCGCGGCCAGGCCAGCACGGCCAGCGTGCCCACGGTGACAAACACCACCCCCAGCACCAGGTACGCCAGCAGCCGCAGGACAAAGCTCCCGACGGCACCAAGCGGGTCCCGGCTTGCAGCGGGGTGTTGCGGCCTATGGACCTCGCCGCCCACCGTTGCGCCTTCGGCCCGTTCGACGGTGCCGTTGAGCGCGGTCACGTCGTTGCCCACCACGGCGGTATCGGCCAGGGTGATGTTGCCGTTCAGGGCTTTCACGTCGTGCCCGACGTGCCCGGCGATGACGATGTCGCCGCTGAGCACCGTCACGTCGTGCTTAACCTCGGCGCCCTCTTCGATCGTGGCATCGCCCGACACCACGTATACGTCGTGCTCGACCACCTGGGTCGAGGTGAGGACGAAGTCGCCCTCGGGCACGATACGGTCGCCCTCCCCGGCGGGCGGCATGGGCAATACCGGCTGCGCCTGAGCGACGCTGCTCTCCTGTTGCCAGGCCACCGCCGCGCCCAGGAAGAGCGCCACGGCCAGCAACGGCAACAAGAGCGTGTGGCGTCGCGAGCGCCGCACAGGCGATCTCATGCCCCTACCTCCCGATTCCCGGCCCGGCGCGCAAACGCCGCGACGATGCGCCACCAGACCGCGGCCAACGCGCCCACGATCAGCGTCGCCAGCGTGGTCATCCAGGGATCGATCTGGCCCAGCAGGGTCGTGACCAGCCCCCAGACGGCGGCGCCCCAGGTTTGCAGCGCCGTGGGGTTGCCCACGCCGTTGATCAGCGGTCCGCCTAACCACCCATCAACCGGTAGATTGCCGCTACTGCCCAGCACGCTGGTCAGCACCAACAGCAGCACCGAGAGCACGCCGGCCAGGCTGATGCCGCCCAGATACACGCCCATGCGCGCGTTGCGCAACGGGTGGAAATGCTGCAGCACGCCCGCCAGGCCCGTGCGCGGCGGCGCCGCGGCGGCCACGCCCACAGGCACCGGGACCAGGTGGCCGGTGATGCCGGTGGGGCTATTCAATTTCACGGTGCGCCGCCCGCCCTGGATCTGCCGGCGTTCGCGCTCCCAGAGTTGGGGGCGGACCACCGGCATGGCGGCGACGCGCGTCATTACGCGGGCCGCAAAGTCGGACGGCGGCTGCACCGGGCGACGGGCACCGGCCCGCAGCAAGCGATCGGCTTCGTGCAGGGCAGTCCACTGCGCGGTGCAGGCAGGGCAGGTCTGGATATGCTGCTCCAGATCGGTGATGTCCGCCGGCTCGAGCAACCCGTCGAGCCGCAGCGACATCAGTTCAACTGATGCTCGGCAGGACATTCGCGGGGGCTCCTTTCGTACGAATTTCATCGGCGAGCATCTTGCGCGCGCGATGGAGTTGAGTCTTCACAGCACTTTCCGAGAGGCCGGTCATTTCGGCGATCTCTAGGTACGAGAGATCGCGGAAGTAGCGCAGCACCGTCACCAGCCGGTATTTTGGCGGTAACGAGCCGAGGAGCGCCCGCACGGCGATCCGTTGTTCGGTCTCGATCGTGCTTTCCTCGGGCTGCGGTTCGGAACTGTGCGCCCAGATTTCGACGCTATCCAGCGGCACCACAGTGGCCCGGCGCCGGCGCAGCACGTCGATCGCATGATGCGAGGCAATCGACAGCAGCCAGGTCGAGAACTTGCGGTCGCGCTGGAACGTGTGCAACTGGCTCCAGGCCCGGATAAACACTTCCTGGGCTGCGTCCTCGGCCTCGGCGGCGCTGCCCAGCATACGATAACAGAGATTATACACGGCCGTCTGATAACGCTCGACGATACAGGCAAAGGCCGACTGATCGCCCGCCAGAGCGCGGTCGATCCAGACGCGTTCCTCCGCCTGCGCGGTTTGTTCCGCGGCCGTGGGCAAGGCAGCGGGGTAGCCGGCAGCGGCCGGCCCCACTTGCGCTGATGGGTACGTGATAGCTATGGACATATCCTCATCGCCTGTCTTGTGATTGGTCAACGGGACGCCCCCTTCATCCATCGAGGCGTTTCCTTTCATCACCCATCCATACGCAACAATGCTTGCTGGGGTTACAAAGCAGGTGCATCATTGAGAATCAAAACCCTATAACTTGATTCTACCATACATGGGAAGCGACAACCGGTAGGGATGGTTTGGAACCGGCGGCGTATTACGGGTGCAGGAGCCGGTTTCAAGCCGGTCCGGCCCGCCTGCGGCGCCAGGGGCGGCGCCTACCGGCGGCGCGGAGATCGGCGCCAGGCGCGGGTGAAGGAGACCAGCGAGAGGAACCAGATCACGCCCAGCCCGCCCATCAGCGGCACCATTGGCCGGTAGGCTTTGGGCGCTTCCCCTTGAATTAACACATAGGTATCCGGCCCGACGGGATCGTTCAGGGCCGTGATCAGTACTTGCTCGGCATCTGCGGCATAGGGCGCTGCGGCAAAGCGCACCACGCGCCCGACAAAAGCATCCCCGTCGGACGCGCCGGTGTCCCCGGTGGCCGGGGTGCCGGTCGCCGACGGCACGTCGTCGGTCAGAATGAAGAGCTTGATCGAGCCTTCTTTATCGGTATAGCCGCGCACCGGTACCCAGTACATCGTCTGCCCGTCGCGATGCAGGGCCACGGCGTGGTCCATCTCGGCTTGCGCCCGCAACACGGCGAACCGCCCGTCCAGCGATTGCTTGGAGAGCGACTGCCGGCCATAAATGGCGTGGGGCGTGTCGTCTTGTAGAGCATAGGAGGTGGGGCCGGAAAAGCCCAGGATCAGCGCCGTGGTCACCAGCAACACCAATCCCCGCAGAATTAAACGCCATTTCCGGCTTTCCAGAATCATGCCCGCTCCTCCCTGGTTCCTGGGGCCTACCCCCAGCAAATATCATACCATATGGCGCCCCACCGCTCCTCAGTCATTAGGCGGACTTTGGGCCGATTTTATGGGTGGCCAAACGCTATTTTATTGGTGATGTTCCCCGAACCTTGGGAAAATATCTTGACAAAGATTGAACATCGTGCTAAAATACGCAGGTAGGCAACACGGGACACCCCGGCCAGGCGGAAGGGCTGCTTGGCCGGGGTGCCCCACAATCCCATACGACCGTGCCATCACGCCCGGTCTGCCCCGCTATCCGTGCCGGGCAGGGTCTCATCCCCGGTTGAGTTCCCTGCCCGGCTCCTTTTGTAGCTCTCAGGTGCGAGTGGTCAGTGGTCGGTGGTCAGTGATCAGTACGAGAAGCGCATTGCCAGGTGTGTCGCGGGAGGAACCGCGGTCAGTCGGCAACTGAGCACTGACTACTGACCACTCGTCCCCACTCGTCTTTGCCGTCCCTACGAGGCTCGTGTATAATGAAAGTGTGTCGTGGTCGGGCACAGCGGCCTATCCGGAACCGGCTGGAGAGGAGGCACGGCTTGCAACAGGACGACTACGAAGAACCGTTTGGCTGGTGGGGGTGGCATTGGCAGCCGCCACAGCCGCTCTCGGTGGTGCAGTTGCTCGAAGCCCGCAGCTTCGACGCGGCCACCCTGGGCCTGATCTGGGCCTTGATGGCCCGCCGCGCCTCGGTCATCGTCGGCGCCGAACCGCCCATGGCCGGCAAGACGACGACGCTGACCGCGCTGCTCGACTTCTTGCCGCCGGACACCCGGCGCCTCTACCTGCACGGCCATTACGAGACCTTTGAGTTCGCCAACGACCCGGCGACGGAGCCGCAGGAGTGCTACTTGCTGGCGAACGAGATGAGCGACCACCTGGCGATCTACTTCTGGGGCGCGCGCATTGGCCGGCTGTTCAGCCTGCTGCCGCAGGGCTACGCCTTCGGCTCGACCATGCACGCCGAGACCGTCGAGGAGGTGCTGGACATCCTGTGCGCGCCGCCGCTCAACGTGCCGCCCCGGCTGTTGCCGGGCCTGAACCTGGTCATTAACCTGGTGCTGCTGACCCAGGGGGGCCGCTATCGCCGGCGGTGCGCCGCGGTCCACCTGGTGCTGCCGGGCGACGGGCCGCAAGGCGTCAGCACCTACTGCCTGGCGCGCTGGGACGCCGAAGCCGACCAACTCGTGCACGCCTGGACCGAACCCGCCACGCTTGATGCGCTGGCACAGTGGACCGGCACGCCCGCCGCGCTGCTCACCGCCGAACTGGCGCAGCGCGCCGACTATCTGCGCGGCCTGCAGCAAGGGGAGCAGACCGCGATCCCCACGGTCCGGCGGCGCCTCGCGGCCTTTGCTCAGGCGAGTTCCACCGCCACGCCGGAAGCGGAACACAAATCCGACATCATATCCTGAGCGTAATCTTTCCTGTATTATCAACCCACACGACAATCCGCTCATTGCATCGGCCCACCGGGAATGGTTCCCGCCCGGTGCAGGACTAGGAAAGCACGGAGCATGTATACAACCACGAAGCCCCAGACTGTCGGCGAACTGCGCAGCAGCGGTTACCAGGTGCTGCCGGTAAAAGAGGAAATGCGCAAGAACCTCGTCGCCCGCCTGCAGCAGAACGAACCGCTCTTCCCCGGCATCATCGGCTATGAGCAGACCGTCATCCCGCAGATCGAGAACGCGATCCTGTCGGGCCAGGACATCATCTTCCTGGGCGAGCGCGGCCAGGCCAAGACTCGCATCGCGCGCAGCCTGATCAATCTACTCGACGAGGAAATCCCCGTCGTCGCCGGCTGCGAGATCAACGACAACCCGTTCGACCCGACCTGCGCCCGCTGCCGCGAAATGGCCGCCGAACTGGGCGACAAACTGCCCATCGCCTGGATGAGCCGCGAAGCCCGCTACGGCGAAAAGCTCGCCACGCCCGACATCACCATCGCCGACCTGATCGGCGAAATCGACCCGATCAAAGTGGCTGAGGGCCGCTACCTGTCGGACGAGCAGACCATCCACTACGGCCTGGTGCCGCGCACCAACCGGGGCATCTTCGTCATCAACGAACTGCCCGACCTGGCCGAGCGCATCCAGGTGGGCCTGTTGAACATTCTGGAAGAGCGCGACGTGCAGATCCGCGGGCACAAGGTGCGCTTGCCGCTTGATGTTTACCTGGTTGCCAGCGCCAACCCCGAAGACTACACCAACCGCGGGCGCATCATCACCCCGCTCAAGGACCGCGTCGGATCGCAGATCCGCACGCACTACCCGCGCACCATCGAGCATGAGATCTCGATCATGGAGCAGGAGCGCACGCACTACAAGATCCAGGGCGTGGAACTGACGGTGCCGGAGTATATGAAAGAGATCGTGGCCGAGTTGACCCACCTGGCGCGCAAGCACCCGGATATCAGCCAGCGGTCGGGCGTGTCGGTGCGCGTGAGCGTGTCGAACTACGAGAACCTGTTGAGCAACGCCGTCAAGCGCGCCATCCGCCTGGGCGAAAAGCAGGCCGCGCCCCGCGTCAGCGACCTCGAAGCCCTGGTGACTTCCACCGCCGGCAAGATCGAGATCGAGGCCGTCGGCGATGCCCGCGAAGACAAGGTCATCACCAAGCTGCTGCAAGGGGCCGTCAGCGCGGTGTTCAATCGCCACTTCACCGTGCAGGAGTTCGACGACCTGCTGACCCGCTTCCACAACGGCATGAACCTGGAGGTCTCCGACAGCATGCCGTCGATGGAGTACGTGCACCAGGCCAGCGAGGTCAAGGCGCTGAAGAACGCCGTCGCCAAGCTGGGCGCGCAGGGCAACCCGGCCGTCGCCGCGTCGGCTGTCGAATTCGTGTTGGAAGGCTTGCACCTGAACCGCCGCCTGAACAAGGATCGCTCGGCGGGCGGCGTGCGCTATCATCGCTAAGCGCCCCGGCGGCGGGCCGGGCGCCGGGAGCCGCCGGCTTGCGATTCGACTCATGGCGACGTTGTAAGCGCGGCTTGACCCACACGCCGCGCGGGCGCGCCGGGATTGGTTCCTCGTAAGAAAGAGGCAGCCCATGCCTAATTATTTCGTCTATCGCGATTGGGACGGCACCCAGCAGATCATGCCGTTCGATGCTGACGCGGTCATGGAAGCTATCTCCGACGACCTGCTGGCCGACGGCGACCTGCGCCGCGCCCTGCGCCGCCTCATGCAGAGCGGCTACCAGACGCGCGATAACCGCCGCATGATGGGCCTGCGCGACCTGATGGACCGGCTGCGCCAGCGCCGCCAGCAGATGCTCAAGCGCCATGATATGAACAGCATCATGGACGACATCGCCAAGCAACTGGAGTCGATCATCCAGCAGGAGCGCGAGGACATCCAGAAGCGGCTGGACGAGAGCCACGCCCAGATGCAGCAGCAGCAAGCCGAGGGCACCGCGCCGCCCAACGCCGAGCAGTTGCAGAAGATGCTCGACAACATGGCCGCCAAGCACCAGCAGCAACTCGACAACCTGCCGGAGAGTCCCGCGGGGCGCATCAAGGAACTGCAAGACTACGACTTCATGAGTCCCGCGGCCCGTGAGCAGTTCCAGCAGTTGCTGGCTCAGTTGCAACAGCAGGTTCTCAACCAGACCTTCAAGGGCCTCAAGGGGTCGATGCAGGGGATGACGCCGGAGCAGCGCGCCGAACTGCGCAATATGATGCACGACCTGAACCAGATGTTGCGCGATCGCGCCGAAGGGCGGGAGCCGCGCTTCAAAGAGTTCATGGAGCAGTACGGCCACTACTTCCCCAAGGGCATCGAGAACCTGGACCAACTCATGGAGCACCTGGCCCAGCAGATGCAGGCCATGGAATCGCTGATGCAGAGCATGAGCGCTGAGCAGCGGGCCGAGCTGGAGAGCCTGATGGAAGGGCTGATGCAGGACGAGCAGTTGCAGGCCGAGATGGCCGAACTAGCCGCCAACCTGCAGGGCATGATGCCCTACGAAGGCGAGCGCTATCCCTTCTCCGGCGATGAACCCGTGACCCTCAGCGAGGCGATGCGCATGATGGAGCAGCTTCAAGAGATGGAAGAGCTTGAGAAGCAGCTTGACGCCGCCCGCTACGGTAACAACGTCGACAACATCGACGCCCAGAAAATGAGCGAACTGGTCGGCGCCGAAGAGGGCCAGGCCCTCCAGCAGTTGCAGGAACTGGCGCGCATGCTGGAGGAAGAGGGCTACCTCGAAAACAACGGCGGCAAGATGACCCTGACGCCGCGCGGCATCCGCAAGATCGGCCAGAAGGCGTTGCAGGATATTTTCCAGTACCTCAAGCGCGACGCCTTCGGCAAGCACGCCACCAACCTGCGCGGGCGCGGCGGCGAGCGCACCGACGACAGCAAGGAGTACGAGTTCGGCGATCCCTTCTACCTGGACCTGCAAGCCACGCTGATGAACGCCGTGGAGCGCGACGGTCCCGGCGCGCCCGTCCGCATCAACCCGTCCGACTTCGAGGTCTACCGCACCGAGTTGCAGACGCAGAGCGCCACCGTGTTGATGCTCGACATGAGCCGCTCGATGCTGCTGCGCGGCTGCTACCTGGCGGCCAAGAAGGTGGCCCTGGCGCTCAACCACCTGATCCGCACCCAGTTCCCGCGCGACACGATCTACATCGTCGGCTTCTCGGCCTATGCGCGCGAGCTAAAGGCTGAGCAGTTGCCGCAACTCGACTGGAGTGAGTACGAATACGGCACCAACCTGCACCACGCGCTGTTGCTGGGGCGCACCCTGCTGGCCCGCCATAAGACGCCGAACAAGCAGATCATCGTCATCACCGACGGCGAGCCGACGGCGCACCTGGAGCAGGGCCAGTCCTACTTCAACTACCCGCCAAGCTGGCGCACGATCCAGGAGACGCTGCGCGAGGTGACGCGCTGCACCCGCGACCGCATCGTGATCAACACGTTCATGCTGGAGCGGACCTACGACCTGACCGAGTTCGTCAATCAGATGACGGCGATTAACAAGGGCCGCGCCTTCTACGCCACACCCGAGGCGCTGGGCGAGTATATCCTGGTGGACTACGTCAACAGCAAGCGCAAGCGTATCAAGTGATCCGCAACCCGCGCAACATCCTGCTCACCTGCCTGCTGGGCGCCGCTCTCGTCGCTTGCGAGAACGGCGCCCCGCCGACAGCGCCGCCCGTCGCCCCGTCCCCGCCCGCCACAGCGGCCGCTACCGCGACGGCTAGCGTCCCCGCCCCCAACACACCCACGGAGGCCCCGGCGCCGACCACGCCGACCGGCCCCGCCGCTACGGCGACCAGTGGCCTGCCCCTGGCGACGCCCGCCAGCGGGGTGCTGACTCCGCCCGCTGCCGGCAGCCCGACGCCCGCGGCGCTGCACACCACCAGCGGCCTGGTTTTCGTGAGCAACGGCAACCTTACCTTCTACGACGCCGACCACCAGGAGACGCGGGCGCTGGTCGAGGTGGTCCACGACCCGCCCGCCCCGCAACGCATCTCCGCCTTCACCGTCGCGCCCACCGGCGACCGGCTGGCCTACCTGCTGACCGAGCAGCGCACCTCCGGCGGCGCCTGCCGCGCCGATACGCAACTCTGGCTGCTGGATCTTAACAACATCAACAACCGCCGCCAACTGGCGCCGTCCGTGCTGGCCGAGGACTGTAACGAGCGGGCGCGCAGCGGCGCCGTCCAGCAGGGTCTGGCCTTTGCCCCCGACGGCGGGCGCCTGGCCTATCTGGCCGGGCGGGCCAACGGTGGGCCGATTGACCTCTGGACGGTGAACAGCGACCCCGCCGCCGAGGCCGCGCCCCAGCGGCTGGCCGCGCCCGAAGCCGGGCTGCTGCTCAATCCCACCTGGGCGCCCGACGGCAAGTCTATCGCCTTCCTGGTGGCGAACGACCTGGGCACCAACGGCAGCTACGACGCCGATCTGACCGTGCTGCCCGTGCCCGCCGACCAGAACACCCAGCCGCACACGGTCGCTCAGGGCCACGCGTTGCCCGGCGGCCACCTGGCCCTGCCGCCCTTCGATCTGACCTGGCTCGACCCGCACACGCTGGCCTTCCAGGCGTGGAACCCGACCCGCGGCCCGGATGGCGGCTGGGTGGTCGATACCGCCGGCAGCGCCGGGCCGCAGGAGATCGACCGGGGCCAGGCCGGGCTGGGCGCCTGGAGTCCGCCCGGCGCGGATGGCGCCCGCTGGTACGCCTACCGGGTGGCAGGCATGGGCCTGGCCGTCACCTCCGGCGCCGCCGCGACCGGCGCGTTGCTGGCTCCGGTGCCCGAAGCCGGCCCCAACGGCGCCGTCCCGCCGATCTGGTCCGCCGATGCCGGCGCGGTGGCTTTCAGCACCAGCGACGGCCGCCTGCTCATCGCCGACCGGGCCGCGCCGGGCGCGCCTGCCGTTGCCGCGCTGCCCCAGGTGCTGCATGCCGCCTGGAGCGCGACACCCGGCGCGCCGCCGCTGCTGGCCGCCGTCACCTCCGACGGCAAGACGCTGACCGTGTTCGACCGGCACGGGCAGACCCTCCATACCGAGACGCTGAGCAAAGTTACCGGCGCGCCGCAGGAGATCGTCTGGGAACCGGCGCCCGCCGGGTCGGATACCCAGCGCATCGCCGTCCGCTATGCCGGTGGCCCGAATGATGCCACGCCGTTCGTGCTGTTCAGCTTCAGCAGCACGGGGCGCGGCCCCGGCCCCCAGGCTCTCGCCCAGGTGGACGACGACTCCGCGCTGCAATGGATCACGCTCGGCCCGCTGCCGGAGCCGTAGGTAGAGAAGCGTATGGCAATGGAACCCATCAAGGAGGAACGCCCCGAGCGCCGGCACGTCGAGGAGCGCGGCTATGATCCGCCCGCGCACCCGCTGTTCAGCGAAAGCCAGGTGGCCTTCTTGAGCGCGGCGCGGGTGGCCCGGCTAGCGACCGCCGATGTCGCGGGCGTGCCCCATGTGGTGCCGGTCTGCTTTGCCCTGGACGCGCCCGCCGGGGCCTGCTATATCGCCCTGGATCAGAAGCCCAAGCGCGTGGCGCCGACCCGGCTCAAGC
>DASSGZ010000107.1:0-3473 GCA_035693165.1 Chloroflexia bacterium | reverse complement strand
CGGGCTGATGCAGGAGGCCGTCCAGGCGCACGACTACTGGCGCTCGCTCGGCTTCGCCGCCGACCTGGTCATCCTCAACGAGTACGCGGAGGGCTACATCCAGAACGTGCAGGACGAGTTGACGGCGCTGTTGCAGCGCGGCCCGGCGGCGGGGCGGATCGACCAGCCGGGCGGCGTGTTCCTGCGCCGGGCCGAGGCGATCCCGGAGGCCGACCGCATCTTGCTGCAAACGGCGGCGCGCGCTATCCTGATCGGGCGGCGCGGGTCCATCGCGCGGCAACTGGCGCGCGCTGCCCGGCAGGAGGAACCCACCTCCTCGCCGCTGCGCGATCCGCGCCGGGGCGCGCCCGCGCCGGGGCCCGACCGCCGCCGCAGCCGCCATCCCCTGCCCTATCCCACGGCGACCACCACCGCGCCCGGCGCGGGCGGGGCGCCGCTGGAGTTCGACAACGGTCTGGGCGGCTTCAGCGCCGATGGCCGCGAGTATGTGATCCGCCTGCGCGCGGGCGAGTGGACGCCCGCGCCGTGGATCAACGTGCTCGCCAACCCGGAGTTCGGCACGCTGGTCTCGGAAAGCACGCTGGGCACGACCTGGTGGCTCAACAGCCGCGAGAACCGGCTCACGCCCTGGTCGAACGACCCGATCTCGGATACGCCCGGCGACATTCTCTATCTGCGCGACGAGGATCGGGGCGGCCTCTGGACGCCGACACCCCTGCCCATCCGCGGCAGCGCGCCCTACACCATCCGCCACGGCCACGGCTACACGGTCTACGAGCATACCGGGCACGGCATCGACGGCGAACTGACCGTCTTTGTGCCGCCCGATCTGCCGTTGCGCCTGCTGCGGCTGCGCCTGCGCAACCCCGGCGGGACGGCGCGCCGGCTCAGCGTCACGAATTATGTCGAGTGGGTGCTGGGCGTGGACCGCGCGCCCTCGGCCCGTTTCGTCATCACCGCGTGGGACGCCGAGGCCGCAGCGCTGACGGCGCACAATCCCTACAACAACGAGTTCGCGGACCGGCTGGCCTTCCTGGCCCTGGTCGCCCGGCCCGATGAGCGGAGGGGGACCGGGGGTGGCGCGACCTATACGGCAGACCGCACCGCCTTCCTGGGCCGCAACGGGCGCCCCGGTGCGCCCGCGGGCCTGGCCGCCGCCACGCTCGACGGGCGCACCGGCGCCGGCCTGGACCCGTGCGGCGCGATCCAGGCGCCGCTGACCGTGGGGCCGGGGGCCACGGTGGAGATCGTCTTTGCGCTGGGCGAGACGGCCAACGCCGAGGCCATGCGCGCGCTGCTGGCCCAGATCCGCGCCCCCGGCGCCGTGGACGCCGCTTTCGCCGCCGCGCAGCGGGAGTGGGCCGGGCTGCTGAGCACCGTGCAGGTGCAGACGCCCGACAAGGCGCTCGACCTGCTGCTCAACGGTTGGCTGCTCTACCAGGCGCTGGCCTGCCGCATCTGGGCGCGCTCGGCCTTCTACCAGGGGGGCGGCGCCTACGGCTTCCGCGACCAGTTGCAGGACGTGCTGGCCCTGGTCTACGCGGCCCCGCAGATCACACGCGACCAGATCGTGCGCGCCGCCGGGCACCAGTTCGCGGCGGGCGACGTGCAGCACTGGTGGCACCCGCCCACGGGCCGCGGGGTGCGCACCCGCTTCTCCGACGACCTGCTCTGGTTGCCGTTCGTCACAGCGATCTATGTGGAGGCCACCGGCGATACGGGCGTGCTGGACGAGGTGCAACCGTTCCTGGAAGCGCCGCCGCTGGCCCCCGGCCAGGAGGACGCCTACAGCTTCCCCAGCACCGCGCCCGAAAGCGGGACCGTGTACGAGCATTGCGTGCGCGCCCTGACTCGCGGGGCCACGGCGGGCCCGCACGACCTGCCGCTGATGGGGTCGGGCGACTGGAACGACGGCATGAACCGGGTCGGCATCGAAGGCCGGGGCGAGAGCGTGTGGGTCGGCTGGTTCCTGGCCGACGTGCTGCGCCGCTTCGCCCCGCTGGCCGCCGCGCGCGGCGATCACGACCGCGCCGAGTGGTGCCGGGCACAGATCGCGCGGCTGCAAGCCGCGATCCACGAATCGGCCTGGGACGGGTCGTGGTATCGCCGCGCCTACTTTGACGACGGCACGCCGCTCGGCTCGCACGAGAACGAGGAGTGCTGCATCGACTCCATCGCGCAAAGCTGGTCGGTGCTGTCGGGCATCGGCGACCCGGCGCGGGCGCAGCAGGCCATGGCCTCGCTGGAGGAGCACCTGATCCGCCCGGCGGAGAGCCTGGTGCTGCTGCTGACCCCGCCGTTCGACAAGTCGGAGCTCGATCCCGGCTACATCAAGGGCTACGTGCCGGGGGTGCGCGAGAACGGCGGCCAGTACACCCACGCCGCCATCTGGGTGGGCTTCGCCTTCGCCGAGTTGCGCGATGGCGTGCGCGCCCACGCCCTGTTCAACATGCTCAACCCGATCAACCACGCGCTCGACCCCGACGACCGGGACCGCTACAAGGTCGAGCCGTATGTCATCGCCGCCGACGTGTACGCCCACCCGCAACACGTCGGGCGGGGCGGCTGGACGTGGTACACCGGCTCGGCGGCCTGGATGTACCGCCTGGGCGTGGAAGCGATCCTGGGGCTGCGCCGGGTGGACGGCGCGCTATGCGTCGATCCCGCGATCCCGCCGGGCTGGCCCGGCTTCGAGGTCTGCTACCGCCACGGCGCGGCCACCTACACCATCCAGGTGGACAACGCGGCGGGCCGCGGCCACGGCGTGGTCGCCGTCACGCTCGACGGCGCGCCCTGCCCCGACGGGCGCATCCCGCTCGACCCGGCCCCCGGCACGCATGCGGTCCAGGTCCGTCTTGGCCCGCCCGGCGACTAACGGATAGTGCACCGCGAAGCCGCGAAGGACGCGAAGGTTTTTAGCGGCTAACGACGGATGTTCACGGCAAAGGCGCGGAGGACGCGGAGAATCAAGACATAAATCGTCTTCGCGTCCTTCGCGGCTTCGCGGTGCACTCACGTGCCGGACCTCGTGCAAAACCCGCCCGGATCGGCTATGATAGAGGAGCAATCCGGGCGGCGGGGCGCCCCTGCCCGCCGCCCCATCCCAGCAATGCCGCCGCACGAGGAGCGCTGCTTCGCAATCCGGTGGATTAGGTCCATTGCATCCGTCAACTCTGGATTATCTGTTAAAGCAGACCCTAACGGCAGAAATGATGCTCGATATAAGCTCTCCACACAGGTCGCATAGGCCGTCCGGCACGGAACCGGCGGACAAGTTGCTGCGGATATTCGACGACATTCCTGTCGAGCGCGCGCCGGGGGTGCAACAGAAGCTTGACATCGCGGCCCGTTCGCGCACAAGTTTATTCCCGTGGCGGGGGCAGTTCTCGCCGGAGTTCATCGAGTTCATGCTCGGCCAATTTGCGCCAAGCGGCGGTGTTGTGGCCGATCCGTTTGTAGGAAGCGGCACCACG
>DASSGZ010000106.1:0-4018 GCA_035693165.1 Chloroflexia bacterium | reverse complement strand
CGGCAGGGGTATTATAGCAGGGCGGCGCCCGGAGGTCAATGCGATCTCAGGGTGGGCGCAGGGCTTACCAGGAGCTATGCATTCTAATCTTGCTAGCCGATGAGCAGGCCGACGGCGATAAAGGCCAGTTCCGGGTGGTCGGCATAGTGGCGGAAGGCTTGGGCGATGTTGGTCTCGCCTTTGCTACGCAGCCAATTCAAGGCCGTATTGCGCACGGCCGCCAGCACCTGCGGCCCGTGCGCCGTCCGCACCCGGCTCTGGTCTTCCCCTAACGTGACATCGCGCACCCAGTGCAGCCGATTCTCGATCCCCCAATGCGCTTGCCAGACCGCCAGCACCTGCTCCGGGGTCAGTTCTGCCGGCCCTAACGAGGTTATGCCATAGACCACCTCGCTCCGCACCACGCCCGTCGGTTTGTCCGTCACTACCCGCCACAACTCGAGTACCTGCCGCAACCCCGGCCAATCGCTGTAGCCGTCTAAGGCCGGCGAACAATTCACCGCCCGCGCTATGATCCGGTTGCCCGCCAGTTCAGTGCTGACCGCCGTTTGCACCGTGTCATTCAATAAAGGACTGGCGAACACATCTTGGATGTCATGCAGCAAGCCGGGTTGGTTGCCTTTGACCGGGTGGAAATAGGCCCCGCCCTGCCCGAGGATCTGGGTGTCGAGTTCGCGCTGCGTGAGTAAGGCATCGCTGGTAATCAACCAACCGTCTAAGGCCAGGGTTGCTAAGAGCTGCGGCGCGACGGTAATTTCATTGGTTTTGCCGTCCACGAATTGCTGGGCGAGCACCAGGGCAAACTGGAGACTGAAGACACTGAGCAAATGCACGCCAGGAGCGGCGGCGGTCGCCGAGCCGCGACAGGTTTTGCCGTCCGTGGCGACTGTCGGGTAGGGGAGGGGCACCGCCGCGGCGCGGGGGGGCGGCGTTTCAACCAGGCGGGTAAGGAGGGCCTGGGACCAGGTGCTGAGGGCCGCCTCAAAGGCGACGACATCCAGCGTAGCGAAAACACGACTGAGGGTGGCTTGGTCGGGCCCGAGGGGGTGGCGCAAGCCAAAGCGGCGGCGCCAGTAGGGGGCGAGATCGGCGATCCAGGTGGCGATGGCGGTCTGGGAGGTGGCGCCGCAGAGCATCGCCGCGACGGCGGCCGTGAGTAGGGCGCCCAAGGGGTGGCGCAAGCCGCGGCACTGGCGCGTATCGGGTAGGTGCGCTAGAATAGAGGCGAGGGCCGGAACGAATGCGGCCATGGCGATCTCCTTTCGGCTAGCGGCGGATAGACACACGCGCTATTCTATAGGAGATCGCCCCTCTCTGGGGGGCAACGGCCCCCTCGTGCCCCGACTAGAGCCGATCAGCCGCCGGGATGGCGCAAAGATTAGAATGCATAGCTCCTGCTCGCGGGGGTGCGCGGCAGCGGGCGGCATCCCGGCGCACAGCCCAACCTAACCCCCCGGCCCCCGCCGCGGGGAGGGGAGTCACTTTTCCTCGCGCCGGCGATTCCCCCCTTCCCGCGACGGAAGGGGGGTAGGGGGTTAGGTTGGTCGCCTACCTGGATGCCGCCCGCTGCCCGCCTGTGCGGGTGCGAGCGGGCTTGGTGGCGGTAGCCGGTGGCTTGAACCGCCGGGTACCCGGCTTGTGCTATAATACGGGGGCTGAGGAAGTACTGCATGACCACTTTGCACATTCGCCTGTTCGGCGGCCTCCTGTTGCAACGCGACCAGCAGACCTTGCCGGCGCCCACGCCGCAGAAAGCCGCGCTGCTCCTGGCGTATCTGCTCACCGCACACAATCGCACCCACCCGCGAGCGTTGCTGGCCGGCCTCTTCTGGGGCGACCAGGACGAGCGCCGCGCCCGCCGCAACCTGAGCGACGCGCTCTGGCGCATCCGCACGCTGCTGGAGCCGGACCGCGATGCGGCGGCCCCGGTGCTGTTGTTCGAGGGCGATACCGTGCGCTTCAATCCCGACGCGCACGTCGTCCATGACGTGCGCGCGTTCGAGGACTTGCTGCGTGACCCGCAGGATGTGGAGCGCCAGGCGCGTGCCGCCGATCTCTACCGGGGCGATCTGCTGGTCGGCTACTATGACGACTGGGTGCTGCTGGAGCGCGAGCGCCTGCGCCAGATGTACCTGGGTTGCCTGACCCGCCTGGTGAGCGCCTACAAGGCGCAGGGCGCCTGGGACGAGGCCGTGGCGGCGGCGGGGCGCCTGGTGCAGGCCGACCCGTACCAGGAAGACGCCACGCGCGATCTGATGCGCCTGTATTACCGCCTCGGCCGGCGCGACCGCGCCCTGCAGCAGTTCGCCACGCTGAAAGCCACGCTGGCGAACGACCTGGAACTGGAACCGGAGCCGGAGACGGTGGCCCTGTACCAGATGATGCAGGCGGGCATGGCGGCGGCCACCCTGGACGCTCCGCTGCCGGTCCCGGCCCCCACACCCGCGGCCCGGCCCGCGCCCACCCGCCCGGCCACCACCAGCGCCCTGAGTTTGCTCGGCCACACCACGCGCAGCCTGCGCGTCGTCGGGCGGGCGCGCGAGCAGGCCGACCTCGCGGCCTGGCTGGCTAGCCCGCGGCCCCAGCCGCCCATGCTGCTGCTGCTGGGCGAGGCCGGCGTGGGCAAGACGCGCCTGGCCCAGGACACCGCCGAGGAGGCGTACCGCCACCGCATGTTCGTGCTCTGGGGCCACTACTACCAGTTGGCCGCGCCGCTGCCCTACGCCGGGCTGGTCGAGGCGCTGCGCGTCGGCTTGCGCCTGGGCGGAGTGCCGGCGCTGGACCCGCTCTGGCTGAGCGAGGTCAGCCGCCTGATCCCCGAACTGGCCGAGCAACACCCCGGCCTGCCGCGGCCCGTCAGCCTGCCGCCCGACCAGGAGCGCATCCGGCTGTGGGAAGCCTTCACGCAGTACCTGCTGGCGCTGGCCGCCGCGGGGCCACATATGTTCGTGCTTGAAGACGTGCAGTGGACCGACCCGGCCACGCTCGACCTGCTGCAATACGCGCTGCCGCGCCTGCGCAACGTCGGCGTGGGGCTGCGCCTGCTGGCGACGGCGCGCAGCGAGGAACTGGCGAATGTGCCGCTCGTCGAGGCAGCGCTGCGCAACCTCGAAGCCCAGAATATGCTCGGCTATTTGCCGGTGGACCGGCTCTCGCCCGATGCCATCACCGAACTGGTGCAGGAAGCACTGGGCCTGGACAATCCCGCGCCGCGCTTCAGCAGCCACCTCTGGCGCGAGACCGAAGGCAACCCGTTTTTCGCGCTGGAGACGATCCGCTTCTGGGCCGAGCGCGGGGCGATCAACCGCGATCCGGCGGGCGCCTGGCACACCAACAGCGCCGACTACACGGCCTTGCCCACCCCGGCCAGCGTGCGCCGGGTGCTCGAACAGCGGCTCGCGCGCCTGACCCCCGCCGCGCGCAGCGTGCTGGAGGTGGGCGCGGTACTGGGGCGCGAGGTGCCGGAATCGCTGCTCTGGCGGGCCAGCGGCTCAACGCCCGAAGCGGTGCTCGGACCCGCCGAAGAATTATTGCGCCACCAGCTCTGGGTCGAAGACGTGGCCGGGCGCGGCTATGCCTTCGCCCACCAGAAAGTGCGCGAAGTGGCCTATGCCGGCATCAGCGGGCCGCGCCGCCGCCACCTGCACCGGCTCGCCGCGGGCGCGCTCGAAGCCGAGCACCCGCAGGCGGTGGACCGGCTGGCCGATCACTGGCTGGCGGCGGACGACCCGGTGCGCGCCCTGCCGTATTTGCAAGAAGCCGCCGAGCGCGCGGTCGGCGCGTTTGCCAACGACGCCGCGCTGGCCTTCTACGACCAGGCCCTGGCCGCCGTCGAGCGCCTGCCGGCGGGCATCGGCGCGGATGACATCGAGCGCGTCTATGCGCTGGTGGCAGGGCGCGCCGCGATCAACAAACGCCTGGAGCGCATGGAGGCGGCCACGGCGGACCTGGATCGCCTGGTCGCCCTGGCCCGCGCCGGCAACCAGCCGGGGCGGGTGGCCGACGCGCTCGCCCGCCG
>DASSGZ010000105.1:0-8664 GCA_035693165.1 Chloroflexia bacterium | reverse complement strand
CGGCCCATGCTCGGTGATGAGCCGGAGGCCGCCGTGACCCGGCTGCTGGCCGCGCGCGCCGCCGCCTATGCCGCCATCCCGCTGCAGGTGGATACGACGGGCCTGGATGTGGATGCGGTGGCCGAGCGGGTGCTGGCCGTCTACGCAGCGCAAGTGAAGGAGCGAGAAACGCCGTGAGTCGCAATATCGTTGTGCGAACGCCTGAAGGCACATATCCCATTAGCATCGGCACCGGACTCCTGCGTGACGGGGTAGGGTTAGTTGACGGGATCAATAGCGGCAAGCAGGTGGCCGTGGCGACCGACAGCCATGTCGGCCCGCTGTACGCCGCGACGGCCCAGGCCATGTTGCGGCACGCGGGCCTGCACCCGGCGCTGATCACTATGCCCGCCGGGGAGGCGCATAAGAACTGGGCCAGCCTCGATCTGCTCATCTCCGGCTTCGCCGAAACCGGGCTGGATCGCAGCGGCTGGGTGCTGGCGCTGGGCGGAGGCGTGGTCGGCGACACCGTGGGGCTGGCGGCGGCACTCTATATGCGTGGCGTGCCGGTGGTCCAGGCGCCGACCAGCCTGCTGGCGATGGTCGACTCCAGCGTCGGCGGCAAGGTCGCCATCGACCACCCGCTGGGCAAAAACCTAGTCGGCGTGTTCAAGCAGCCCGCCGCCGTCATCGCCGACCTGGCGACGCTGGCGACGCTGCCGCCCGACGAGGTCGCCAACGGCATGGCCGAGGTCGTGAAGGCGGCCATCCTCGACGGCCCGTGGAATCGCGGCCCGGCGGGCGCCTACGGCAGTTCTCCGCTGCTCGACCTGTTGGAGCGCGGCGCTGCGCCGTCCGAAGACATGGTGGCCCTGGCGATCGAGGTTAAGAAACGCATCGTCGAGGCCGACCCCTATGAGCAGAACCAGCGCGCGCTGCTCAACCTGGGCCACACCTTCGGGCACGCCTTCGAGCGCCTGAGCAACTACACGCTCAAGCACGGCTACGGCGTAGCCGCGGGCATGATGGTGGCCGCGCACCTGTCCGAGCGCCTGGGCCTCGCGCCGCCGGCCCTGACCGCGCGTACGGCCCGCCTGCTGGGCAACTATCGCCTGCCGCTGACCTGGGGTCGCGGGCTGCCGCCCGGCACGACGCCGGAGCAGGTGCTGGCGGCCATGGCGACGGACAAGAAGCGCCGCGACGGCCGCCTGCGCTTCGTGCTGGCGCGCGGCATCGGCGATGTACACGTGGAGGACAACGTGCCCGAAGCCGAGGTCCTCGCCGCGCTGGCAGCCACACGAGGGGATGCATGAAGCACAATATCCTGGTCCTGCACGGGCCGAACCTGAACATGCTGGGCCGCCGCGAGCCGGAGGTCTACGGGCACACCACGCTGGCCGAGATCGACGCGCTGCTGGCCCAGGCGGCGGGCGACCGCGCCACGTTGCGCACGCGGCAATCGAACCACGAAGGCGCCCTGATCGACGCGATCCAGGAGGAATACGGCTGGATGAGCGGCATCCTGATCAACCCCGGCGCCTTCACCCACTACAGCTACGCCCTGCGCGACGCCCTGGCCGGGGCCGCCGTGCCCGCCGTCGAAGTCCATCTATCCAACGTCTACGCCCGCGAACCGTTCCGCCACACCTCGGTGCTGGCGCCCATCTGCCGCGGGCAGATCAGCGGATTCGGAGTAGACAGCTATCTGCTGGGCCTGGAGGCGTTGTTGCGCCTGCTGGACCGCGCACCCGGTCCCTGAGCGAAAGGATCACCTGCTCTTTGCCCGGACTCCATGATTACCATATGCACTCGTACCTCTGCGGCCACGGCGAAGGTGTGCCCGCCGAGTACGCCGCCCGCGCCGCCGCCCTCGAACTGGACGAGATCGGCGTGTCCGAGCACATCCCGCTCTACTGGCTGCCGGAATCCGAGCGCGACCCCGAACTCGCCATGCCGATGGGCAATCTGCCGCTATATTTCGAACTGGTTGAGGCGGCGCGGCGGGCTTATCCGGCCCTGCCCATCCGGCTGGGCCTGGAAGCCGACTATATCTCCGGCCACGAAGACGCGCTGCGGGCGATCCTGGCGGCGCACCCCTGGGATTATGTGTATGGCTCGGTGCATTTCCTGGGCGCCTGGGGCATGGACGACCCGCGCTACGTGGCCGAGTACGACCGGCGCGACATCGACGCGCTGTATGAGGAATATTTCCGCACCGTCGAAGCGGCGGCGCGCTCCGGCCTGTTCGACATCATGGCCCATCTCGACCTGGTGAAGAAGTTCGGCCACCGCGCCAGGCGCGATCTTGGCCCGCTCTATGCGGGCGTGGCCCAGACCATGGCTGAGAGCGGCGTCTGTGTGGAAGTCAACACGGCGGGGCTGCTCAAGCCGGTGGCCGAGATATACCCGCAGGTCGATCTGCTGCGCGCGCTCTACCGGGCGGGCGTGCCCGTCACGCTGGGATCTGACGCCCATGCGCCCCACCTGGTGGGCCATGCCTTCGCCGAGGCGGTAGCGTTGCTACGCGAGGTCGGCTACGAGCGGGTGATGCGCTTCGCTGGGCGTGCCCGGTCTTACGTGGCGCTGCCCTGAAAGAACCCGGCCAGGTAGGCGCGCGTGCGCATCTGCGCCAGGTCGTAATCGACGGGCGCCGCCGGGTCGATGTCCAGCGCGCGGCAGATCAGCCCCACCTGGCGCAGGGCGGCGCGCAGATCGGCGGCCGGCACCGGGCCGGGTCCGCTGCGGATGCCGAGGGCCAGGATCTGGCCCAGGGCTGCCGCCTCGCCCGGCAGGGTGGGCACCGCCAGCGTCAGGCATTCCTGCGGACGCAGTTCGTCGTAGGGCAGCCGAGCCGCGACGGCGATCAGGAATATCCAGTAACAGACCTGGCTGGCCTCTAGAATCGCATCGCCGGGCAGGCCCCGATGGCGGTGGGTGCCGTCTGCGGCGCCGGCCAGTTCCGCCAGCTCGTCAGCCAGGCGGGCGCGCAGGTGAGCCGGGTCCGGCGCGTGCAGCAGCCGGGCGGTGCTGGATTCGCTGGTCAGATCGGCGTCGCGCAGATATTCATAGACCCGGTACAGCAGGCGCAGTTTCATGTCGAGGCTCGCGGGCACAGGGCCGGGTTCGCGTTGGTCGGTCATAGCCCGATCACCTTAATCGAAATGAGGACGTTTTGCAAGGTATCGACGATATCATTGGACCCTTCTGGATCCTGGCGGCCCTCGCCGGGATCGTGATCGCCGCCGGCAGCGTGGCGCTGCTCTGGGCCACCGGCGGGCCGGTGCGCCGGCTGCCGCATCGCGGGCAACTGGCGCTGGTCTTCGGCGCCTGGATCCTGGAATCGCTGCTGTTGCTGATCGCCTTCAGCTTGATCGCGGCGCCGGTGGCGCTGAGCCTGCCCGCGCCGGGCGACCTCCTGGCGATGCTGCCGTTGCAGGCCATCCAGACGCTCGCCGTGCTGGTGGCCCTGGTCGCCCTGACGCTCACCTGGCGCGTACCGGGCTTCCCCACGGTCGGGCTGATCACGGCGGGGCCGGGCGCGCGCTATGCCCTACGCGATACCGCCGTTGGCCTCGTGCTGGGGCCGGTGGCCGTGGGCGTCTTCCTCGTCGCCGGGCTGATCGGCGGCTGGGATCGCATCACGGGCGTGGCGCCGGTGCCGGAGATGATCGGCAGCCTGGTGCTGGGCGTCGTGTTCTTCCTCTTTGTCGCGGTATTTGAGGAGGTGAGCACGCGCGGCTGCCTGTTCGCGCTGCTGGCGCGGGTGCTGGGCATCCCGGCCGCCGCGGCGATCAGTGCCGTGACGTTCGGGCTGCTGCACGGGCTGAACCCCGGCGCCACCCCGGTCGCCCTGCTCGGCGTGGGGTTGGCCGGGGTCGTCTTTCTGTTCGCGCTCTACCGCACCGGGGCGCTCTGGCTGCCCATCGCTTTTCATCTAAGCTGGGACTGGGCCGAGACCTCGCTCTACGGCTACCCCGACAGCGGTATCCCGCCGTCGGCGGCGCTGCGGCTGGCGATTGACCCGAACGCCCCGGCCTGGGCCACCGGCGGCGAATTCGGCCCTGAAGCCAGCATCTTCGTCCTGGTGGCACTGGCCCTGGCCGCGGGCGCCATCTGGCTTTACACGCGCGGGCGACCGGGCCGGGCCATCCTCTTCCCGGCGGGCGCACCGGAGCACCAGCCGCCGTACCAACCCGCGCCGTTGCCCGAGCAGGGCGAACGCCCGCGCTATATCTGAACCGACCTGAAAGGACCATTCATGCGACTCAACCGGCTCTTGCTGCTCGCGCTCATCGTGCTCGCCGGTGGCATTTCTCTCGCGCTGATCGCCCGCCCCGCCACAGCGGCGCCCGCGCGCCTGAGCGTGGTCAGCGCGCGCCTGGCGCCCGGCACATCCTGGCCCGTGGCCGCGCCGGTCACGCTCACGGTGCAATTCGACCAGAACGTGCTGCTGGCCTCGTGGCAATGGGTGGGGACCGACGGGCGCCCGGTGCCCTGGGTGGGCAGCACCCTGCCCGCGCAGGACCTGCGGCCGCAGCAAAACACCTGGGTGGGGCGGGCGGCGGCGCCGCCGGTACCCGGCACCTACGGCATCCAGGTCATCGCGCGGGCGGCCAACACGCCCGGCCCGCAGACCTTCACCCTGAACCTGCGCGGCACAGTCGTGGCCGGCGACGGCCCGCTCACGCGCGGCCTGGTCTATGTGCATAGCGGCAACCTCTGGCTGCGCTCGCCCGACCTGCGCCGCGAACAGGCCGTCACCTATTACGGCCACCCCGGCAACGCCTCGCAACCGGCCTGGTCGCCCGACGGGCGGCGCATCGCCTTCATCCGCGACCGGGGCACCATCGACAGCGGCCCCGAACTCTGGGTCATCAACCCCGACGGCACCGCCCCGCGCGCCGTGAGCACCCCGTCGCCGGGCCACTCGCTCGGCTATCCGGTGTTCGGCGCCGACGGCACGCTCTACGTCTCCGAGTCGCGCGAACTGACCTTCCAGGGAGTGGACCTGGGCGACACCTGGGATGTGGCGCGCGTGGACCTAGCGACCGGGCGGCGCACTCCCGTCCTGCCCGGCGCGCTCATGCCCGACGTGTCGCCCGACGGCAAGCGCATGGTCTATATCCAGCAGACGATCAACTCCGACGGCAGCGTGGAGCAGGGCCTGTCTGTGGCCGATGTGGACGGGCGCAACGACCGGCTGCTGGTCGCGGCCAGCACGACGGCCACCTTCTACGCCCCCTCCTGGTCGCCCGACGGCAAGACGATTGCGTTTGCCAGCACGGCCCTGGGGCCGCCGCCGTTGCGGGCGCTGGGGCTGGCCGCGCCGCTGCTGCACGGCGGCATCTGGGACCTCTGGGCCGTCCCCGCCGCCGGTGGCACGCCCACCATGCTCTCGCCGATCCAGGAAGACCTGCCCTATCCGCGCTGGGCGCCCGACGGCAGCCGCGTGCTGTTTATCAGCCCCACCGGCATCTGGAGCGTGCCCGCCGCGGGCGGCGCCGCCGTCCATATCGCCGACTACGACGAGCATAGCGAGTTGACCATCTGGGCGCCGGTCGAGCGCCGGGCGCCGATCCTGCCCGGCAGTTCGCGCTGTTTCACCGAGACCGGCCACTGCCTGCACGGCATCTTCCGCACCTACTGGGAGCAGCACGGCGGCCTGGTGCAGTTCGGGTTCCCCATCACCGACGAACTGATCGAGGATGGGCGCACCGTCCAGTACACCGAGCGCGCCCGGCTGGAGTGGCACCCCGAATACAAGGGCACGCCGTCCGAGGTGCTGCTGGGCCGGCTCGGCGCCGACATGGCCGACGCCCGCGCGGCGGCGGGCGAGGCGCCGTTCCAGCGCACGGCCCGCACGACGGGCGGCGGGCGCTTCTTCCCGGAGACCGGCCACACCCTGGCCCCGGCCCTACGCGGCTACTGGGAAAGCCACGGTGGGCTGCCGGTGTTCGGCTATCCGCTGAGCGAGGCGTTCCAGGAGCGCAGCCCTTCGGATGGCAAGGTCTATCTGGTACAATACTGTGAGCGCAACCGGCTGGAGTATCACCCGGAATATGCCGGGACCGACAGCGAGGTGCTGCTGGGGCTGCTGGGCGTGCAGGAACATGCGCGCCGCTACGGCCAATAGGCGATTCGCTGGGCCGCCGGGCGGGCCGCATGTTCGCCCGGTGGCGGTGCCGGCGCAATTACGGAGTGGAATATGACCTTTGGGGAAAGTCTGAGCGTGGCCTGGGCCAGCCTGCTCGCCAATAAGTTACGCAGCCTGCTGACCATGCTGGGCATCATCATCGGCGTGGCGGCGGTGGTCGCGCTGATGGCGATCGGGCAGGGCGCGCAGGACTCGATCACCGGCGCGCTCACCAGCACGGGCACCAACCTGCTGGCGGTCATCCCCGGCGCGATCAGCCAGGGCGGCGTGCGCAGCGCCGGCGGCAGCGCCCCGACGCTGACCCTGGAAGACGCGCAGGCCATCGCCAATTCGGGCGACTGCCCCTACTGCATCCTGGTGGCGCCCGAAGTGCAGCGCCAGGCCAGCGTGGTCTACGGCGGCCAGAACAACACCTATACCATCAGCGGCACCACGCCCGACTACGGCGAGATCCGCAACCTGCCGCTGGCCGCGGGCGACTGGTTCACCACCGGCGACATCAACGCCGCGACCAACGTGGCCGTGATCGGCGCCAACGTGGCTTCGGGCCTGTTCGAGGGCGCCGACCCGCTGGGCCAGTCGATTCGCATCAACCGGCTGGCGTTCCGCGTTGTCGGCGTGGCGCAACTCAAGGGCGGGGCGGGCTTCGGTTCGCTGGACGACGGGGTCTATATCCCGGTGACGACGGCGCAGCGCAAGCTGTTCGGCGGGCGCCAGGCGGCCATCGCCGGACACAACGTGAACACGATCTACATTCAGGTGGACGACAAGGACAACATGACGGCGGCCCAGGAAGCCGTCACCGACCTGCTGCGCACCCGCCACCGGCTGCCCACCGCGGCCAACGACTTCACCGTGGTCAACCAGGCCGACCTGCTGGCGACGCTGAACGGCGTGGTGGCGATCCTGACGCTGTTCCTGGGCGCCATCGCCGGGATCTCGCTGCTGGTGGGCGGCATCGGCATCATGAACATCATGCTGGTCTCCGTGACCGAGCGTACCCGCGAGATCGGCATCCGCAAAGCCGTCGGCGCCCAGCAAAGCGACATCCTGCGCCAGTTCTTGATCGAGTCCGTCCTGATCAGCCTCAGCGGCGGCCTCATCGGCATCGCGCTCGGCATGGGGCTGGCCTCCCTGGTCAGCCTGACCGGTACGCTGACGCCCGTGGTCACGCCCGGCGCCGCGCTGCTGGCGACCGGCTTCTCGGTGGCGGTGGGCCTGTTCTTCGGCATCTACCCGGCCCGCCGCGCGGCGCGCCTCGACCCCATCGTGGCCCTGCGCTACGAATAGCGGCCCGGCAGGCCGGGATTACGGCGGCCCGGCGCGGAACAGGGTGGCGATGCGCTCGGTGGCGATACCGCTGGTCAGCAGCCGCTCGTGCCGGTCGCTGAGCAACTGCAGGGTCCAGTCGGTGAACCCGCCGTCGCCGATCATATACTCCGTGCCCTGCATATCGCGGGCGTAGATCTGAAAGCGCACCCACTGGTAATACCCCGGCGTCGTGGTCGGGTGGGGATCGAACTCCAGGCGCGCCCGCGGAAACTGCGCGACGACGGGGGCGATCACCTGCCGGGCGAGGATGTCGCGCGCCGCCTCATCGGCCAGCGGCGTGAAGGCGATGCGCGTATCCGCCAGACGATACCCCAACTCCTCTACGCCCGCCAGGAAGCGCAGATAAAAGCCAAGCTGCTCGGTGAGCGCGGGCACCTCAAAGCCGCCCAGGCCCGCCGCCCGCCCCGCGGTGCACAGGCTGAACATGCGGAAGTGGGCGCGCATATGCGGTCCCGTGTAGCGTTGCGCCCGCATCAGGCGCTGGCTGGCGCAGACCCGCACGGGTTCCTGGGCGGTAGCTCGCTCGTTCCGCTGCGCCCGCCGCCGCAGCACGCATTCCAGCGCCAGCACGTTCGTGGCGTCGGCCACCACCTCGGTATTGCGGATGGTGCTGACGACGCGGTTCTGGTCCACCGGGGCCAGGGCGGAGCAGGTGCCCAGCGGCGCCAGCGGCGAGAGATCGAGCGCCTCGAAGGCCGGCCCCGCCACGCGCAACGCCAGCCGGTCGATCTCCAGCAGGGCGCCGGCAGCCACCGGGGCGGGGCGCACAAACGGGTTTTGCGCGTACTGTTCCAGCACGCGGCGCGGCGTCTGGCGCGCGGCCCGCCGGTGGAAGACGGCCAGCAACAGCGATTGCAGGTCCGTCGGCGCCAGATCCTCGCCCAGCAACTCGACCAGGTTGGCGACACCGCTCTCGCGCAGGATGCGCGCGACGATTTTGTCCGGCATGGCAGGCGGCCCGCTTACGGCCCCGTCGGGTCGCGCGGCTGGTAGCGGGCGGCCTGGTCCTCGGCATAGGGGACGCCGCTCGCCAGGATGATGCGCACCATCTCGGCGGGGTCGAAGGGCACGCGCCGGAACTCCAGGCGGATGCGCCCCTGGTCCACGCCCAGCACAGCGTAGTCGGCCCAGGAGTCGGCCTTGAAGTCCTCTTCGGGCTGGTGGCGGTTGTAGGCGAAGCCGGCGCTGCCGGGGTTGAA
>DASSGZ010000104.1:0-26015 GCA_035693165.1 Chloroflexia bacterium | reverse complement strand
GAACGTGGCGCCCAGGCAACGGCGCGGCCCACCGCCGAACGGCAGGTAGGCGTAGGGGCCGGGATCAAGGGTCTCCCAGCGCGCGGGTCGGAAGCGCGCCGGCTCCGGGTAGAGGTCGGGGTTGCGCTGCGCGACCACCGGCGTCCACAGGATGCGCCGGCCCTCCGGCACCTCATAGGAGCCGAGCCGCGTGGGCGCCGTGTTCACGCGCAGGAACCACAGGCCCGGCGGCAGCAGGCGCAGGCTTTCGTTGATCACCCGGTCGAGCAGCGGCAGGGCGTTCATCTGCTCCAGCGTGGGCGGGGCGCCGTGCAGCACGCCGTCGAGTTCGTCCAGCAGGTCATGCAGCACCTGGGGATGCTGATCCAGCAAAAACAGCGTCCAGGTCAGCGCGCTGGCCGTTGTCTCGTGCCCGGCGATGAACAGCGCCGTCGTCTGCCCGATCAGATCGTTGTCCGTCAGGCGGGTGCCGTCCTCGTCGTGCGCCTGGATGAGCATGGACAGCGCGTCGCCCCGGTCGCCGCCCGCGGCCCGCCGCCGCTCGATCATGCCGCGGATCTCGGTCTCCAGGCGATCGGATAGCGCCAGCATGCGGTGGAACGGCGTGCCCGGCAGGTTGACCGGCGCGAGGAAGACCAGCGGCGACAGCGCCAGCCGCAGCCACTGCTGCATCAGCCCGCGCAACTGCTCGCCTTCGCGCGCCGGGTCCAGCCCCAGGATCGTCTGCACGGCGACCGACAGGGTCAGCCCCTTCATCTCGCGCAGCAGGTCCACCTGCCCGCCCGCCGCCCAGCCGGCCAGCCGCCGCTCGGTCAGCGCGATCATCTCGGCGTGCAGCCCGGCGATGCGCTTTTTGTGGAAGGCCGGCATCAGCAGGCGGCGTTGCTGCGTGTGCTTGCCCGCGTTCATCGTCGTGATACCCGAAAACAGGCGCGCCGCGCCCGAATCGGGCGGGATGCGCATCCCCGCCGAGTTTGATTGCAGGTCGCCGTTGAAAAACAGCATCTGGTCGCTCAGCACCTGGTGGTTCAACTCCGGCGAGAACACAAACACGAACTCGTCGCCGCCGGGATCGAGGCTGACCACGTCTCCGTAGGTCCGGTGCAGGCGCAGCATGTAATTGATCGGGTCGCGCAGCAAAGGCAGCATATTCAGCCGCCACCCGGCCACGGGCAGCGTGCGCGGCCCAGGGATGGCGGCACCCGCCATCATCGAAGTCGTTACCATAATGCGATTCTCCTCATCTGATCTGCCGGCCCGCCCGTGACCCGGAGTCCGCGCCGCACCGGCATCCGGTAAACGGCTCTCGCACGCTGCCGGTTTGTCTCTGATAGCACGTACAGCCTCAGTAGACCGGCACAGGAGAATTGTCATTCTGAGTGGAGCGAAGAATCTCGTCTCGTTCGGGTACAGGACGAGACTCTTCGCTGCGCTCAGAGTGACAAACCCTCTGGGAGAGACTACCCGCCAATCCGCCCGCCGTCTCTTGACTCGCCTCTGCCTTCGCGTTATACTGTGATGGCTAGATGACCAAATCCGCTTATTTGGTCATGGAACGGAGTGAACCGTATGCTACCGCAGAGCCAGGAAGGCACCCCGGCCCGATCGGAAACGGACAGGCGGCAGGAACGCGCCGAGCGCATACTGGACGCCGCCGCGACGCTGATCCTGCGCTGGGGCTATAACAAAACCACCATCGAGGACATCGCCCGGCAGGCCGGCGTCGCCAAGGGCACGATTTATCTGCACTGGAAGACGCGCGAAGACCTGTTCGCCGCCCTGATGCTGCGCGAGAAGCTGGCCCTGGGCGCGGCGATCCGGCAGGCCCTCACCGCCGATCCCGCCGCCGCGACGCTGCGCGGGCTGCTGAAAGAGTCGGCCCGCGCGCTGCTGCAACGCCCGCTGATGAAGGCCGTGCTGCTGCGCGACACGGCGGTACTGGGCAAGCTGGCCCAGACCGAGCACAGCAAGGCGGCGTATGCCGAGCAGGTGGCGGGATTCACCGCCTACCTCGAAGTGTTGCGCGCGCAGGGTCTGGTGCGCCGCGATCTCAGCCTGCCCGCCCAGGTCTACGTGCTCAGCGCCGTGTTTGCCGGCTTTTTCCTCGTGGCGCCCTTCTTACCCGATGCCTTCGTGCCGGACGACGAAGCCCTGGCCGACCTGCTGGCCGAGACGATCCACCGCGCCCTGGAGCCGGAGCCCGCCGCGCCCACCGCTGAACTACAAACGGCTGCGCACCTCTTATTGGAATATCTGAACCGGTCCATGACCGAAGCGCAAGCGCAACTGCAACAGGCAGTCTAAGCAGCGCCCCCGCGCGGAGAGGAGTATTCGCGATGAACAATGAACAAGATCGCCCGCTCGTGTTACCGCTGGCCGATAGCGCCGCCACGCTGGAGCAGGTGGGCGGCAAAGGCGCGTCGCTGGCGCGCATGGCTGCGGCCGGGTTGCCGGTGCCGCCCGGTTTCCACATCACCACCGCCGCCTATCGCCGCTTCGTGGCCGAAAACGGGCTGCAAGATGCGATCCTGGCGGCAGTGCAAGGCGTCGCGCCCGATCAGCCCGCCACGCTGGACGAGGCCGCCGCGCAAATCAGCCGGCTGTTTGCCGCGAACCCCATGCCCGCCGGCATTGCCGAGGCCGTGCGCCGGGCCTATGCCGGCCTGGGTGCCGACGACCCGCCGGTGGCCGTGCGCTCCTCGGCCACAGCGGAAGACCTGCCGGAGATGTCCTTTGCCGGGCAGCAAGAGACCTACCTGAACATGCGCGGCGCCACTGCCGTGCTGGACGCCGTCCAGCGCTGCTGGGCCTCGCTCTGGACGGCGCGCGCCATCGGCTACCGCGCCCGCCACGGCATCGCGCCGCAGGATGTCAGCCTGGCCGTGGTCGTCCAGGAACTGGTGCCCGCCGATGCCGCGGGGGTTCTGTTCACGGCCAACCCCGTGACCGGCGCCCGCGACCAGGTGATGATCAACGCGGCCTGGGGCCTGGGCGAAGCTATCGTCGGCGGCCAGGTCACGCCCGATACCGTGCTCGTGAACAAGGCAGACGGCAGCGTGGTCGAGCAGCAGATCAACGAGAAAGACGTGATGACCGTGCGCACCCCGACCGGCACGCAAGAAGCGCCTGTTCCTGCGGATCAGCGCAACCAGCCCGTGCTCAGCGCGGCGCAGGCGGGCGACCTGGCCCGGCTCGGCGCGCGCATCGAGGATCTCTACGGCCGCCCTATGGACATCGAATGGGCACGCAACGACGGCCAGGTCTTCGTCGTGCAGGCCCGCCCGATCACCGCGCTGCCCGAACCGGGCACGGCGCCCGGCGACCGCACCACCGAGTGGCAACTGCCCAACCCCAAGGGCCGCTACATGCGCTCCAGCCTGCTGGAACTGCTGCCGGACCCGCTGACCCCACTGTTCGGCACAATGGGTCTCGCGGCCTATAACCGGGCCATGAACTCATTCGGCAAGAAACTAGGCCTCGGCGCCCTCCTGACCTACGACATGCTGACCACCGTCAACGGGTACGGCTATTACGATCTCACGATGACGCCGGCCCAGGCGGCGAAAACGACCCTCGGCATGATGCGGTTCATGGGCGGCGTCCCTCGCCTGTTGCGCACCGCCGAGACGCGGTGGCAGGCGGCCCACACCCGCTATGCCGAGGTCGTCAGCCGCTGGGAAGCGACCGATCTAGCGTCCACCCCGGCGACCACGCTGCTGCAAGGGGCGCAGGTCATCACCGCCCGCGCTGCCCAGTACTACATGACGATCCAGAGCGGCATCCTGCCCAACGCCTATATGACCGAGACGCTGTTTTCCAGTGTGTATGACCAGTTCTTCAAACGCGACGGCGATCCGGCGGCACTGACGTTCATGCTCGGCTTCGACAGCGCTCCAATCCGGGCCGAAAAATCGCTCTACGACCTGGCCCAATGGGTGCGCGCGCAACCGGGCCTGGCCGCCACGCTCAGCGGCATGCCGAGCGAGCAGTTCGCCGCCGCCTACCAGGAGGATTCTGCTGGCACCAGCGTGGCGAACGAGGCGTGGCCCGAGTTCCGCCGCCGGCTGGCCGATCATCTGGCCCGCTTCGGACGTGCCATCTACGATCTCGATTTTGCCAAACCCCTGCTCGTCGACGACCCGGCGCCGGTGCTGGAGACCCTCAAGTTCTTCCTGAGCGGCCAGGCGCCCGATCCCCACAAGCGCCAGGCCACAGCCCAGGCGGCGCGCGAGGCGGCGATGCGCGGCATCCATCGCGGGCGGGGCGGCCTCTCGGCCAATCTGGCGCGGCGCCTGCTGCGCACGGCCCAGCGCTTCGCCCCGTTGCGCGAGAACGCCCTGGCCGATGCGGGCCTGGGCTGGCCGGTGCTGCGCCGGATGCTGCGCGAACTCGGCGGGCGCCTGGTGGCCCGCCACAGCCTCGCCGCCCCGGACGACGTGTTCTGGCTCACCCTGGCCGACATCCAGGCCGCCGCCCCCGCCCTCGACGCCGGCCAACCCACGGCGGATTATCAGCCGGTCGTCGCCGAGCGCCGCGCCACCTGGGCGCGACGCCGGGCGTTCACGCCCCCGCCGGTCCTGCCGCTCAAGGGCGGCGCGCGCTTCCTGGGTGTGGATTTCACCAGCATGCTGCCCGCGCGCAGCAACCAGCCCGCCGGCAGCACGCTGAAGGGGATCGCCGTCAGCCCCGGCCAGGTCAGCGGCCCGGCACGGGTCATCCACGGCCCGGAGGAGTTCACCCAGATGCGCCAGGGCGACATCCTGGTCGCCCGCATCACCACGCCCGCCTGGACACCGCTCTTCGCCCTGGCCGGGGGCGTCGTCACCGACATCGGCGGCCCGCTCAGTCACGGCTCGATTGTCGCCCGCGAGTACCACATCCCGGCGGTGCTGGGCACGGGCACCGCCACCGAGCGCCTGCACAGCGGCGAGCCGATCACCGTCGACGGCGACGCGGGCACGGTGACACTCGCCGGCTAACCAGCGTGGCGCCACACGGCGGCAGGGCGGACCCGCCGGTTCGCCCTGCTGAGGTGCATCCCTGTGAATTACAGCGGATAATGGCGTAAAACTCGCACTACTGCTGTGCGTAGCAAGTATTACCCTATTCCATCCGTTTGCCGTGACCCGCCGCCGATAAACCTTGCTCCCGACTGCCGACGCGAGTTTAGAGTTCGGCTACTGCCGGGATGATTTCTTTAGCAAAGGTCTCCAGCGGCGTAATCTCGTAAACATCCGGCATATTGAATATCGCGTGGGTGAATCCCATCGCCGCGAGCTCCTTGGTACGACCTATGACGCTAGCGGCCGTATCATCCCCGGAAAGATGCACTGTGCAAAGGCACGTTTTCTCGATGGTGTCGTAATCGCGTCCCAGCGCCGCACAATGTTCTTTGAGCGTATCCAGTGCCTTTTGCATGTTTGCTGCCCCTACCCAATCGCCGATATTGCAGGCATCCGCATATTGCGCAACCATGCGCAGGGTCTTGTTCGGGCCGGTCCCGCCGATCATGATCCGGGGATGCGGGCTGGAGAGCGGGCGGGGATTATTGGTGATTGCCGGAGCAGAAAAATGTTTACCCACAAACGATGTCTCATCACTAGCCCAGAGTGCCTGCGCCAGTTTCAGATTGTCCTCCAGTTGCTCGAAGCGCTCTGCTGTTGCAGGGTAGGGGATACCGTAGCCTTTTGCTTCTTCTTCATACCACCCGGCGCCAATGCCGAAATACGCACGACCGCCGGAGAGAATATCGAGCGTGTTGACCATCTTCAGCAGAACTGAGGGATGGCGATAGATAACTCCTGTTACCAATACGCCGAGATAAGCTTTTTCAGTTAGTCCGGCCAAATAGCCGAGCGTGGTGTAAGCTTCCAGCATCGGGTCGGTATAGGCTTCCCCGAACATCCCCTTGATTTGATAGTAATGATCCATGACCCACAGGCTATAAAAGTCTGCTTCTTCTGCTGTTGTGACGATCTCTTTCAGTTTGGGTCGGATAGCAGCCGTGCCGCCAGGGTACTTGAACGACGGAATTTGTAGTCCAATGCGCATAATAGACCTCCTATGAGTAGGCGCTAGGTCAAAACACCAGGTGAAGCGTGACGCCGATCACTCCGCAAGTTCGATCCGCGCAGGGAAGTCGCCGCGCTGGTTCGCGATCGCCTCCACGCTGCCGTCGAACTGGCCGAGCCGCACGATGCCGTTGAAGTAGCCCACATCGTCGTAGTAGAAGACGACATCGCCCGATGGCGCGTAATAGCCGATGTCACGCGGGAACGGGTCGTCCCCCGCCGGTACGCCGTCCATTGACAGCTTCCGGGGGAGTTGCGCGATCTTCTCGACGCCGTTGAAGTCGCGGAAAGTTAGTGTCAGCGGGAGTTGGGCGATCAGGTCGCGCGCCGTGGCGTTGTCCCACAACCGACCGGTCAGGATCGTATCCCCGACGATCACCCGTATGTGTGTTTCACTGGCTGCCGGTTGGCTTGTTGGCATCGGCGTTCCTCCGTTGGTTTGGTGTGGGCTTGGCGACGCACCAGGCAACGAGGTGGGAGTCCCCAGCACAACGGCTGAAGACCCAACACTTGGCGACAGCGGCGCGGACGTTGACATGGGCGTGCAAGCGGCGATCAACATAGCCGCGGGGATGCACACGATTAGCTGATTGTGGAGTTTGGCCATTGTTCCTCATCGTGCGGTATATCCACCATCGACCGCGAGCGCGTGCCCGATCACGAAGCTTGCGCCATCGCTGCACAGCCAAAGAACCGCGGCGGCGATCTCCTCCGGCCGGCCAAGCCGCCCGATCGGCAGGTCGCGCTGAAAGTCTTCCGTGGTAACCGATTCTTTAGCCAGCATGTCCGCAACCATTGGCGTCTCGATGGTTCCTGGGCACACCGCATTGATGCGAATCCCTCTGGCGGCATATTCGAGCGCCGCACTCTTCGTTAGACCGATCACGCCGTGCTTGGATGCATGGTAGATGGCGCGGCCAGGGTTCCCGATCAGGCCGCCAATGGAAGAGCAGTTCACGATAGCCCCTCTGCCCTGCTCGCGCATCTGGCGCAGTTCGTACTTCATGCAGTTCCACACGCCGCGCAGATTGATTGCGGTCACGCGATCGAAGTCTTCCCCGCTCGCATCTGCGGTTTCAACGGCAGGCGGCATCACGCCGGCGTTGTTGAACGCCGCATCGAGGCGACCGAAGGTGGATACCGTCTGGGCGACCATGGCTGCTACCTCAGCCTCGTCTGCGACGTTACAGCGGACGGCCAGCGCCCTATGGCCGCCACCGACTAATTCCTCTGCTGCGGAGCGAATTGACTGCTCGTTGACGTCTGTGAGCACCACGGCGGCTCCCGCTTCCGCGAAGGCTTGGGCCGTCGCCAGACCCATGCCGGAACCTGCACCGGTCACGAGTGCGACTTTGTTCTCAAACGACAAATTCATCAACAGAGTCCTCCTTGACATCGCGTATCCATCATTCAGCAATCTTGCCCGCGTCCACGGCCAGCGAGGTCGAAAGGTCGCGGTAGGCGGCGATCTGGGTCTGGAGATCGGCCACCTTTTGCTCGGCGATGGCAACGGCATCGGCGCCGGCAAGGAAGCGGCGCGGCGGGGGCTGCTGGCCGGCGATGGTAAGCAGCGCCTGTGCGAGCTTGGTCGGGTCGCCGGCCTGGCGCCCGTTCTGCGCCTCGTACCCGGCGCGCCCGGCGGCGCCACGCTCGGCGTAGTCGTCGATCGCGGGCTCGGCATAGGTGGCCGAAGCCTCTGTGAGCAACTCCGTGCGGAACATGCCCGGATTGACAATGGTGGTGTGGATGCCGAACGGCGCGACCTCGGGCTCCAGCGACTCCATCCAACCCTCCAGGCCGAACTTGGCGGCGGCATACGCGGAATTGAACTCAAAGCCGGCGAGGCCGGCGCCCGACGATATCGCAATGATGTGGCCGGAGCGCTGCCGGCGCATGACGGGCAGGACGGCGCGCGTGACGTTCATCGGCCCGAGGAGCGCCGTCGCCAGTTGCTGTTCGATCTGCTGCGGCGTCAGGTCCTCGAAGTAGCCGCCGTAAAAGTTGGCGGCGTTGTTGACCAGCACGTCGACGCGGCCAAAGCGGGCGACGGCGGCTTGCACCGCCGCCTGGGCATCCGCCGAGTTGGTGACGTCAAGCTCGACTACCAGCAGATCGTCCGCCTGGCCGACGGCCCTGCTTACCACGTCAATGTTGCGGCCGGTTGCCACGACCGCGTTGCCTGCGGCCAGCGCGGCCTTTGCGAACTCGACGCCCATGCCCCGACCGGCCCCGGTAATGAACCACACTTTCTGATCCGCCATATAACCCTCCTGCGGTGGCCAGCGGTTGCTTTGCCGCTGCTATTCTTCGTGTTTGTTGCGCTAGTTTCCTGTCCGCACCACCCTGGTCTGCGCTTGTAGCAAAGTCCCACGAGCCGAAGCGGGGCGGAGTAATCTTTCCGCTGATTGCTTATTATAGACACCGGGGCGGACAGGGTGGTAGAATGATTCTGGCGAATGATTATAGGATTCTGCAGATTTTGCGGACAGACGGAATTGAACCTGGAGGAGAGGTGCCGATGGCTGGGATGGATGGGACGAACCCCCAGATCGACCGCACGGCCCTGCGGGTCCAGGCCAATCGCGCGGAGTTGGTCGAGCGGATCGCGCAGGCCATCCCCGCCGATGGGACCGTCCAACCCCTCCGAGGGCTGGCCCTCACGCGCATCTCGGTGCCGGAGCAGCCGCTGCCCGGCGTGCTGGAGCCCTCGCTGGCCGTCGTGGCGCAGGGCAGCAAGGAGGTCCTGCTGGGCGACAGCCGCTACCGCTACGACCCCGCCCATTACCTGCTGGTCACCGCCGGCCTGCCCAGCGTCAATCGGGTCCTCGAAGCGTCGCCGGAGCGGCCCTACCTCTGCCTGCGCCTGGAACTGCCTCCCACCCTGGTCAGCGCGGTCATGATGGAGGCCGGGCACGCCGCGCCCGCCGGGCGGGCGGATGTGCGCGCCGCCGCCGTCAGTCCGCTGGACGCGAACCTGCTGGACGCCTGCGTGCGGTTGGTCCGGCTGGTGGAGGCGCCGGCCGAGGCGCCGGTCCTGCTGCCGTTGCTGCAGCGGGAGATTATCTACCGCCTGCTCGTAGGCGAGCAGGGCGCCCGGCTGCGGCATCTGGCGGTTCTGAGCGGCTTCAGCCCCGACATCGCCCGCGCGGTCTGGCGCCTGCGCCAGGATTTCGCCCAGCCGTTGCGCATCGAGGAGCTGGCCCGCGAGCTAGGCATGAGCGTGTCGGGGTTCCACCACCACTTCAAGGCCGTCACGGCGCTGAGCCCCTTACAATTCCAGAAGCAGTTGCGACTGCAGGAGGCGCGCCGGCTGATGCTGGGCGAAAACCTGGAGGCGGCCGTGGCCGCCGCGCGGGTGGGGTATCACGACGCGGCCTACTTCAATCGGGAGTACAAGAGCCTCTTCGGCAGCCCCCCAATGCGCGACATCCAACGGCTGCGGCACGCGGCCCCGGCCGGCGCGGGCGTCTGAGCCAGCGCAAGCAGATAACTTCGCAATTTTCCGCGCCAATCCAGAGCATCCCCGCCGCGCCGCCCGCCCCGATCTCCGCCTGCACGGGCTGGGCAGGCGGGCGGCGCGGCCATAGGGCGCCCGTTGGCGAATCGGGCGGCCTGCGGCCTCGCCCCGGTTGCACGCCCCCGCAGCCTGTGCTATGATAGGCGCAGAACGATCCCCATCCCCCAACGACCTCGCCCGAACACAACAGCCGAGGAGTCCTATGGAGTTAACCGGTACCCACACCTTTCCCGCGCCGCAACCCGTCGTCTGGCGCGTGCTGACCGACCCCGAGACCTTGCGCCGGACCCTGCCCGGCTGCCAGAAGTTCGAGTTGCAGCCCGACGGCAGCTACAGCGTCACCCTCAGCATCGGCATCGCCGCCATCAAGGGCACCTACACCGGCAGCGTGCGGCTGGAGAACGAGCAGCCGCCCGACTCCTACACCCTGAAAGTCGGGGCCAAGGGCGCGGCGGGCTTCGTCGACGGGCGCGGTGATTTCCACCTGGCGCCCGGCGGCGTGGACAACGGCCAGACCGTGCTCACCTACACCGGCGATGCGCAGGTCGGCGGCAAGATCGCCGGGGTCGGCCAGCGCCTGATCAAAGCCGGGGCACAACTGATCGCCGGGCAGTTTTTCAAAGCCCTGGAAAAAGAACTCGTCCGCCAGGGCGACGCCACGTAGAGAGGAGGGATTGCACCCAGCGTAGCCATACCCTGCGCGCCCGCGGACAGCCCTTGCCGCCGCGCGCGTAACCAAGCCTGCCACACTCGAACCGGCAAACCCACAACTCGCACTCAAAGAGGAGGGGCACAGTGAAACAGACCATTCGGGTGAACGTAAACGGCACCGCTTACGAAAGCGAAGTCGAACCCCGCCTGCTGCTGGTCCACTATCTGCGGGAGACCCTCGGCCTGACCGGCACGCACGTCGGCTGCGACACGACCCAATGCGGGGCCTGCACCGTGCTGCTGGACGACGAAGCCGTGAAGTCCTGCACCATGTTCGCCGTCCAGGCCGACATGCACAACATCACCACTATTGAGGGCCTGGCCCAGGACGGCCAGCTCTCGGCCATGCAAGAAGCCTTCACCGAACAGCACGGCCTACAATGCGGCTATTGCACCCCCGGCATGATTATGGCGGCCACCTACCTGCTCCGCCAAAACCCGCACCCCAGCGAGGAAGAGATCCGCCACGGCCTGGAAGGCAACGTCTGCCGCTGCACCGGGTATCACAACATTGTCAAGGCCGTGCAGCAAGCGGCCGGCGAACAGGTCGAGCAGCCCGCGTCGCGCACCGCCGCCTCCGGCGCGGTGGCCCCGGTATCGTAGGAGGCCCCCCATGGCAATCGGCAATATGGTGGGCGCCAGTGTGCAGCGGCATGAAGACCCCAAGCTGATCACCGGCGCCGGCAATTACGTGGACGACATCAAGCTGCCCGCTATGCTCTATGTGGGCATCGTGCGCAGCCCCTACGCCCACGCCCGCATCACGAGTATCAACGTGGACGCCGCGAAGCAGCACCCCGGCGTCAAGGCCGTCCTCACCGGGCAGGACATCCGCGCGCGGCAAAAGGCGCCCCTGCCCATCACCTGGACTATCCCGCCCGACCTCAAGGCCCCCGACCACTGGGCCATGGCGACCGACGAGGTCCACTATGTCGGCGAACCCGTCGCCGCCGTTGTGGTCGACGACCGTTACGCCGTCGAGGACGCCATCGACCTGATCGAGGTCGAGTACGACCCGCTGCCCGTGGTCACCGGACCGGAGCAAGCGCTGGCCGACGGCGCCCCGCTCGTACACGAGTCGCTGGGCACCAACAAAGCCTACACCTTCAGCGCGGCCAACGGCGACATCGACGCCGCGTTCACCGGCGCGCCCGTGGTGGTCAAGCAGCGCATCATCAACCAGCGCCTGGCCCCCGTCTCCATCGAGACCCGCGGCATCGTCGCCCAGTACAACGCGCCGATGCGCGACCTCACCATGTGGTCGAGCACCCAGACCCCCCACCTCACCCGCCACCACCTGGCGGAAATGCTCGACCTGCAAGAAAACCGCGTCCGCGTCATCGCCCCCGACGTGGGCGGCGGCTTCGGTAGCAAGCTCAACATCCTGCCCGAAGACTTCATCGTGCCGCTGCTCGCCATCGTCACCGGCCACCCGGTCAAGTGGATCGAGGGCCGTAGCGAGAACCTGATGAACACAGTCCACGGTCGCGACATGGTCTACGAGGCCGAGATCGCCGCCGAGCAGGACGGCACGCTGCGCGGCGTCCGCGCCACCATCTACGCCGACCTGGGCGCCTATTGCCGCTTCTTCGCGGCGGGCCTGCCCATCCTGGCCGGGCTGATGCTGCCCGGCAACTACAAGATGGGCGCGTTCAAGGTCGACATCAACGCCGTCTACACCAACAAACTGTTCGTGGACGCCTACCGCGGCGCGGGCCGCCCGGAAGCAACTTATGCCATCGAGCGCATGATGGACCTGCTGGCCGACGAACTGAAGATGGACCCCGCCGAACTGCGCCGCAAGAACCTGGTGCAGGAGGGCGACTGGCCCTACACCAGCCCCACCGGTCTGGCCTACGACAGCGGCAACTATGTGCCCGCGCTCAACAAGCTGCTGGAGATGAGCGACTACGCCAAGCTGCGCCAGGAATACGACGCCTACAACGCCGACAACCCGGCCGTGCGCAAGGGCATTGGCCTGGCCGCCTACGTCGAGATCGCCGGCTGGGGACCGGGCCAGGCCACCTTCGGCCTCGGCGTGCAGAACCAGTTGTTCGGCAGCGCCACCGTGCGCGTCAACCGCTCGGGCACGGTCGAAGTCTACGCCGGCGCCAGCGGCCACGGCCAGGGCCACCAGACCAGTTGGGCACAGATCGCCGCCGAGCAACTCGGCATCTCGCACAGCGACGTGACCGTCACCGAGGGCGATACCGGGATGATCCAGACGGGAGTCGGCACCTTCGCCAGCCGCAGTGTCTCTGTGGACGGCGCGGGCGTGCATATCGCCGCCAAGCGTGTGCGCGACAAGGTGCTGCAAATCGCCGCCCACCAGCTCGAAGCCGCCGCCGAGGACCTGGAGATCGCGGACGGCCAGATCACCGTCAAGGGCGTGCCGGGCCGCTCGGTCAGCTTCGCCAAGATCGCCTACTCCGCCAACACGGCCCACGACCTGCCCGAGGGCATGGAGCCGGGCCTGGAGGAGACCGCCTTCTTCGACCCGGCCAACTTCACTTACCCCTTCGGCATGCATCTCGCCACCGTCGAGGTCGATACCGAGACCGGCGAGACCAAACTCACCCGCTACATCGCCGTGGACGACTGCGGCCACGTCATCAACCCGATGATCGTGGACGGCCAGATCCATGGCGGCGTGGCCCAGGGTGTCGCCCAGGCGCTCTGGGAAGAGGTGGTCTACGACGAGAACGGCCAGCTCATCACCGGCACGCTGATGGACTACGCGGTGCCCTTCAGCAGCGACCTGCCGCTGATCGAGACGGGCGCCACCGTCACCCCGTCGCCGGTCAACCCGCTCGGCGTGAAGGGCGTGGGCGAGGCCGGCACCATCGCCGCCACCCCCGTCATCGTGAACGCCGTCATGGACGCGCTCAGCGGCCTCGGCGTGCGGCACATCGACATGCCCTTGCGGCCGGAGAAGATCTGGAAGGCGGTGCACGGCGGCAACGGTGGCCCGCCGGCCCAGGCCCACGCCGGCCCCAGCGGGCACGGTGAAAGCGCACACGACGCCGGGATGCACGGCAACGACGGCCAGGCGGCGAAAGGAGGGCAGGCATGATCCCGAAAGAGTTTGAGTACGCGGCGCCGGGCACGCTCGACGAGGCCCTGGCGTTGCTCGCCGCCCGCCCCGACGAGGCCAAAGTCCTGGCCGGCGGCCACAGCCTCATCCCGCTGATGAAACTGCGCCTGGCTGAACCGGCACTGCTGGTCGACCTGGGCCGCATCGGTCCGCTGCGCGGCATCAGCAACGGCGGTAACGAACTGACCATCCGCGCCATGACGACGCACCAGCAACTCACGGAAGCCGCCGAACTGACCGGCGCCGCCGGCCTCATCGCCGATTGCGCCCGCCAGATCGGCGACCCGCAGGTGCGCAACCGCGGTACCTTCGGCGGCAGCCTCGCCCACGCCGACCCCGCCGCCGACCTCCCCGCCGCCGTGCTGGCCCTCGACGCCGAACTCGAAGCGGCAGCCCAGGGCGGCGCCACCCGCCGTATCAAGGCCGCCGACTTCTTCACCGACCTGCTGACCACGGCGCTGCAACCGGGCGAGATCCTCACCCAGGTGCATGTGCCCCAGCAGCAAGGCCATGTCGGTACGGCGTATGTCAAGCTGCGCAACAAGGCGTCGCACTACGCCCTGGTCGGTGTGGCCGCCGTCGTGACCCTGGGCGACGACGGGCGGGTCTCCCGCGCGGCGCTGGCCGTCACGGGCGCGGCGGCCACGCCCTTCCGCGTGCCTGCCGCTGAAGATGCGTTGCGCAACGGCCAGCCCGGCAATGGCGCCATCGACCATGCCGCCGATCTGCTCGCCGCGCACGATGTCGAGTGGAACGCCGACCTGCACGGGTCGGCGGAATATCGCAAGCACATGGCAAGTGTGCTCGCCAAACGGGCCATCCGCCTGGCGATGCAGCGCGCCCACGCCTAACCCCGGCTAAGTCCTGGCGGCGCAACCGTCGAAGAAAGAGCATCCGGAATCCCGGTGCTCGTAACTTCGGCGGTTGCGCCGCCTTTTTTATTGCAGGTCGTTAAGATCCGTTGTATTGTCCGCCCTAAGGGACTAAAATAGAGGAAAGGGCCCCCGTTCTGTAGATTGGCACAATCACCAGGTTATCCATAGCAGTGAGGACACTTCGCAGCATCCACGCGGTCCATCGTTGTCCCCCAATGCGCCGAACCGCACATCCACAAGCCCCATATCTACGCCGGAGATTTCACCATGACTGACCTGACCGGGAAAACGCTGGGCCGCTACCGCATCCTCGAACGGATCGGGCGGGGGGGCATGGCCGAGGTATACAAGGCATACCAGCCTTCGCTCGACCGCTATGTTGCCGTCAAAGTCCTCTACCCCTTCCTCCTGAGCGAAGAAGGCAGCCGCGACCGCTTCCGCCGCGAGGCGCGCGCCGTCGCCTCGCTGCACCACACCAACATCGTCCAGGTCTTCGACTACGACGACGACGGCGATGTCTATTTCATGGTTATGGAGTTCATCGACGGGCCCAACCTCAAGCAGGTGCTGCAAGAGCAGGCCACCCAGGGCACCCGGCTGAGCCTCGCCCGCATCGACGAGATCATGGCGGCTATCGGCGGCGCGCTGGGCTATGCCCACGGCCTGGGCATGATCCACCGCGACGTGAAGCCGCACAACATCATGTTCAACACGGCGGGCCGTCCCATGCTGACCGACTTCGGCATCGCCAAGATCGTCAGCGCGGCCACGTCGAGCGCCAGCGGCGGCCTGTCGGGCACTCCCGCCTATATGAGTCCCGAAGCCGGGCGCGGCGGCGCCATGGACGTGCGCAGCGACATCTACTCGCTGGGCGTGGTGCTCTACGAAATGGTCACCGGGCGGGTGCCGTTCGACGCGGATACCCCCTTTGCCGTGGTCATCAAGCATATGAACGAGCCCCTGCCGCTGCCCCATGTGCTCTACGCCGGGGTACCCGATGCGGTCGAGCGGGTCGTGCTCAAAGCGCTGGCGAAAGCACCGGAGGACCGCTACCAGACGGCGGAGGAGATGGTCCAGGCGGTGCACCAGGCAGTGCTGGAGTCCCAGCCCGCCCCGGCCAGAGCCGCGCGGCAGCAGGAAACCACCATCTTACCCGCGCCCCTGCCCGTGCCCCCGGCGGCGCCCCTGCCCGACCCGCAGGCGACCGGGGAAACGTCCTTCGCCATGCCCGAACCATCCACCCTGCCCACCGTGCACCTGGAGCCCGCCGCTCCGCCGGAGATCGATCAGGCAGCACGCACCCTGCCTCCCGCCGCAGGCCCGGTGGGCGCCGTCCCACCCATGCCCGCCATGCCCCAGGAGGGTGCACCTGCCGTGCCGCCCCCCGTTGCCGGACCACCGCCCGCAGAGGTGGCCCGCGCCACACCGGCGTTTACGGTGGCGCCCATGGTGGCACGGACGGAGGCGGAATCCGGCCCGCTGCCGGCCAGGAGCGGCCCCGCGCCGATCCCGCCGGGCGCCCCAACTCCGGATCCGGCGCGCCCCGTGCAGCCCTGGGTGCCCGCCGAACCGCCACCGGAAGCGCGCGTAGTCGCACCGGCCCCGGCCCCGTGGGGAGCGCCCGTCCCCGGCCCGCCGCCGGAGCGCCCGCTGTATCCCCCGCCTGGCCCGCCGCCGGAGCGGCCGCTGTACCCCCCGCCTGGCCCGCCGAACCTCCCGTCGCCCGCGCCGCCGGTGCCCCCGCGCCGCCGGGGTCTGGGCCTGGTCGCGTTGGGCGTCGTCACCGTCCTGTTGCTGCTCGTAGCCGGGTTCGTCGTCATGAGCCAGGTGGCGGCGAGCACCAGCAGCAACGCCACCGCCACCGCCGTGCAGGGTACCCTGGCCGCGCAGGCCACCACCACCGCCGTGGCCGACGCGCGCATCGCCGGGCAGATCATGGCGACGCGCACGGCGCGCGCCGGAGTCACCGGCACCGCGCACGCCGAGACCACCGCGACCGCCGTCGCTGAAACCACCGCCAGCGCCATGCTGGCTGCCATCGACGACCTGGCCCAGCAGGGCGTACCCGTCTACGGGCCCCTGGATGGGCAACTCAACATGGAGCAGGATCAGATCGCCACCCTGCCCACCGGCGTCAATCTGCGTAACTTCGTGGTCGAGGCCCAGTTCCACAACCCTTATGACAGCACACGCGGCGCCTGGGACTACGGCTTCCTCTTCCGCCATACCGGCCTGAACAACGAATACCGGCTCGTCGTCAATTCCACCGGCCACTGGGGTCTCGGCCTGACCGAGTCCAACCTGTCGCAGTATCAGGAGTTGCCCGGCCTCGACACCTCGCCCAGCGGCTCCAACCTGCTCCGCCTGGTGGTGAAGGACGACAAAGGCTATTTCTTCGTCAACAACGACTATGTCGCCACGCTCAACCTCTCGCCCAAGATGGCCGACGGCGACATTTACGCCGCCTCGGCGATTGTCCAGGGCGAGAGCCTGCCCGGCGAAGTCACCCGCTTTGACGGCTTTAAGGTCTGGGCGCTGCCCTCGACATCCGACCCGGAGATGGGCCAGGCGCGGGCCACCGCCACCGCCCAGGCCGCGGGGGCCGGGCTGACCGCCGTGGCCGCCGCCACCGCGCAGGCCGTGGCGACGGGGGCCGCCGGCACCCAGGCCACCGCCGTGGCGATGGCCGTCTCCTCCGGCGCGCCCGACAAATACGTTGAGGACATTGCCGATGCGCTGGCCCACCAGGGCGCGAAAGTGTTCGGCCCCGTGGGCAACCAACTGATCCATAATGCCGACGACGGCTTGATCGTGGATAAATCCGCGGGCGTGAACCTGCGCAACTTCATCGTCGAGGCCCGCTTCTACAATCCCTATGACGCGGCGAAGAAGCCCTGGGACTATGGCTTCTTCTTCCGCCACACCGGCAAGAACGAGGATTACGAAGTCGAAGTAAACTCCGATGCCGAGTGGACCGCCTGGTACCACAACGACAACACCGGCTACGAGTCCGTGGATCATCTCGACCTCTCGGCCACCGGGTCGAACCTGCTCACGCTCATCGTCAACGACGACCAGGGCTTCTTCTTCGTGAACGGCTACTACGTAGGTAAGCTGGACCTCGGCGACAAAAACGAGGCCGGCGACATCTCCGTGGCGACGGGCCTGGTCTCCGGGGACGAAGTCACCGGCGCCGCCACCCGCTATGAAGACTTCTCCATCTGGCCGCTGCCCTGATTAGCGCGCGGCCCGTATCTTCCCGGCGCAACGCGCATTATATGCACAGGGGTAGTCTAACCGGCTACCCCTGTTGCATGACGCCCGGTGGCCGGGCCTGCTGCGCCGCATATCCGTTTGTAAGTTCATCACGCAGAAACGAAAAACGCAAAGATGACTTGTATTAGTTCCGTCCTTCGCGTCTTTGCGGTGGGTAACATAGGGTTATGGGCGGATGGCCGGTTGGGCAGGTTGCATTTCGGCCTGCGTCGTCCTAAAATAGAAGCGACAGCGGGCGGAGACCACTGCCTGCCATGGATCCAGGAGAATTTCCCCGATGAGCGAGTTGACCGGCAAGACACTGGGCCGTTACCGCGTACTGGAGCGGATCGGCCGGGGCGGCATGGCCGAAGTCTATAAAGCCTTCCAGCCCGCACTCGATCGCTATGTCGCCGTGAAAGTGCTTCACCCCTTCCTGCTGGAAGAGGACGGCGCCCGCGAGCGCTTTAGCCGTGAAGCGCGCGCCGTCGCCTCGTTGCGCCATCCGAATATCGTCCAGGTGTTCGACTACGACAACGAAGGCGATATCTACTTCATGGTCATGGAGTTCATCGACGGCCCCAACCTCAAACAGGTGCTCCACCAGCAGGCCCAGCAGAGCAAGCGACTCGACCTGGCGCGCATTGACGAGATCATCACCGCCATCGGCGGCGCGCTCGCCTACGCCCATAGCATGGGCATGATCCACCGCGACGTGAAGCCGCAGAACATCATGTTCACGGCCAAGGGCCAGCCCCTGCTCACCGACTTCGGCATCGCCAAGATCGTCGGCACCTCCGGCGTGAGCGCGAGCGGCGGCCTGTCAGGCACGCCCGCCTACATGAGCCCCGAGCAGGGCCGGGGCGGGCCCGTCGACTCGCGCACCGACATCTATTCGTTGGGCGTCGTGCTCTACGAGATGATCACGGGCCGTGTGCCCTTCGACGCCGATACCCCGTTCGCCGTCGTCATCAAGCACATGAACGACCCGCTCCCGCTCCCACGCAGCATCGATCCGGCGATCCCGGAGGCCCTGGAGCGCGTGGTGCTGAAAGCCATGGCGAAAGCGCCCGACGAGCGCTACCAGACCGCCGACGAGTTCGCGCGCGCCGCCCATGAAGCCATCATGAACGCCGCGCCCGCAGACGCCCGCCCGGAACACCGCCCTGTCATGGCGCCGCCCTTGCCGGGCACCCCACCGGCCGGTCCTACCAACCCGCCCGCGCCCGGCCATGCCACGACCATCCCGGTCGCGCCGGCGCCGCCCGCCGCCCACATCACGCAACCGCCGTATCCGGCTCAGCCCCTGGCCCAGCAAAGCTACGGCCCCGCACCCGGCGCGCCGCAGAATTACGGTCCGCCCGCGGGCACGCCGCAGGAATATCGCCCCCCGGCGCAGGGCTATGGTCCGCCCCCTGGCTATGGCGGCCCGCCCCCCGCGCCGCCCGGCAATCGCGGCGGCGGCAACCGGCTCTGGTGGGTCCTGGGCGGTAGCGCCGCCGGCGTGCTGCTGCTCTGTGTGATCTGCGTCTTCGTGCTAAACGGCATCAACATCCAGTCGGATCTCAACTTGTCTGATGAGACGGGCACGCCGGTGGCCGTGCTTGCCACCGCCACCACCGCGCCCACACAGGCCGGCCCGGCGGAGACGACCGTGCCCGGCACGCCGGCTGCCCCGCCGACCGAGACCGCGGCGCCCGCCGAGACGCCCGCCGCCGAGACGCCGGGGCCCACGGTAGGCGATGTGTTCGTCATCCCGTCGGTCGCGCCGACCGAGGCGCCCAGCCCTGTCCCGCTGGACACCGCGGGCGCCACGGGGCCGGAGGCTTTCACCGCCCAACTGAACACATTCTTCGACCTGTTCTACAAGGCCCGCACCCTGGAACCGGGCGGCATGTTCGATCTAGCGACCATCGGCAACCTGACCGCGCCGCCGTACCGCGACTACACGCTGGCCCTGCTCCAGCAAAACGAGGCCGACGCCGAGACCGGCAAACTGCGCGAGGCCAACTACGCCAACCTGAGCATGAAAGTGCTCAGCTTCGGCCACGAGGCCGACGGCAGCGACAACGCCTTTGTCGAGGTAACGCGCACGCTGAACGAGGTGCGCGCCGACGGCGTCCAGCCCCCGCAGACCGGCACCTATCAGTTCAAGCTCAAGCGCACCGTCCTGGCCGACGGCAATGCCGCCTGGCAAGCCTACGACTTCTACAACCCGGCCACCAAGATCTGGATCTCGCAGGCCAAGGGCGATAACACGCTGTCGCCGGACCAGGTGCAGCGCGAGATGAACGACTACTTCCAGCGGTTCTATGCCGCCCGCACGCTGGTGCCCGGCGGCAGCTTCGACCTGACCACAACCGGCGAAATGACCAACTTCGCCTACCGCGATTACACGCTGCCCTTGCTGCAAAAACAGCAGGATGAAGCTAGCGCCGGCCAGTTGAGCACCGTCAACTACAGCGACATCAAGGTCAAGCTGCTCGACTGGAACGCCCAGGCCACCGACCACGGCGGCATCGCTACCGTCGAGGTCACGCGCACGTCGCACGTCACGCGGCCCGGCAAGGCCGAGGAGGTCCAGACCGGCACCTACCAGTTCCGGCTGCACCGCCACACGGGCGACAACGGCGAACCCTTCTGGGTGGCTGTCGATTTCCTGAGTCCGATCAGCAACCAGTGGGTTTCGGAGAGTGCCGGAATGAGCGGGCCGGTCCCGCCGTCCGGCCATGGCTGATGAGCACCCAGCCGGCCGTGGGCCGGCATGACCCGCGGCTCCCCGGCGAGCCGCAAAGGAGGCGCCCGCCCTCGTGCTGACAACCCCTTCCGGCGATCCCGCCGGGGCGGCCTTCGCGTCGATTCCCGCCCTGGATGCGGCCCTGGCCGCCCAGGGCTATATCGCCGGGCGCGCCCTGGCAACCGCCCTCTACCTGAGCTGGCGCCTGCCCAAACCGTTGTTTCTCGAAGGCGAAGCCGGCGTCGGCAAAACCGCCGTCGCCCGCACCCTCGCCACGCTGCTCGGCACGCCGCTGATCCGCCTGCAATGTTACGAAGGGCTGGACATCAGCACCGCCGTCTACGAGTGGAACTACGCCCGGCAGATGATGCAGATCCGCCTGCTCGAAGCCGGGCACAAAGAGGCCACCCTCGACACCGCCCACCTCTTCGGCCCCGATTTCCTGATCGAGCGCCCTATCCTGGCCGCCGTCACCTACCCTGGGCCGGGCCGCCCTGTCCTGCTCATTGACGAACTCGACCGCGCTGACGAGGAGTTCGAGGCGTTCTTGCTGGAGCTGCTGGCCGACTTCCAGGTCACCATCCCCGAAGTCGGCACCTTCCGCGCAACGCAGCCGCCCGCCGTCGTCATCACCAGCAACCGCACGCGCGAGATCCACGACGCCCTTAAACGGCGCTGCATCTATCACTGGATCGACTATCCCACCTTCGACAAGGAACTGGCCGTGCTGACCACGCGCCTGCCCGACTTGCCGCAGCGGCTGGCGACGGGCATCGTCGCGCTGGTCCAGGAGATCCGCCGGCTGGACCTTTACAAGCTGCCCGGCGTGGCCGAAACCCTCGATTGGGCCGCCGCCCTGCTGGCCCTGGAGCAGCAGACGCTCACCGCCGAAGTCGTCAGCGACACGCTGGGTGTGCTGCTGAAGCATCAGGAAGACATCGAGCGGCTGCGCGGGGAGTTGGCGCCGCTCGTGCAAAAGGCGGAAGCCCGTGGACGCGCTGGGGGATAAACTTGTCCGCCGCTGGATCGACTTCGGGCGGCTGTTGCGGCGCAACGGCGTGCAGACCACCGCGGACCAGATGCACGATCTGCTCAGCGTGCTGAGCGACCCCACCCAGGACTGGGCCGACCGCCAGACGATCTACTACACCGCGCGGGCGCTGCTCTGCAGCCGCCACGAGGATTGGCCGCGCTTCGACCTGATCTTTCGCCAGTTCTGGGGTCGCACCCGCCAGATTATCATCCCCTCGGACACGGCCACGCCCCGCCCGGAAAATCAGCCCACCAGCGAGCGCGAAAGCCAGGCGCTGAGTACCGCCGCGCCCGGCAGCGAGATATTGCCCACGGTCGAACGCACCACGGCCATTGACGCCCCCGACCTGCCCGGCGAGGACGGCGAGGACACCACGCTGCCCGATCAACTGCTGCTCTACAGCGGCTACGAGCAGTTGCGCCAGATCGACTTTGCCGACTTCACCGGCGACGAACTGGCCCAGGCCCGCGCCATGCTGGCGACCTGGCGCTGGGAACCCGGCACGCGCCGCACCCGCCGTCTGGCCCCAGCCCGCCGCGGGCGGCGGCTAGACGTGGAGCGCACTCTGCGCCGGGCCATGCGCCACGGCGGCGTGCCGCTGCACCTGGCCTGGCGCGGGCCGCGCCGGAAGCCCCGGCCTATCGTGCTCATCTGCGACATCAGCGGCTCGATGGCGCCCTACACCCGGCTCTTGCTCCATTTCCTGCACACACTCAGCCGCGGCCTGCACCACGCCGAGATCTTCGTTTTCGCCACCCGGTTGACCCGCATCACCCGCCAGCTACGGGCGCGCACCGTGGACACGGCGCTGCAAGAGGTGGGCCATACCGTCGTGGACTGGTCGGGCGGCACGCGCATCGGCGCAGCCCTGCGCACGTTCAACACCACCTGGGCGCGGCGCGTGCTCGGCCAGGGCGCCGTCGTCTGCATCATCAGCGACGGCTGGGACCGCGGCGACCCGGCCCTGCTCGAAGCCGAGATGGCCTATCTGCAGCGCATGGCCTTCCGGCTGATCTGGCTCAATCCGCTGCTCGGGCTGCCCGGCTACCGCCCGCTTACCCGCGGCATGGCCGCGGCGCTGCCCCATATCGACGACTTCCTGCCCGCCAACAATCTGCGCAGCCTCGAAGCTCTCGCCACCCTGCTCGGCGCCATCCCGCCCACGCGCCCGCTCCGCCACCAGCACACCCTGGCCCAGGTGCCGGAGGGCATCCACGCCCCGCCGCCATGATCGCCTATTTCGTGCGTCCGGCAAACCGCCGGCCCATCCCGCTTACAGAACGGCTCCGGCGACTTCCGGTATAATGATAGCACAGCGGATATCAGGTCTTGTACACCATCCGAATCCGAACCGAATGGAGCACGCACCATGGAAACAGATACCTTTTTACACGATGTGTTACCGGCGATTGAGCAGTGGCGGGCCGCGGGCAAAGCCGTGGCCATGGCCACGGTCGTGCGCGTCGAGGGCACGGCGCCAAGGTACGCGGGCGCCAAAATGGCGATCTCCGGCGAGGGCGAACTGGCGGGGTCCGTCAGCGGCGGCTGCGTCGAGGGCGCGGTGGTGGAAGAAGCGCTGCGCGTCCTCCGCTCAGGCACGCCGCGCCTGCTGCAATACGGCATCACCGCCGACATGCTGACCGATGTCGGCCTGTCGTGCGGCGGACGCATCGACGTGTTTGTCGAACCGCTGGACTGGTGAGCGGCATGTACAGCGAACTCACCGCGCACCTGCGCGCCGGGGAAGCGGCGAGCCTGGCGACGGCTATCCGCGGCCCCCGCCCCGGTGCCAAGCTGCTGGTGCCGGCCACGGGCGAACCCGCCGGCAGCATCGACCCGGCCATCGACGCCGCCATTGCCGCCGACAGCCGGACCATGCTGGCCGCCGGGCGGTCCGAACTCCGTGACTACACCAGTCCGGTGGGCGATTGGGCGGTCTTCATCCAGAGTTTCCCGCCGCCACCGCGCCTCGTCATCGTCGGCGCCGTGCATACCGCCATCCCGCTGCACCGGCTGGCGAAGCAACTGGGTTACTCCGTGGCCGTAATCGACGCCCGCGGCGCCCTCGCCACCCCGGAGCGCTTCCCCGAAGCCGACTGGGTGCTGACCGAGTGGCCCGACGATGCCCTGCGTATGCTGCATATCGACTCGTCCACCGCCGTCGTCGTCCTGACTCACGATCCCAAGTTTGACGAACCGGCGCTGATCGAGGCGCTGGCGTCGGATGCCGTTTACATCGGCGCCATCGGCAGCCGCGGCACGCATCAGAGCCGGTTGGAGTCGCTGCGCGCGCAGGGAGTGACGGAGGAGCAGATCGCGCGCATCCACGCCCCTATCGGCCTCGACATCGGCGGCAAAACGCCTGCCGAGATTGCCCTCGCCATCCTGGCCGAGGTCGTCGCCGTCCGCTATAACCGGTCCGGCGGCATGATGCGCGACCGCACCCCGGCCCCCGCCTGAGCGCCGCCAGGCGCGATACGCCGGACCCCAATGCGCCCGCCAGCTTTCGGATCGCGGCGGCGGGCGCTACTGCTCGGATCGCCGGTCGATCACTGTGCGCCCGCGGTTAACCAGCTTATTGCGATAACTGCGCCGCCCCTTGTCGATGACGGTCACGCCGCGCACCTCAAGATCGTGTGCCTCCGCAGGATCGATGACGGTCCGCCCCTGCACGATAAGTTCGCCGCTGGGTGCGTTGTGGGTAACGTCCGGCTCACTCTCGCCCGCGTGGGGCGCCGGAGCGCCAGTGCTGTCGGTTTCAAATTCGCGTGCCATGGCCATGGCCTCCTACTATGCTCAAGAACAGCCCGGCCTGTTCCTCCTGTTGGAATCGATTCCATTATACCACAATGCCGCCAATTACTGCCCGGCATCCGATCAATCAGCACAAACAAGGCCAGGCCGCGGGGTCCGCACGTCACGGATCACCACGGCCTGGCCGGGCTTCGTCGATTTTGACCTGTAGGGGCCGGTTTCAAACCGGCCTGCCGCCCTATCGCGTCGTAGGGGCCGGTTTCAAACCGGCCTGCCGCCCTAGAAGTTGGCGTGCACGTCGGGATAGGCTTGCAGGGCGTCGCGCAGGATGCCCTTGATCTCCTCCAGCCGTTCCGGCGTCTCGGCCTCGAAGCGCGTGGTCAGCGACGGCTCGGTGTTGCTGGCCCGCACCAGGAACCAGCCGTCGGGGAACTCGACCCGCGCGCCGTCGATTGTCACGACCTGGTACTGCTGCTGGAACTTCTCCACCAGCCCCTTGATCACCTCGAACTTGCGCGTCTCGGCCACGTCCATGCGGCCCTCGGGCGTGTTGTAATACTTATGCACATCCTTGAAGCGTTCGCTGATCGGCCGGTCGTCGCCGCCGAGCGCGCGCAGCAGCCGCGCCCCGGCGTACATGCCGTCGTCGAAGTCGAGTTGCGGATCGTCGAAAAACATGTGGCCGCTGAACTCCCCGGCGAACGGGGCACCCGTCTCCAACCGCTTGGCAAACACATTGGTGTAGCCCGTGCGCCACATGACCGGCTCGCCGCCCTGGTTGCGGATGTCCTCGATCAGCGCGCGTGAGCACTTCACGTCGAAGATGATCGGCGCGGACTTCTGCGCCAGCACCTCGCGCTCCAGCAAAATCATGTACTGGTCGGGCCAGAGGATGTTGCCCTCGTTGTCCACCACGCCCAGCCGGTCGCCGTCGCCGTCCAGGCCGATGCCGATGTCGGCACCCGTCTCGCGGACCTTGGCCTGCAGGTCGACCATGTTTTCTTCCTTGAGCGGGTTGGGCATGTGGTTCGGGAACGAGCCGTCGGGTTCGATGAAGAGAGGCACCACCTCGACGCCCATGCGCGTGTAGAGGTCCACGGCGGTGGGGCCGCAGGCGCCGTTCCCCGCGTCGATCACCGCCTTGAGCTTGCGGGCGGGCTTGACCGTGTCGAAAATGTACTGCTTGTAGTGCTCCAGGATATGCTCTTCCTGGTAGCCGCCCTCGCCACGCGAGGTGTCGAACTGCCCGCTAACGGCCAGCTTGCCCACGGCCTGCACTTCCGGCGAGGCCAGGGGCGCGTTGCGCCCGCCGAAGCGCTTGCGCATCTTCAGCCCGTTGAACTCCGGCGGGTTGTGGCTCGCCGTCACCTCGATGCCGCCGTCGGTGTCGTAATAGCCCACCGCGAAGTACAGCACCGGCGTCGGCACCTCGCCCACGTTGATCACGTCGCACCCCGCCTTGCGCAGCCCGACGATCAGCGACTCCGCGAAGCGCCTGGACGAGAGGCGCACATCGCGCCCGACCGCCACCCGCTTGCGCGCGCCGCCGGTCCCGGCATCCTGCTGGTACAGCCAGGTGCCGTAGGCCATACCGATGGCCTCCAGCACGGGTCCCGTCAGATCCTTATCCACGATCCCGCGGATGTCATATTCCCGAAAAATCTGCGGATTGACCTGCGTGGGGCCGCCATTGGCCTGCCTGGATCCATCCATGAAGCGTTCCTCCTGTGACAAATTCGTCTCGGGCTATACCCGGCCAACTCACGTAGCGGTCTCTGTAGGTTTTATACCCGCAAAGCGAGCGCAATGCAAGCGTGGCGGGCGCGAGCGCGGATGGTATAATGGAGAGTCTGCGGCCCGCACCCCGCCATTTCCGCCGCAACTTGAGGAGCCGTTATGAGCATACACGAGCCACAGCCGGCGCCCGCCCCGGTCGTGCCGCCGCCCGCCCGCAAGGGCCGGGTGCGG
>DASSGZ010000103.1:0-2949 GCA_035693165.1 Chloroflexia bacterium | reverse complement strand
CCGGGCGTGGAGATCGAAGACCTGAGCTTCGGCCCGATTGCCGTGGTGCAGCGGTTCGAGGATCGGCCCGACCACTACAGCCGGGTTGTGCTGGTCGCGGCGGCGGTGCGCCACCGGGCGCCGGGCGGGATCTATTGCTATCGGTGGGACGGCTGCCTGCCCGGCCCGGAGGAAATCCAGGGCCGGGTCGGCGAGGCCATTATGGGGGTGATCGATCTCGATAATCTGCTGATCGTCGGCGGCCATTTCGGCATCTGGCCGCGTGAGGTCGTGGTGATCGAGGTCGAGCCGTGCGACGTGGAGTGGGGCGCAGCCTTTAGCCCGGTGGTGCAGGCGGCCATGCCCGCACTGCTCACGACGACCCGTGCGCTGGCTCTCGGTCCCCTCACGGCGCTTTCATCGAGCCCGCAGGACCGGGCGCCGAGCCTGGCCGGTGTGGAGGGAGAACGCTAAGCATGGACGACCGTAGGTATGCGGTGGAGTTGGCAGATGGGCCGGGCGCCGGATCCGCGCTCGACGACTTGGCCGTGCGCGACGAGATTTTGCAAGTGATCTACTGGTATCAGGGCGAGGGCTTCGGCACGACGGTCGCCGCCCGCGACCTGCAAACCTTTCTGACGCTGTCTGAGTCGACGGTCGCCGCGCAGTTGGAACGGCTGGTCACAGACGGCTACTTGCGGCGCGTGGGCCAGACGCCCGCCCCCAGCTACGCCTTCACGCCGTATGGCGAGCAGGAGGGCGCGCGCCGATTCGCGGACGAGTTCTCGGGGCTAACGGGCCAGGCGCACGGCGATTGCCCGCCGAACTGCCCGCACTGCAAGGACTTACCGGCGGACCAATGCGTGCATTGCAGTCCGCGGGGCGGGTCCGACGGGGAACAAGGCCCCGATAAGGGGTCAGGCACTGGACAGGGATCGGGTAATGGACGCTGAGGGCAACGCCCCCGCGCAGGAAAGCCTGGCGGAGGTTGCCGCGCGCCTGGATCACCTGATTCAGGGCTTCGAGCAGCATCCTAATCAGGCCGTGCGCGACCAGGCGCTGGAAATGCTGGCGCTGGTGGACGCATTGCATCGCGAGGGCGTGCGTCGTCTGGTGGAAGTCCTCTGGCAGGGGAGTCCGACCGTGCTGGCGAAAGCGCTGGCGGACGAGGCCGTGACCATGCTGCTGCAACTCTACGACTTGGCCCCGCTGGAGTTGGACCCGCTCGAAGAAGTGCAGGCGGCCTTGGAGTCCGTGCGCCCGTACATTGCCTCGCACGGCGGCGCCGTTGAGGTGCTGGATGTGGTCGAGGGGATAGTGCATCTGCGGCTGAGTGGCGCGTGCCAGGGATGTGCGGGCTCCGCGATGACCCTCAAGCGGGGCATCGAAGCCGCGCTGCGGGAGGGATTCCCCGGCTTCCAGGGCATCGAGGTACACGAGCCGGTGGCGGTGCCGCAACGGGGCCGGGGTGGCTTTATCCCGTTGCAGGCCGTGGGCGAGGCCCGTCCGCTGAATCGCCCCGTGTTCACCGCCGCCGGTTCCGTCGAATCCCTCCCCCCTGGCAGTATGCAGGGCATCGTGGTCGCGGGCAAGCCGATTTTGCTGTGTAACGTGGCGGGCGAAATCTATGCCTACCGTAATGCCTGTCCCGGCTCGGACCTGCCGCTGGACGGCGGGCGCTTGCGCGACTTTACGCTGCTTTGCCCCTGGCATAATTGCGTATTCGACGCGCGCACCGGAAAGCGCCTGGACGGGGAATCAGGTCGGCTCGACGTGATCCCGGTGGCGATCCGCGAAGGCACGATCCAGTTGGCGCTCAACGTCGCGCCGGTGGCGCTCGGCTGATGGGCGATCAGACTCCGCCGCAGGCCGCCGGCGCGTCCACCCGCGTGCTGGTGGCCGGATTCGGCAACGTGCTGCGCGGGGATGACGGCTTTGGGGTGGAGGTCGTGCAACGCCTCGCCCGGTGCGCCGCTTTGCCGCCGGGGGTGAGCGTGATCGAGGTCGGGATCGGCGGGATGCGGCTGGTGCATGAACTGCTCGAAGGCTACGGGGCGCTGCTGATCGTAGACGCGGTGGATCACGGCGGGGCGCCGGGCACGACGTATTTGCTGGCACCGGAGGTGCCCGATGTGGCCGCGCTGCCCTATGTGGAACGGCAGGACTTCCTGGCCGACATGCACCTGGCGACGCCGGCGCGGGCGATGATCCTGGCCAAGGCGCTCGGCGCGTTGCCGCCTGCCGTGTATCTGTGGGGCTGCCAACCGGAATCGTGCGATGATCTGACCATGGGGTTGAGCGCGCCGGTGGCGGCAGCGGCGGCGGCGAGCGTGCCCCGCTTGCTGGCCGAGATCCGGCGACTATGCGCGGCGGGTGCCGTCGCCCCACGTCCGTAGGGCCGGCAGGAGGAGGCTATGGAATTCTGCGGTGATCTGCCCACTCTAGATGCCGGGGTCGGCGCCACTGCCGAGGCTCGCCTGGCCCCGCTCGGCCCCCTGATCGAATATTACGAACGCGAGATGGGCACCTTGCCGGGCCGGCTGATGATCGCCACCTCCTTTTTGCGCGATGCGCAGTTGCTCGTGCCCTGGGCAGCGCAACCCGCGGAGCTGCGCGAAGCCGTCGAGCAGGCCGAGGCGCTGGTCGTCTCGGTGATGATCCGACTGCTGAACGCCCAGGCCGACGCGGGCGACAGAGAGCTGGGCAGCCTGGAGTCCGCAGGTCCCGCCCCGGTGCCCAACGGCTGGGAGGAGCCGCAGGGATAGCCAGGAGCCATCCTCGCGCTGCTGTGTCGAGACCCCTCCTATCGGCAGTCTAACGAACAGTATATTGGATCCGCACTGTGGGCTGCGGCAGTGCAGAATCGGGAACGGCAGGAAGTATGATCCGATGAGCAGCGAAATGCGCGCTTTAGCACACGCGATCCGGGCGGCTCGCACTACCGAGGGGCTGACGCAGGGCGAACTCGCC
>DASSGZ010000102.1:0-17653 GCA_035693165.1 Chloroflexia bacterium | reverse complement strand
GCCTATGTCTACTTCGTGGTGCGCAACGACGGCTACGCGGCGCCGATCCTGGTGCAGCAGGCGGCCAAGACCAACCAGGCCTACAACCTCTACGGCGGCGAGAGCCTCTACGAGTCGCACAACAATGACGGCCGCGACCGCGCCTACCAGGTCTCCTTCGACCGGCCCTACGAAGCGGGCTGGGGCACCGGCGAGTTCTTCTACTGGGATATCGACATGATCCGCTGGCTGGAAGCCTCCGGCTACGACGTGGCCTATATCAGCGATGTCGATACCGCCACCAACCCGGCGCTGTTGCAAAACCACCGCGTCTTCCTCACCACCGGGCACCCCGAATACTGGACCTGGGCCGAACACGACAACGTCGATGCCCTGCGCGACAGCGGCACCAACCTGATCTTCGCCTCGGCCAACGAAGCCTACTGGAACATCCGCCTGACGGCCTCGGCGGTCGGCCCCAACCGCGTCATCACCTGCTACAAGGATCTGAACCTCGACCCGATCAAAACCTCGCCGAACGCCACCGTCCGCTTCCACGACCCGCCGTTGAACCGGAATGAGAACGCCCTGCTCGGCTACTACTTCTTCGACGACAACTGGTACCGCACCGAGGGCTATAATGCCGCCTGGGTGGCGAACGCGCCCGCCAACCGCTGGTACTTCGACTGCACCAACATCCAACCGGGCACCCGGATCAATAACATCGTGGGCTACGAGTGGAACACGGCGTTCGACAACGGCTCGTCCCCGCCGGGCCTCGACCTCGTCTCGAACAGCCCGGTTATCAACTACCTGGGGCGGACCAACCCGGCGAACACCGTCATGTACACCGCCCCCAGCGGCGCGCACGTGTTCTCGATGGGCACCATCCGCTGGTCCTGGGGCCTGATCGATCACTCGTACAGCAACAACCAGTTCCAGCCCGACCTGCTCTCCAACGACGCCGACCAGCGCATCGAGCAACTGACGGCCAACGTGCTCGATTACTTCGCGGGCTACTGGGACGGCCAGCCGCGGGCGTGCGACAACCAGGGCTTCTACGACATCGGCGTGCGGCCCACGCGCACCGCCATGCCCCAGCCGCCCACGGCCACCGGGGCCACGCCCCGCCCGACCAACACGGCCACCTTCACCCGCACCCCGGTGGCGGCGGGCACGGCCACGCCCACCCGCACGGCGACCATGACGCGCACGCCCGGCCCGACCGGCACGAGCACCCCCACCCCGCTGCCGCCCAGCGCTACGTCCACGCCGCCGGATACTGCCACGCCGACCGTCACTCGCACCGCGACCGATACGCGCACTCCGACCGCCACGCGCACGGCCACATCCACGCGCACTCCGACCGTCACCCGCACCGCCACGGTGACGCGCACGCCCACGCGCACACCGGCCAGCACCCGCACCGCCACGGCGATCCCCTCGGCGACACAGACGGCCACGCCGGTGCCCACCGGCACGCCCACGCGCACCCCGTCGCCAACCGCCACCCCGACCGATACCAGCACCGCGACCCCATCGCCGACCCACACGGCCACACATACCGCCACGCCCACGGCCACCCCGACCGATACGCATACCGCCACGCCCACGCGGACGGCCACGCCCACGCCGATCCCTTCGGCGACGCCGAGCGGAACCCGCACGGCGACGGCATCGCCCACGCCTACGGCTACGCATACCGCTGTCCCGTCGCTGACTCCCGCGCCTGGCAGCACGTCTACCGCGACCCGCACCGCGGTCGCGCCGGCCGGCACGGCCACGCGCATCCCGGTGCGCACGGCGACGAACACGCCCCTGCCCACCGCCACCGCGGTCCCGTGTACGATCACCTTCGTCGATGTGCCCGCGGGCCAGACCTTCGCCGTCTACATCCACTGGCTGGCCTGCCGCGGCATCATCAGCGGCTACTCCTGTGGCGCGCCGGGGGAACCCTGCCCCGGCCTCTACTTCCGCCCGGACGCCGATGTCACGCGCGGCCAGTTGCTGAAAATGGTCGTGAACTCCGCGGGCTGGCCGCTACTCAACCCCACCACGCCGGCATTCGCCGATGTCCCGCCGGGCAACGCCTTCTACCGCTTCATCGAGACGGGCGCGAGTCATGGGATCATCAGCGGCTACGACTGCGGCGGCCCCGGCGAACCGTGTGACACCGGGCGCCGGCCCTACTTCCGCCCGTGGGCCGCCATCACGCGCGGCCAGCTTAGCAAGGTCATCGCGCTGGCCCGCGGCTACACCATCCCGAACCCGGCCACGCCCACCTTCACCGACGTGCCGGCGGGCAGCCCCTTCTATGGCTACGTGGAAGCCGTCGCCGCCAACCACATTGTCAGCGGCTACGACTGCGGCAGCCCCGGTGAGCCGTGTGACGCCGGGCGCCGGCCCTACTTCCGCCCCGGCAACACCGCCACCCGCGGCCAGGTTTCCAAGCTCGTCACCCTGGCCTACGGCGGGCCATAAACGCGCGCGGGCACACGAAACCCCCGGTGGCCGGACAGGCGACCGGGGGTCTTTATTCGGGGCAGGTGTTACCGCGCCGGCATCCCGTGATATGCGCTCGCCAGATCGCGGATCCGGTCGCGGATCGTCTGCGCCAGGTCCGGCAAGGCCCAGAACGGGGGCAAACCGGGCGCAGCGGCGCTATGTGCCGTGGTGGGTGCCGGCAAATAGCGGTCGAAGAAATCGCCGATGAGCCGGGTCCGCTCGGCCTGCGACGGGCTCACCGGCCCGCCCGCCGGCACAAAGCCGTGGTCGCCGTTGCGCACCACCACCAGTGTCGCGGGCACGCCCGCCGCCTGCAGCCGGCGGTACAGTTCTGCCGATTGGCTCGCCGGCACCATGGTGTCCTTATCGCCCTGGAGGATCAGGAACGGCGGCGCGTCGCCGGACACATATGTGACAGGGCTGGCCTGCCGCAAGAGGGCGGCGGGCAGTTTACCGCCCGCGCCGAAGACCCGTTGCAGCGTCTCCAGCATGCGGTCGCTGCCCGTCTGGGTCAGGGCCGGCAGATCGGTCGGGCCGTACAGATCGACTACCGCCTGCACGCGGCTCGACTGGTCAGCGTAGCCGCCCTGGCCGTCGAACCCGGCGCGGCTGTCGGTGAGGCCTAGTAGCGCCGCCAGGTGCCCGCCCGCGCTGCTGCCCCACACGCCGATGCGGTCGGGGTCCAGGTGATAGGTGCCCGCCTCGGCGCGCAGGTAGCGGATGGCGCACTTCACGTCCTCGATGGGCGCGGGCCAGCGCCACGCGGGCGCCAGCCGGTAATTGATCGCCGCCACCACGTAGCCGCGCCCGATCATCTCCGGCGCGATCTCGTCGGGCGTGTCCTTATCCCCGATCTCCCAGCCGCCGCCATGCACGAACACCACCACGGGCATGGGGATGGCCGCGGCTCGACTGGGGAAGTAGAGGTCCATGGTGAGTGGTTGCCCGCCGCCCGTACAGTAGGTCAGGTTGCGGGCGACGCGCCCGGCCCCCAGATCCGGCGGTGGGGCGGCGGCCCGCGTGGCCGGCCCGGCAAGCAGGCTGCCCGCCAGCAGCGCCGCCGCCAGCGCCACCGGCAGCCGCCAGGATAGCGTGGTCATTGGAGTGTCCCCTCTCTCCGCCCCGGCCTGATCGCTCCTGCCCAAAGGTGGCGAGGGTCCCGTGTGCGCGATTCCAGGGAAACCAATAACCTCGCCGGCAGGCGATCACCGGTATTGCAAACCCGGTGACCCGGTCAGCCGTCAGGCGTACCAATACCAGTGCCCGCGGGCGAAATCCCGATCGTGAACGCGCCGGTCAGATGCCGGGCCTGGGGCTTCGGTCGCGCCCCAGCGGCAACCACATAGGCCGGGGGACCAAACAATGACGGGGATTTCGCGGCGCCTGGCGCACCGGCGCCTATATTTCACACCGTAGCTAGAGCAGATTGTGTTCCACCGGGCGGCGCTGCGGGCCGGGAAGCCGGGCCCGGTTAGCGGCCCTGCGGGGCCAGATGTTCGCGCAGGTGCGTATAGAGGAGGTTGTGCAACTCGGCGGCACACTCGTCGAGACCATGCCCGGCACCCGGATAGATCACCAGTTCGCGCGGCTCGGCGGCGGCCTCATAAAGCCGGCGCGAGCAAGATGCAGGCAGCACCTGGTCGGCGGCGCCGTGGACTAGCAGCAGCGTGCGCGGGCTGACATCGCCCACCAGGTCGGCGCCATAGGTCTGCGAGGAGAGCGCGACCACCGTTTTGACGATGGGGCTGAGCGCCCCCGCGTCGATGACCACCGCGCCGCCAAACGAGTGCCCGACCAGCGCCGCCCGCCGCACCCCTTCGGCGTCCTCCAGCCAGGCCAGTGTGACCAGCACATCGGCCAGGCACTCCAACAGCACGTTGGGATAGCGGTAGTCGAGGCGCACCGAGCCGATGCCCTCCCCGGCCAGTTGCGCGGCTAGCGTGCGGTAGATGCCGCCCGCCGGCCCCTCCGTGCCGCCCCCGGCGCCGCCCACCCAGAGCACCACCGCCCCGCCGGGCGTGCCGTCGGGGCCGGCGGGGTGGTAGCAGCCGTGTATATCGCCCCGGTCGGTCTGCACGGTCAGGGCTTCGACCCCGCCGTCGCGCGGCGCGCGCTGCACGCCCAGCAAACTGATGCTGTTATCGCGCGACCGGCGCCGCCCGTCTCCGTTTTTGGCCATGCTAGCCTTTCCACCGCCGGCCCGCGAGGGCTCGGCGGCTTAAGGAATCAGCCCGGCGCGGCGCATCGTCGCCACGGCCGTGTCGGCGATCTCCTGGTATCCGGCGGCGCTGGGGTGGAACCCATCCGGCGACAGCCACTCGGCGTGATGGGGCGCCTGTTCCGACGGCGCGAACAGATCGACGATCAGCACGCGGTTCCCGTAGGGCGCCGCCGCCGTGGCGATGCCCTGGTTCCAGATCTCGGCCACGCTACGCATCTGCAGGCGCGTCTGCAGCGAGGCATCGGGCTGCAAGACATTCGAGATATCCGGCGCGTTCAACAGCACCACTGTCGCGTCGGTCTTCGTCGTCAGTTCGTCCAGCAGCGCGGCCAGTTCCTTCTGATAGACCGGCAACGGCACCCCGCGCAAGGCGTCGTTGACCACCAGCCACACGGTGATCAGGTTGGGCCGGAAGTCCACAGCCGCCGGCACCTCCACGCCCATTGCTTCGTACAACGTGATCCCGCTACGCGCGAAACGCTGGTAGACGGTATCGGGCGGCAATTGGCCGGCGATACGCGCCGTCCAGTTCAGGTGCGCCGGGTCGGTGGTGCCCAGGCCGACCGTATCCGAGGCGCCGATGGCGGCATAGCGGATGGGGCGGGCCAGGGCCGCGGCGGGGCGCCCCGTCGGGGCCGCCGTGGGCGGCTCCGGCGTCGCAGGCACCACGGCGGATAGTGCGGGCGGCAGAGTGGGTACAGCGGTGGGTGGCGCCGGCGTCGCGCTGGGAGCGGCCCCGGTGGCTGTGGGCACAATCGGCGCGGGCGCGGTGGGCGGCGCGGCCCCCGGTGCGATGCGCGGGACCGCGAGCAGCGCGGCCCCGGCCAGCAGCAAGCTGCCCCCGGCCAGCAACAGCAGGCGCGCCGGCTTGTTTGCGTTGCGGTTATCGACAGTCATGGTTTCCTGGTTCTAGCGACGGCAATATCGAATGGGCGCGGGAGGGCTCGGCAGACAAGAACAACCCCGCGATCTGCTCGGGGTTGTCACAGGCTCTATCATATTGAACGAACCAGGCCGGGTACAGGCTTTCTTTCTACCCCCGTCAGCCGAGTATCACACCAGTATTGTCTTTCTGAGCGTAGCGAAGAATCTTGTCTTCGCGCGGGGTGGTGCAGCGCCGAGACTCTTCGCTGCGCTCAGAGCGACAAGAAGGCGGTGGTAGACTAGTCAGGGCAGGTAGAGCTTCGGCTTTTCCGGTTGCGGGCGCTCTTTCTTCCCCTTGCCGGGCGCGGCGGGCGGCGCGGCGGGGGCATCGCCGAGCACCAGGCCGGCGCCGGAGGCGGCAGGCGGCTTGGCGGGGGCCGGCACCTTGCCGGCTGCCGGGGCCTTACCCGCAGCCGGCGCGGCGGGCAACCCGAACTGGCGGCGCAGTGCATTCAACCGCGAGGACACCCAGGTCTCCAACTGCTGCGCCGACAACGCGCCCTGCGCGCCGTCCACCAGTTGCCCGCGATAGAACATGACGATGGTCGGCAGCGCGGCGATGCCCAGGGCCTGCGCGATGGCCGGCTGCTCGTCGGTGTTCAGCTTGACGCACTTGAGCACGCCGGCATAGCGAGCCGCCAGGGCCTCGAAGCGCGGTGAGAACTGCTTGCAGGGACCGCACCATTCGGCCCAGCAGTCCATCAGGACCGGCAGGTCGGCCTGCAACACCTCGGTCTGGAAATTGGCCTGGGTGATCTCGACCACCACGGCGGCGGCTACCTCGGCGGCAGCCTCCAGCGCGCGGGCGGCTTTCTCCCGCTCGGCGGCGCGCAACTCGGCGGCTTGCGCCTCGGTCAGCGTCCCGGCCAGTTGCTGCTTGAGCAGGTCCAACTCGAACAGGTCGTCCGCCCAGCGCACGGCAAAAGCGTCGCAGAAGTTGAGGCACGGGCCGGGGCAATCGCCGCAGATCGTGGCGTCGACCTCCCAGGTTTTGGCTTCGACATTGTGATGATAGGCCCCATAGGGGCAGCCAATGGCCGCGAAACACTTCTCGCGGTCGAGGCAGAGTTTCGGATTGACGAGTACAGGCATGGGCCGGCTCTCTCTAGAATCGCATAGGGGTTGTGGGACTTACAATGGGTCCCCAGTCTTTGACGGCTCTATTATACCGTAAGCGCCGCGCCTGAGACAAGACGCACGACGGGCGCCGGCCTGGAGACCGGCGCCCGCCTGGCTAGGAGACGTTAATACGCGAAGCTCGCGCTGAACAGCCGATCCACGGTGCGGATCTCGAAGCCCTCCTTGCCTGTCTGCGGCAAGCGGGGCACGGTGACCATCAGACTCCAGGCGCCCAGCGCATCGCTTGTCACCTGGCCCAGCCGCTGATCATATAGCTCGCCGCGCTTACTATCCTGCAGTTGCACCACCACCTCGATTGGCGTGTTGGCCGGCCACCCCGTGCCGGAGGCTGTATACGTATTCCCCGCGCCCTTGACCAGCGTGGCCTGCGGGAAATACGTCATGCCCGAGTACGCGCCGTCGGTGGTCGTGGCCCGCACCCCCAGGTCGCCCCGCCCGGTCCAGGCCGGCGCGGGCGCGAAGCTGACCGCAAACGTGCCATCCGCCGCCACCGTCGCCGCCGCCACCGGCGTATTTACCGTGCCGTCGGCCGAGACGATCGCCACATGGACGGCGCGCCCCGCCGGCCAGCCCTGGGCCGCCACATGGACGGCGGGATTGGTGGGCCAGTTATGCGTATGGACCGTGACCGGCAACCCGCCGGGGATGATCCGGCCGGCCGGACTGACCGTTACCAGAGTCGCCGCCGCCGGGCCGTTGGGGATCAGCGCAACGACGATCACCCGCCCGGCCTGCTGCCAGTGCGCGCTGAGAATGAAGGACGAAGCGAAGGTGCCCGCACTGTTTACGGCCACCGGCGGTAGCCACTCCTGGACCTGCATCGGCGTCACGTTCGGGCTCAGCCCGAGATTGACCACCGCGCCCGCCGGCCAGCCGCTACCGCTGATCGTGCCCACCTGGCCCACCGCCAGGGTCGCCGGTTGGACGGCGATCGCCGGGGTGCTCGGCGGCGGGTTCGGCTGCCCGCGCACACGGTACACCGCTTCTACTTCGAGCAGGCTCGCCGGATCCTGCACCACCAGGTGCACTTCGCTGTTTGGCATATACTGGCGGCCAATCGCGACAGTGGTCACGAAATTGCCCGCCGCGTCGGCCACGATGGGCGCGGCCTGCCAGACCTGGACCTGGTTGCCCGGCGTGTGCATGCCGACCACCAGCACCCGGTACGGCGGCCAGGCCGAGCCCTGGAGGGTGACGGTGACATCCGCCGGGCCGGAGTCCGGCGTGAGCTGGACACGCGGCTGCACGATCACCTTGATTTCGGTGGCCGATGCGGCTTTGTACCCGTCATCGCTGACGGCGACCACATGGAAGTGGGTGCCGACCACCCGCGGGCCGATAGCCAGCGTCATGTTAAAGGCGCCGTTCGCGCCGGTCCGCGCTCCCGTCACCCATTCCACCGGCGAGCCGGGGAACTGCAGGCCCAGCTTCACCCCCATGTTCGGCGGGAACCCGCCGCCCTGGACCAGCAGTTGGCCGCCCACCGGGACTTCGCTCACCGGAACAGTGAGCACCGGATCGTAGCTGCGCTTGATCGTGAAGCCCTGGGTGGCCCGGATCGCGCCGCCGTTCGCCGTGGCCGTGATGGTTACGGATCCGAGATTGGCCGCATCGCCCGGCAGAGTCAGGACCGTTTTGAAGCTACCGTCCGCGCCGGCGCCGATCGTCGACAGCGTGCGGTAGTAGTTGCGACCAGCATTCTCCAGGCCGAGCGTAACCGCCGCATAGACCGGGAAATGCGCCCCGGTCACGGTGATCTGCGCGTTCGGCTCACCCGTCGCCGGGGCGAGGATGATCGCGGCGGGCACCACGGGCACCGGGGTGGCCGTGGGCGCGGGCGGCGGGGTCGTAGCGTAGCGCCAGTCATAGTAGGCGCGGCCTACGTTGCCCATCTCCACCTGCCAGCCCGCCGGATTGCCGGGCGAGTAGGTCAGGATGCGCCGCTGGAACGCCTGCATCAACACGACGCGGTCCTGGCCCTGGACGCGGATCGTAACCCAGTAGGGGTCGGTGATCGGGTGGCCCATGGCGAAGAGCCAGTCGATCAGCCGGCCCTGGACATAGCGACCGTTCTCATAGACCATGCCGTCTTGCTGCATGAACGTCCAGAACACGTCCGGAATATTGTGGCCCAGGGTCGCGTCGTAATAGGCGTACCGGGCATAGCCGGCCCCAGCCGGCAGACCGCCGACCGCGCCCGCCCGGTTCAAACTCTCCAGCACCGGCAGGCCCGTGCGATCCGGCTGCCGGTGGTCGCCGTTCAGCGAAGCCACGTCGCCCAAAGCCGCATACGTGGGCGCATTGGCGCTGCCGGCATCGCCCGCGACCAGCACTTGCGCCGGGCGGGTCTGCATAAACTGCGCGTCCCCGATCTGGATCTTGCCGGAGATCATTTCGACCACCAGCAGGCCGTTGGTCACGAACCAGGGGTTGGTCCGGTCGCCACCGGGGTCGTTGACCTCCATGCGGCTCTTATCGAAGTAACACACCAGGTGCCGGCCGCCGGGCCCCTGGGCATAGGGTTCATAGGTGCCGTAAAAATCGTGCGGCCCCCACATCCAGGACCGCGCCACCCGGCCTTCGCCGACGGGCTGATCGGTCCGGCTCCATACCTGGCCGAAGGCGGGATCCGGCATCGCCGCCTGGGCGCCGGGGGTGGTCACCGGCAATGCCGCCGTGATCAACAGGATAGGGAACAGCATACCACCGCGAATAAACCGCCGCGCTGCCTGGGAAAGCCTCATCGCCTTCCTCCTTTCGGAGGCGCGCCCTGCCCGTCTCTGGATGAGCCGCGCGCCCACACGACCCGGCGGGCGAGAGCAGGCGCCGCTGCAGCGCTCGATTCTGTAGCATGGTTTAGCCTGCCACCGCCGGGCAGATTCTCCCGATTATCATTATCGCGCGATTCGGCGAGCACAGCGGTAGATAAGCAGCAACGGGCGGTGTAGACCCGGCAACCTGTGGCGGGGGGCGCCGGAGGCAAGAAAAGAGGCGAGTCCGCTGTGGACTCGCCTCCCGCCGTAGTAGGGGGTCTGGACCGTCTAGTAGTCGAACACGACGCTGAAGACCTGGTCCTGGGTGCGGATCACGAAGTCGTACTTGCCGCCGGTGACGAGGCCGGGCGCCCGCACCTGCAACGTCCAGGTGCCGTTGGCGCTGGTCGTCACCCGCCCCAGCACCACGTCCTCGCCGGCTTTGCCGTCGGGCACATGGGCCAGCAGTTGGACTTGCACGCCCGCCGGCCAGTTGGCGCCCGTCGCCGTGTACACGTCGTTGGCGGTGCGGATCAGGGTCGCCTGCGGCAGATAGGTCAGCCCGTACAGCGCGCCGTCGGCGGTGCTGGCGCGCACCGCCAGGTCGCCGCGGCCCGCCCAGGCGGCGTCCGGCGTGAAGCTGGCCGCGAACGTGCCGTCCTCTGCGACCACCACGCTGCCCTGCGGGGCGTTAACGCTGCCGTCGGCGCTGATGACCAGGATATCGACGCTGCGGCCCGCGCGCCAACCCTGGCCGCTCACCGTCACTCGCGTCTGGGCCGGGCCGTTGAGGCGCTGCACGCTCAGCGGCAAGCCCACCGGCCGGATGCCCGACCCGCTGGGCAGCACGGTGATCGGCGTGATCGCCGCGGGCCCGTTGGCGACGATGCCCACCAGCAGCACCTGCCCGGCGTTTTGCCAGCGCGGGTTCAGGACAAAGCTGGTGGTGAAGGCGCCGTTGGCATCGGCCACCACGCCGGGCAGCCACTCCTGCACCTGGGTGGGTGCGCTGGTTGAAGCCAGGCCGAGCGCCACGGCGGCCCGCGCCGGCCACCCGGTGCCCGTGATGCCGGCCACCTGGCCCGGCACCACCGCCGCCGGCCCGACGACCAGCCGCGCCACCGGCGTGTTCACCACGCCATAGAGCGTCTCCACGCGGATCAGGCTGACGGCGTCATAGGCCACGACGCGCACGCCGCTCTGCCCGGCATACTCCGGCCCCACGTAAACCGTGGCGGCAAAGTTGCCCGCGCCGTTCACCGGGAAAGTCCCGTGCAGCCAGGTCGTGGTGCCGCTGCCGGGCAGCGCCAGGCCCAGGACCAGGTTGCCGTAGACCGGCCAGCCCGCCCCCATCAGTGTCACGTTGGCGCCGGCAGGGCCGCTTGCCGGGGCGAGTTGCAGTTGCGGCAGCGCGATCACTCGCAACACCGTGTCGGTCACGACCTTGATGCCGTTGCCCGCCACGGCGATCACGCGGAACTGCGTGCCCACCGGCCACGCGCCGATGCCGAACGTGGTGTCAAACGCGCCCTTGGCGTCCGTCTTCACCCCGCTGGGCCAGGTGATCGGGCCGCCGCCCACCACCGCGATGCCCAGGGTGAGGCCCGTGTTGGGCGGGAAGCTCGCGCCGCGCACGCGCACCTGGCCGTTGGACACCGCCACGGTGCTCACCGCGGTGAGCGCGGGATCATAGGCGAGCGCGAACGGCTGGAGGGCCTGCGCCGTCCCACTCTTGGTGCGCGCGACAACCTTGAGATTGCCCGCGCCCGCCAGGTCGCCGGGCACGCTCAATTTGGCGCTGAAACTGCCGTCGCGGCCCGCCGTCACCGTCGCCAGCGCGCGGTAGCCGCTGTCGTCGCCGCGCTGCATCCCCAGCACCACCGCGCCGTTCGGCGGGAAATTCTTGCCGTTGACGGTGATCACCGTCGTCGCGTCCCCGGCCTGCGGGCTCAAGCTGATCGAGGCCGCCGGGGCGGGCGTCGCCGTCGCGGGGATCGGCGTGACGGTGGGCGGCGCGGGCATCGCGCCATAGCGCCAGTCGAAGTAGGCGCGGCCCACGTTGCCCATCTCTACCTGCCAGCCCGCCGGGTTGCCCGGCGAGTAGGTCAGGATGCGCCGCTGGAACGCCTGCATCAGCACCATGCGCTCCTGGCCGCCGACCTTGATGCGGATCCAGTAGGGTTCCGTGATCGGGTGGCCCATGGCGAACACCCAATCGAGCAACACGCCGTCCTGATAGCCACCATCCTGGTAGACCACACCCCGCGCGTTGAGGAAGGACCAGAACACATCAGGGATATTGTGGCCCAGCTTTTCGTCGTAGTACGTGTTGCGGGCATAGCCGGCCATGGCGTCGTTGGTGCCGACCTTGCCGTTGCGGTCCAGGCGCTCGCGCACCAGTTCTCCGGTCCGGTTCGGCGCGGTGTGCGCCCCGTCGAGGGACGCCACGTTGGCGAGCGCGGCATAGGTCGGCGCATCGACGCTGCTGTCCCGGTCCCCGGCCACGGGGATCGTCGCGGGGCGCACCGTGGTGTAGCGGTTCACGCCCGTCTGGATCTTGCCGGAGATCATCTCCACCACCAGCAGGCCGTTGGTCACGAACCAGGGGCTGGTGCGGTCGCCGCTCGGGTTGTTGACCTCCATGCGGCTCTTGTCGAAATAGCTGACCAGGTGCTGGCCGCCCGGTCCCTCGGCAAACGGCTCATAGGTGGTGTAGAGGGGTTCCGGTCCCCACACCCATGAGCGGCTCGCCTGCCGTGTCTCCACCGGTTGATCGGTGCGATTCCAGATCCGCTCGAAAGCCGGGTCGGCTAGCGGCGCGCGGGCCTGGGCGGCAAACGGCCGCAACCCACCCAGCACGCCCAGCAGCAGGCCCAGCACCATCAGGATGCCGCTCATTGCCGTTATTCGTTTTGAAACGTTCATCGAAGTGCCTCCACCCGCCCCGCACACCCTGCCAACAACAGGGGGCCGGTGGGCATAATGGTTCTAGTACTATCTTATAGCTAGAAGATGCGCGTGACAATAGGTAAGTTCCCCGTCATAGAGCTATCTTTGGATGGAAACCGGGCGCGACAAATGACCCACCGGCTTACATCGCCGGGTGGATGGCAGGCGCACAACAGCAAGATCGATTCGCATTAACAAATTGAAAGAATTCGGTAAAGCGGTTGGTAAAGGCTGTAGTAAGGTGAAATGGGTATAGTATGCTTACCTGGCGGTGTGTCTGACACGCTGAACAACCAACTCGCCAGTTCTGGGGGCGCGGGTCGCTGCTGCTCATCGGCAAAGCGGCGCCCGCCGGCCGGCTACCTCGGGGGCGCCGGGCCGGCTGGATCGGGTGGCTGCCACAGTACTTTCGTAGCAGCAAAAGGAGTTTCGGGACATGGGGTCTTTTTCATTCGCGCCGTTGCGGCGTGCCCGGCGCCTGCTGCCGTTCCTGGTTGCCGCGCTGGCGGCGTTGTTCGCCGTGAGTGCCCCCGCCTACGCCGCCGCCAGTGTCTGCCGTACCGATCCCGTGGTCATCTTGACCGACGGCACGATCATCGACATCAGCGCGTCCATAGACACCGGCCTGTTTAACCTCCAGCACGTGACCTATACCGTGCACGCGCCCGCCGGGTCGCGGCTGCTGGCGGTCATCCATACGCCGAACTTGCCGGGCACGACCGAGTCGTTCCGGTTTTACGACGACGGGCCGGCCGATCAAATCCAGACCGATACAATCGTAACCACGCGCACGAGCAACGTCGACGTGACGGCCACGACCCTCGTCGGCCTGCGGCTACGGTCGGTTAGCGGCATGGCGAACGAGCACCTGGTAGTGCAACTCCCGCGCCGCTAGCCCACGCGGGCGAGCCCGGTCCACAAACAGCGGGCGCCTGGGTCCAGCCGGCGGTTCAGCGTCGAACCGCGGGCCACGGATCCAGGCGCCCGCTGCCGTTCCATAGCCCCTGCCGGATCGCTCCCCGCTAACCCCCTGCCATGCAAAACGCTGGCCCCACCGATCAGGTATAATGGCAGCACAGCCGTGCCATGCGCAAATAGCGGCGGAGGGATGCATATGGACAGCCACACCGGCCCCGATCTCGGCAGCATCATTCTGGTAGGCGGGCAAAGCCGGCGCATGGGTCGCAACAAGGCGCTGCTGCGGCTCACCCCGGACGGCCCGACCCTGATCGAACAGGTCATCGCCGCCGTGGCGCCCTTCGGCCCGGTGCTGCTGGTGACGAACACCCCCGAGGCCTACGCCTTCCTCAACCTGCCCATGGTGCCCGACACGCCCCTCGGCCAGGGCCCGCTCGCCGGGCTGTACAGTGGTCTGGAAGCCGCCGCCGCCCGCTACAATTTCGTGCTGGCTTGCGATATGCCCCGCCTGCAACCGGCCCTGCTGAGCCACATGGCCGCCCTGCCCCGCGAGTACGATGTGCTGGTGCCCCGCTGGACGGCGCCCGACGGCACCGAACAACTGGAGACTCTCCACGCCATCTACAGCAAAGCCTGCCTGCCTGCCATCGGCGAGTGCTTGCAGCGGGGCCGCCTGCGCATGATCGCCTTCTACCCCGCCGTGCGCGTCCAGTACCTCGACGAACCCGAACTACGCCGCCGCGATCCCGCCCTCGCCAGCTTTCGCAACCTCAACACGCCCGACGAGATCGCCCAGTTGGACGCCCCGTAGTCAAGCGCAGAGTTGTGACCGGCGTGCTACCGTCCGCAATTGCGGCACCAGGCACCGAAATCTACGGAAGCGGCGAGTCGGGACGGGTCTTGTACAGATCCAGGTCTTGCGGGGTCAACGTCCCCGAGGGGACAAGCCGGTAATGCCGTTCGCTGGAAAGCGTAACTCCAATAGAACTCTGTTCAAACAAAAAGAGGGCAATCAAGTCGGCGCTCATAAACTGCGCGCCAACAGGACGGCAAATCAACCGGGGGAACTTGGCGGCACAGAGCGCGAAATCTTGCTCAATCTGCACGATATTCAACGTATCGCTGCCACCTTTAGCCTGAACGGGGAACACATAGTGCGCTCCGCGGCGATCAACCCCTACATAGATCTCATCGGTCTCTACCTGGCCTAGACCAGCCACAGTTGTCCGCAGGTGGTTTTGCAAGGAGTAACAGGTCACACCCGTGAATGTGTCGATTAAACGATTGTACCGAAGTTTGGCTAACAGCGCCTGTTCATCTCCCAGGGCATACAGCGCAATCAGGCCAGGGGTGGCATCCGGCACTTTTGCTTCAGTGAGCAGCGGGTTGGGAACAATCGTCGTCAGAGTGGTAGCGACGAACGCATAGCGCGAACGCCCTGCCGGGCGGATAATCCATTCTTCACCAGGAGGAGCTTCGGCACGCACGGTGTCCGGCAGGGTGCCACGGTAGCGAAAACTGTAAATTACATCACCCAGGTTCTTCGGTAATTTAATCCCCAATGCCGTCGCGGCACGTTCAATATCTTCACGCTCAAACACGACTTCGCGCGAGCCGGGCACGTAGTGGGCGAAGAAGATCTGCTCGATTATTTGGGCATAGCGGTTGGCGCCCGCGGATCTTGCTGAACCGCTCGCTTGGGATTCACTGTTGATGAGTGAGTCCTGTTTGCGTTATGGCTTTGGACAGGACCGGCCTGTTCCAGTAACCCGTGCACGTGCCCGGTAACATGGTGGGGAAGGGAGCCAGGCCAGCGCAAAACGACCACTTCCTCGCGTAGTTGTTCTTTTGTGGCGGTGGCAAGCCGTGTGCGAAATAGATCGATTCCCACCAACTCGTAACCGAGGGCCTGGGCAATGTCGGCCAGCAACTTCCCAGTGCGGATCATGACGCGCAGATATGAGGCTTGATCGCCCACAACATAGGCCAATTGCGCACCAGGGCGCAGGATGGTGCGCAGATCGGCCAAATGGCGCGCCATACCTCCGAAATAGAGCCGGGTCACCCGTGCATACATACGTTCAAATCCCGACGTTTTACCTAATTCGAGCCGCCGTGCTTCAATCGCGGCGGCAATCCGCTCTATTTCCGGATGGGCATCAACCCATTGATCATCATCATCTTCTTTATAGACGCCACGGGTGTTCGATCTTACGAGAGTACGTTTCAGTTCCTGCAAATCCGCCTTGTCGGAAATAAACCCAAGTATTACCGACTCCAGCCGGGTGGTGCGCGTGTAGTCCTTTTCGTTGGGATAGGGAGGTGAGGTGATAACGGCATCAATCGATCGCGGTTCGAGTAATTCAACCAACCGGCGGGAATCGCCGTTAAGGATTACCGCGGGAGTTTCGTTGCGCGATCCGATCTGCCGCAGATCTTCGGCGATTGCACGAACCGCTTGCTGCCAGAGCGCGAGCACCGGAGCATCGGGCTTGGCAGGACCAACCCCTACTTCGGGGCCGAAATGGAGGTTACTGATCGAATCAACGAGCGCTTTAGCAAGGGCCAATAATTCATGCCTGTAATAGCGGTCGTCGCAGCATTCTCGCAGGCTATCGAGCAATATCAGGGTCTTGTGCAGGGGTAGCGGACTAATCGAGTTCGCTAATAGAAGCTTTAAGCGTTCAGGCGGCAGGCTGCGCAACGAGCTGTGATTGGGCGACTGACTGTAAAAAATAGGGTCGTCCTCGATGCCTTGGGCGCTAAGCTGGGCCGCAGCACGATCGGCCACATAACGGGCATGGTTGATCAACCCATCGGGATCAGGACTCCAATCAACCTTGACGTTACTTGCGAAATCCGCCATTGGGTTGGCTTCGATGCCGACGCCAGGTATCCCTAGTTTTTTGCACTCCACTACCGTCGTGCCGGTGCCGCAGAAAGGATCGAGGACTCGCTGCTGCCCGGTTAACTCAAAGCGCCGAATGTAGTCGCGGACTAAATGCGGTGGAAAGGAAAGCACAAAGCGATACCACTCATGCACCGCCCGATCTTCGGCGTAGAGCTTATTCATCTCGGCATTGGCTTCACGCCGGCGGGCGGTAGCGTAGCTCATCACAATGTCTCCCATATGACGCCGAGAATCGGATATCGGCCCGTGCAGCAAACCCCGTGCGTCCGCAGTTTAACACGCATCGTGGGCAGAAGCAAGGCCACACGGGCAACGTTACGGCAGCCGAAGACCCCACATACGAGCGAGGCGTGCCCCCACCGGGACACGCCTCTTGCATGTAACGGACTTGCCGCGCGGATCTAGAGGATGAAGCGGCTCAGGTCTTCGTCCTCGATAAAGCCTTCCATGCGCTTGTTGACGAACTCTTCGTCGATCAGCACCTTCTCGCCGTTGCGGGTGTCGGCCTCGAAGGACAACTCCTCCAGCACCTGCTCCATGATCGTCTGCAAGCGGCGGGCGCCGATGTCTTCCGTGCGCTCGTTGAGGATGGCCGCCATCTCGGCGATGGCCTTCAGCGCCTCCGGCGTATAGTCGATCTCCACGCCCTCGGTCGCCAGCAGCGCCTGGTACTGCTTGGTCAGCGCGTTCTCCGGCTGGGTCAGGATCGCCTCCAGGTCCTCCTGGTTCAACCCGGCCAGTTCGACGCGCAGCGGGAAGCGGCCCTGCAACTCGGGGATCAGGTCCGACGGGCGCGACTGGTGGAACGCCCCCGCTGCGATGAACAGGATGTGGTCGCTCTTGACCGAGCCGTAGCGCGTCTGCACGGTCGAGCCCTCGACAATGGGCAGCAGGTCGCGCTGCACGCCCTCGCCCGACACGTCGGCGCCCATCTCCACGGCGGGGCCGGTGATCTTGTCGATCTCGTCGATGAAGATGACCCCGCTCTCCTGCACGCGCTGCAGCGCCGTTTCAACGATGCTGTCGAAGTCGAGCAGCTTGTGCGCTTCTTCCTCGGTCAGGATGCGGCGCGCTTCCTTGACCGAGACGCGGCGCGAGCGGCGGCGGCCCTGCGGGAAGCTGTCCAGGAAGTCCTGAAAGCTGGCCGCCATCTCGTCCTGGCTCATGCCGGGCACAAACTCCAGCACGCTGCTGAACGGGGTATTATCGCCCTCGATCTCGATCTCGACCTGTTCTTCTTCCAACTGTTGCGCGGCCAACTGGCGGGCCAGGCGCTGCTGCTGGCGGTGGCGCGCCTTCTCGGCAGCGGGCGACCGCCCGGCCCCGGCATCGGGAGCCGCGGCGACGATGGTC
>DASSGZ010000101.1:0-4552 GCA_035693165.1 Chloroflexia bacterium | reverse complement strand
CTGGACATGGTTGCCTTTAAGGACGCCTTGCCATGCGTTTCTGACGTAGTAGTACTCAGAGGGAAGCGGCGCGATCGCGCTGCCCATAATGCCTTCCGGCCATACTTCGGTGGGTTGGGGGGAGGGGCGATGACCGCCTGCCTTCGAGGCGCGGGGTACCGCGGTTTGCACGGCCACTTCGGTTGCCTCGATATTGCGGAGAAAGGCCAGCTTTGTTGGCGGCAGATTATCGGGAGGAATATTATCGTGCGGCAGGACCACCGTGTCGGCATAGGCCGCTCCAGCGATGATGAGAACACTGATCGCAGCCAACAGTAGCACTAGCCGGCTGCGGAAGGGGAAACGGGTGCCCATATATCCAGATCCTCCAGTGTCATTATACGCTACCGGTACAGCTATCGTGTCGATTCTAGTCTGTTTTCCATCGAGTATGGTACAGTAGTGCCGCCTTGCATATAGCAGGTGCGAGTTATACGATGAGGGAGGGAGGCCCGATCGCGGTCATGGATTTGTTGTTGTGGTTGCAGGGCTTGCGGAACCCGGTCCTGACGGCGTTTTTCGGCGCGTGGACCTTTCTGGGGTCGGAAGAGTTCCTGCTGGTGTTCGTGCCGCTGATCTACTGGTGCGTGAGCCGGGTGGCCGGGCTGCGCGTGGCGCTGGTCTTTTTCGGGTCGCAGTATCTCAACGAGGTGCTGAAGGACCTGGCGAACGAGCCGCGACCGGGGCCGCCGGTGGTGCAACTCTACCCGGACACGGCGCTGGGCGGCGGCTGGCCGAGCGGGCACGCGCAGAACACCGGGGCGGTGTGGGGCACGCTGGCCGGGCTGGTGCGCCGGGCCTGGGTCTGGGGCCTGGCCGTGGTCGTCACGCTGCTGGTGGGCTTCTCGCGGCTGTATCTCGGCGTCCACTGGCCCATCGACGTGGTGAGCGGCTGGCTGATCGGCGCGGCGGTGGTGGGCGGGGCGCTGGCGGTGATCGGGGCGCAGGCGCGGCGCGCGCCGCCGCCCATCCCGCTGCCCTGGCTGGCGGGCGCGCTGGTCGTGCCGCTGCTGCTGCTGGCCGTCCACCCGACGAACACGACGGCCAAGATCGCCGGGGCGCTGCTGGGCACGATTTTGGGCTGGTGGCTGGAGCGGCGGCTGGTCGGCTTCGAGGCGTTCGGCAGCATCACGCAGCGGGCGATCATGGCGGTCATCGGGCTGGTGGTCGCGTTCGGGCTGCGGACCGTGCTCAAGCCGGTGTTCGGCGTGCTGCCGGGCGACATCCTGCCCGACCTGCTGCGCTACGCGGTGATCCTGCTCTGGGTGGTGTGGCTGGCGCCCGCGGTCTTCGTGCGGCTGTTCGGGCGCGCCCCGGCGGCCACGGCGGTGGCCGCGAAGGGGTAGCGCCGGGCGATTAGCGTACAACGCGGGGCCGCCGATTATTGGCGGCCCCGCTGTATTGTTGCCTGCTGAGCAGGGTGTCGGCGCTACGGCAACTCCTGGTAGGCGGGTAGGGTCAGGAACTCGGTGAACTGCGGGGCGAGAGCCAGGCTGTCAAGGATGGCGACGGCGTCGCTGTAGCGCTCTTCGGCGGTGCCGCCCAGCTTGGCGCGCTCTTCCCGGCGCAACTGCTCGTAGAGGTCGGGCGTGAAGGGGCGCCCGTCGTCCAACTGCGCGCCGTGGCGCAGCCACTGCCAGAGTTGGGCGCGCGAGATCTCCGCGGTGGCCGCGTCTTCCATCAGGTTGAAGATGGCGACGGCGCCATTGCCTTGCAGCCAGGCGTTGAGGTATTGCAGGGCCACGCTGATGTTGTTGCGTGCGCCCGCCTCGGTGATCTTGCCGCCGGGCACGCGCAGGTCCAGCAACTGGCTTGCCTGCACCTGCACTTCCTCGCGGCGGCGGTCCTTCTGGTGCGGCTGGTCGCCGACCACGCGGTCGAACTCCGCCATCGCCACTGGGACGAGGTCGGGGTGGGCCACCCAGGTGCCGTCGAAGCCGTCGCCCGCCTCGCGCTCTTTGTCTTCGCGGACCTTCGCCAGCGCGCGCTCGGTGACTTCGGGGTCGCGGCGGTTGGGGATGAACGCAGCCATGCCGCCGATGGCGTGGGCGCCGTGGGTGTGACACGACTTGACCAGCAACTCGGTGTAGGCGCGCATGAAGGGCACGGTCATGGTGATCTGGGCGCGGTCGGGCAGGATCAGGTTGGCGCGGTTGCGGAACTTCTTGATGGCGCTGAACATGTAGTCCCAGCGCCCGGCGTTCAGCCCGGCGGAGTGCTCGCGCAACTCGAACAGGATCTCCTCCATCTCGAAGGCGGCCAGGATCGTCTCGATGAGCACCGTGGCGCGGATGGTGCCGCGCGGGATGCCGAGCGCGTCCTGGGCGGCGTTGAAGACGCTGTTCCAGAGGCGGGCCTCCAGGTGGCTTTCGAGCTTGGGCAGGTAGAAGTACGGCCCGCTGCCCCGCGCCGGCAGTTCCTGCGCGTTGTGGTAGAAGTAGAGCCCGAAGTCGAACAGGCTGGCCGAGATCGGTTCGCCGTCGACCAGGACGTGCTTCTCCGGCAGGTGCCAGCCGCGCGGACGCACCAGCAGCGTGGCCGTCTGCTCGTTGAGGCGGTAGACCTTGCCGTCGGGGTTGCTGAACTCGATCGTCCGCCGGATCGCGTCGCGCAGATTCACTTGCCCGGCCACGATGTTGGCCCAGGTGGGCGACAGGGCGTCCTCGAAGTCGGCCATGAAGACGCTGGCACCGGAGTTGAGCGCGTTGATCATCATCTTGCGCTCGACCGGGCCGGTGATCTCGACCCGGCGCTTCTGCAAGTCGGGCGGGGTGGGGGCGACCTCCCAGTCGCCGCCGCGAATGGCCGCCGTTTCCGGCAGGAAGTCGGGCATCTCGCCCGCGTCGAGGCGCGTTTGCCGCTCGGCCCGGCGGGTGAGCAGATCCTGGCGGGTGGGGTTGAACTCGCGGTGCAGGCGGGCCACGAAGTCGAGCGCGCCGGGGGTCAGGATCGCGTCGCTGCCGGGGACGGTGGAGCCGGTGAGTTGTATGCCGCTTTCCATGTGATCGGGTTCCCTTCGTGATGATGGTTTGCTGCCGGATGCGCGGGCCGGTTTGAAACCGGCCCCTACAACGCAAAATGGGCCGCCGTTTGCTGCCGGATGCGCGAGCCGGTTTGAAACCGGCCCCTACAACGCAAAATGGGCCGCCGGGCCGGTTTCAAATCGGCCCCTACATGTGCGATTTCGGTCGGGCGAGCGCCGCCGGGCGGACGCCCCGGATCGAGGCGTCGATCAACTCGACCGTGTGGACGACGGGCAGGTCGCGGCCCGCGCGGTGCAGGCCGTTCTGGATCTGCAACAGGCAGCCGGGGTTGGCGCTCGCCAGCACGTCGGCGCCCGTCTTGAGCACGTTGGCGACTTTGCGGTCGCCCAGTTGCATGGCCGGTTCGGGTTCGACCATATTGTAGATGCCCGCCGAACCGCAGCAGAGTGCGGATTCGGGGATCTCGACGACCTCCAGGTCGGGAATCGTGGCGAGGACGGATCGCGGCTGCGCGCGCACGCCCTGGGCGTGTTGCAGGTGGCAGGCGTCGTGGTAGGCGACGCGCAGGGGCAGCGGGTGGCGCGGGGCGCGCGGCTCCAGTTCGGCCAGGATCTCCATGATGTCGCGGCACTTGGCGGAGAAGGCTCTGGCGCGCTCGGCGTAGGCCGGGTCGTCGCGCAGCAGCCAGCCATACTCCTTCATCGTGGAGCCACAGCCCGCCGCGTTGATGGCGATGGTGTCCACCTCCGCTGCCTCGAAGGTGTCGATGGTGCGCCGAGCGAAGTCGAGCGCCCCTTCCTCCTGCCCGGCGTGGACCAGCAGGGCGCCGCAACAGCCCTGCGTGGCCGGGATGATCACCTCACAGCCCTCGGCGGCCAGCACGCGGGCGGTGGCGGCGTTCACATCGCTGAAGAAGACGCGCTGCACGCAGCCCAGCAGCAGGCCGACGCGCCGCCGGGGAGTGCCCCGCGCCCGGATGCGCTCCGGGAACCGGCGGCGCAATTGGCGCGGTGTGGCGCGCGGTAGCAGCGACTCCATGGCCTGGAGCCGGGCGGGCAGCCGGTCCAGCACGCCCGCGCGGTGGACCAGGGCGCGCACGCCCGCGGCCTGGTAGAACCAGAGCGGGAAGGCCAGCGCGCGCAGCCGGTCGGGATAGGGGAACAACTGGAAGAGCATCTGCCGGAACAGCTTGTCGGGCAGGCTGCGCGGGTAATTGCGCTCGATCTGCGGGCGCACGGCCTCGATCAGCTTGTCGTACTGCACGCCGGAGGGGCAGGCCGTGACACAGGCCATGCAGCCCAGGCACTGGTCGAAGTGGCGCACGTAGGTGTCGTTCATCGTGGCCTGGCCGTCGGCGCCCAGGTTCATCAGGTAGATGCGACCGCGGGGCGAGTCCATCTCCTCGCCCCAGAGGACGTAGGTGGGGCAGGTGGGCAGGCAGAAGCCGCAGCGCACACACTTTTGCAGGATGTCGTCGCGCGGCTGGTCGGGGCCACTAAAGCCCGAGACGCCGCGCCCGCCAGCGCCCA
>DASSGZ010000100.1:0-3009 GCA_035693165.1 Chloroflexia bacterium | reverse complement strand
TACGAGCCGTTCGGCATCGTCGCGTTGGAAGCGATGGCGGCGGGCTGCCCGGTGGTCGCCACGGACACCGGCGGGCTGTCGGAGGTGATCAACCTGCACGAGAACGGCCTGAAAGTCTACCCGAACGATCCCGGCTCGTTGGCCTGGGGGATTCTGCAAACGCTGGTGCATCCCGATTGGGCCAGGGCGCGCGCCGCCAATGCCCGCCGCGCTGTCGATACCCTCTACAACTGGGATCGCATCGCCAAGATGACCAAGGCCGTCTACGCGCGGGTGGTCAGCGAGGCCCGCGCCGGCGACTGGGCTTACCGGACCCAACCCGTCCAGCAGGGGGCCGAGCCGGTGGAGCCGGTCACACCGCTGGTTTAACTAGTCAGGAGACAACCTGTGCTGCTATCCGATAAGCGTATCCTGGAAGAAATGGACAAAGGCAACGTAATTATCGAGCCGTTCGATCGCCGCCAGCTTGGCACGAACTCGTATGATGTACGCCTGGGCCAGTGGTACTTTCTGCCGAACCACAACATGGTCACCGTCAGCTTCTTCGACGCCGAGCAATCCCGCGATTTCTGGGGCGAGCCGCAACATGCCCACGACGGCATGATCGCCATCCGCCCCGGCGACACAATCCTGGCCCACACCGAGGAGATCATCGGCGGGCAGAAAGGCTTCACCACGTCGATGCGGGCGCGCAGCAGCATCGGACGCAGTTGCCTGTCCGTCTGCAAATGCGCCGGGGTCGGCGACGTGGGCTACATCTCGCACTGGACGATGGAGATCACCAACCACAGCCACGCCATGGTGCTGCTGCCGGTGGGCCTGCGCGTGGCGCAGATCCTTTTTTACGAAGTGGGCGAAACCCTGGGCGAGTACAAAGGCAAATATGGCGTGCGCGACGGCTGGACGCCGCAGGATATGCTGCCCAAGCTATACCGCGATTGGGACCTGGACCGGCTGGGCAAGGCACGGCTGCAGCTAGTAGGCGAGGACGGATGGCGTTAAGGTGCGAAGCCGGGCTGGTTTATTGCCGGGAAGTGGCCGACGGCCTGTGCAGCATCTGCGAGCGCCCGTTCTGCGCGCGCCACGGCAACCTGGCCGGACCCTACTGCCAGCGCTGTAAGCGCGCTTTCGTCGAGCGGCAGCGCGCCATCGAGGCCGCCGCCGCCGAGGCCACGCGGCGCGAGATGGCGGCTCAGCACAACAGCGACGGCCAGTGCGGGTGGATTGCCTGCACCGGGCCGTTGCTGGCGCTGTGCCAGCACTGCGGCCTGCAATACTGCTCGCAGCACAGCAACCGCTACCGCTACAGCTACCGCTATCAGACGCGGCGCGGCGTCGAGCGGCGGCACGCTACGATTATACTCTGCGATGCCTGCAAACCGGCTCTCAAGGAATACAAACGGGAGAAGACCTGGCTCGAAGTCTGACCCCGCCCCGGCAGGCGCCTGGGGCGTTCCGCGATCCGAGACCTGACATATGACCGAACGACGCCAGACCCGCGTCACCATGACTCCGCGCCTGCAGGCCCGTCTGACCGTGCTGGTGGAGCGGCTGCACCTGACCGGCCTGCCGGCGGAGCGTGTGAGCGAGGTCGCGGCGGCCCTCGACGAGGTCATTATCCAGATCGCGGCGGCGGAGCACGGCGTCCACGGGCGCGAGTGGGTGGTCGCCCTGCGCACGGCGCAGAATGTGGCGCCGCTGCTGCGCGATACCTGCGACCTCGCGCGCAGCCTCGGCCCCGCGCCCGACGAACCCCAGATGCACCGGCACCCGGTGCAAACCACACAAGCCCTCTGGATCTGGCTGATCACCCAGGCCGAACTCTACTGCAAGCTCCAGCTTATCCATATGGGCCTGGCCCTGCGCGATCCCGGCGACGAGGACGACGATGACGACACCGAAATGTTCGACTTCACCGGCCACCTGGGCGAGGAACTGGTCCGCCAGGTCGGGCTGTCCGAGGGCGTGGTGCTGGACGTGTGGCGGCGCGACCGCTACCGGCTGTACCGCATTCTCTACAGCAACTACAGCCGGCTGCGCGCCTACACGGCCGCCCGCGGCTGGGTCGAGGAAACCGACGCGCTCGACTACATGCGGCGCCGGGCGCGTATGCACGGCCTGCACTACTACGTCTGGGGCCGCGACGGCAGCCGGGACGGGGTGAAGCCGCCCGGTCGCCCGCTCTGGGACCGCTCGGCAGTGCTGGGCCGCCTGCTGCTCGACCGGTTCTACTGGCTCACCGCCGGGTTCGGCTACCGCCCGCTGCGTGCGGTGCTGATCAACAGCGTGGTCGTCACGGCCTTTGCCTATGTCTACTGGCAGTTCCACCTGCTCTGCATCTTCTATGTCCAGGGCGGGCAGAACTCCGTGCCCCAATGCCAGGACGTGAGCTTTCTGCAATCGCTATACTTCAGCGCGCTCGCCTTCTTCCTGGCGGCGATGGGCGAGATTTTGCCCCGCCCGCTCTGGGGCCAGGCCCTGCTGGTGCTCGAAAGCATCTGGGGCTTCCTGAACGTCTCGGTCATCATCGCCGTCATCATCAACCGCCAGGCCAGCGAGTAACGCGGCACACCACTCTAGCGCCAACTCTTTGTGCCCGCCCCCGTAATCGTATCATAATCGCATCACTGCCACAAAACCAGCCGGCGGCGCCGGTACCCGACCGTAGCAGCGCGATTTATCGCGCTTGCCCCCTACCAGGCTTGTCGCCGTAGCAGTGCGATAAATCGCGCTTGCCGCCTGTCCCTATCTCGCACCGCCGGCAACCCGTTACTGGCGCGGACACGGACTTTGACGGGAGCCAAGCCGGTTTGAAACCGGCCCCCCACAACTCAAAATCAGGCGCCCTACTATCGCCCAGATTCCCTCCAGTCCGCTTACCGTGCAGAACCCAACCTAATCAGGCACTGCCCTTTCCATTTTGGCAGAGTTGATCAAGAAAGCTTGAGTGAGCAAGCTACCATGCTAGTACACTTGTACGCTAACAGACTCACACGCTAACGTATGATT
>DASSGZ010000099.1:0-13065 GCA_035693165.1 Chloroflexia bacterium | reverse complement strand
GCCTCTGCGCCTCTGCGGTGTACTTGAATTAGTGCCACGGACGACTTGTGTAGCGCGAACATCTGTGCTACACTGAAGGAGATTGCAGAGGCAAGGCGCCATAGGAGCAGGACGATGTTGCACATCACGAACGGCGGATCGGCGGCGAGCGGGCTGCGGGAGGCGGGCCTCCCCGGCACCGTGCTGGCCTGGAACGATGTGCTGCACGAAGGCCCGGTCCCGGCCGGGCTGGGGCCGGAAGCCTTCCGCGATGTGCGCGCCCGCTTCCTCGCCGCGTCCGGCTGGGCAAGCTACGACACCGCCCTGGCCGAGTTCACCCGGCGCGACGATGCCCTGGCTCGCGCCGCCGACCAGGACGAGGTGGTCCTCTGGTTCGAGCACGACTTGTACGACCAGTTGCAACTGCTGCAAATCCTCGACCGGCTGGCGCGCCTGGCGCCCGGCCCCACCCGCTTCAGCCTGATCGCCATCGATCGCTTTCCCGGCGTCGTACCCTTCCACGGCCTGGGCCAACTGGCGCCCGGCCAACTGGCGAGCCTGTACCCCACCCGCCGCCGGATCACGGCCCCGGCGCTGGCCCTGGGCCGGGCCGGTTGGCACGCCTTTACCGCGCCCGATCCCACCGCGATCACCGATCTGCTGGCCGGGGATACCAGCGCCCTGCCCTTCCTGCGCGACGCCCTGCTGCGCCACCTGGAGCAATTCCCCGCGGTGGGCGATGGTCTCGCCCGTACCGAGCGGCAGATCCTCCAGGCCCTCGCCGGTGGCCCGCTGGGACCTGGCGCGATCTTCCAGGCCAATCAGCAACAAGAGCCGCACCCCTTCATGGGCGATGCCATCCTCTGGAGCTACATTCTGCGCCTCGGCAAGGAGCCGCAGCCGCTGCTCACGCGCACGGACGGCGCGCGCTTCCTGTTGCCGATCGCCTTCGGGCGGCACGCCGATTTCCTGGCCCAGCGCCTGCGCCTCACCCCGCACGGCGCGGCCGTCCTCGCCGGGACCGCCGACGCCATCCAGGGCCGGGGCATCGACCGCTGGTTGGGCGGCGTGCGCCTGTGGGGGCTGGATGCCCCCTGGCGCTGGGATGCCCCGGCCGGGCGCATGGTTCCCGCCGCTTAGCGCGGCCCGGCGGGCGCCTGAAACACCAGGATGTACTGGTGGAGCTGGTTGGCGACGAACTGGAACGGGTAGCCAAAGGGATAGAGACGCACCGTCTGATCGACCCAGATCTTGTAGCCGCGGAAGCGCAGGCCGGGGATCGCGGCGGGCAGGCGGGCAGCCAGGTCGGCGTGCAGCATGTTGTGGTGCGTGGCCGTCGGCTGCAAATCCTTGGCAAAGACCACCAGGTATCCCCCCGGCTTGAGGTAGCGCACCGCGCCCGCCAGGATGCCGTCGAGCGCGTCCAGAAAGGCGTCGTAGGGCAGGTTGCCCAGGTCTTCGGGCTGCGCGGTGAACGGCGTAGGGGCATCGGAGCCGGTGCGCTTCTTCTTCTCGCCGTCCTGGGGCCGCGCCAGCATATCGCCGTAGGGCGGGTCGGTCAGGATCAGGTCGAAGACGTGATCGCGGACGGTGGGATAGCAGTCCAGGTCGCGCGCATCGCCGCAGGCGGTGAGTTGCTCGGCCAGCCCCTCCTGGACGCAGACCTGCCGGTAGATCGCCAGGTAGTCGGGCGACAGGTCCACGCCCACGCCCTGCCGCCCGGTGAGGGCGCAGCCCAGCAGCGTGCCGCCCACACCCATGAACGGATCGAGCACCCAGCCGCCCGCCTTGGTGAAAAAGCGGATGATGTCGGCCATGAGTTGCGGCGGCTTGGGCGAGGGGTGCGCGCGGCGCAGGTTGTGGCCGTACGACTCGGGTCCGCGCACCGGGTAGGCCGTAGCCTGCACCGATTGCAGGAAGTAGACCCACTCGCGCCCGGTCAGGTCGTTGAGCCGGTTGCGCGGGTCGATAGGCGCCGGCTCGCTCATGGGCCACACCGCACGTAGTACAGGTTTTCGCTCACCTCGTGCTGCGGGGCATAGCGGCGGCGGTTGCTGTCGGCGTCGCTGCGGAAACGGCGATAGGGCCGGCGGCGGACCTCGGGCCGCCCGCGCTCGCCCAAAATGTCGAGGATCGCGGCTTCGGGGATCAGCCCTTCGCTGTTGTAGCTGAGCAGCAGGTGGGTGCAGCGGGCGCCGCGCACCAGCGTGCGCAGGGCCGTGGCCGCGTGCCCGGCGCGGTTATAGGGCGAGCGGTCGGCGGCGGGCCGCAGCCCCGTCTTGCCGTAGACGGGCGGCGCATCGTAGAGGGCGATCGTCTCCAGCAGGTGGTAATTCCCGGCATAGGGGCGGCTGTTGTACGGCGGGTCTAGGTAGAGCACATCGCAGGGCTGCTGCGTGACCAGCGTGGTCGCGTCGGTGCAATGCGCGGCATGGGGCTGCGTGCTGGGCAGGATGGCGGGCACGCGCAGGGTCAGCGGCTTCAGGGCGCGCGGGTCCCAGCCCTTCAGGAACGCGCCGTAGGTGCCGGAAATGTTGCTCACGAAAGGCACCGCCTCGATCAGCGCGGCCAGCAGCAGGTACGGTTCCTCGCCCGCCAGTTGCGCGCCGGTCCACCACACGGCGATCTGCCGGCGGATGGCGTCGATCCGCCCGGCATTGGACGCGCTGAGATAGCGCCGCCGGCCCGGCTCGTCGCCATCGCCGGGGCTGTAGTGCCGGTAGATAAAACCGGGCTGCGGCGGCAAGGCGTTCAAATGTTGGATGACCGCGCGCAAGGGTCCATCGGGACCGGGCGTCTCCGCCGCCCACGGCAGGCCCGCGAAGCGCGGATAGTCGTTGCAGCACAGGTAGGCCCGCTGCAAGACGTAGGAAAAAAACAGCAGGTCGTTGCCGATCACCCGGTAGCCGCGCGTTTTCGCGTGGCGGGCGACCACGGTGGTGCCGCTGAAAGCGTCGCAAAAGGTGCCGCCCTGGATCCCGTGGTCGTCGAGGGCCTGCTGGATAAACGGCAAAAGCCGGTCTTTGGAGCCGATGTAGCGCACGGGCCTATTATAGCATGCCGGCGAATCACCCGGCAGCCGGGATCAGCCGGACGCGGCAGCAAATTCCGGTGAATTTAGGTGAAAACCGGCCAAATCGGTTGACGCGGCAGGCTAGCTGTGGTAACATGCGAGATAGGCATGGCCCGACCGGCCCGCCGGCCCAGGAAACAGAAAGAATCGCTATGACGAGCAGTGCAACCCAACCCGCCGCGACGGAGACCCGTCCGCAAATGACCGTGACCGCCCGCTTCTTCGCGCTCTACCGCGAGGCCGCCGGGCAGGACCAGCTCGCGGTCACGGTGCCGGAGGGCACCACCGTCGGCGGCCTCTGGCAATATCTGCTGGCCGCCGCGCCGGGGCTGGCCGCGGCGGGGGCGGCGACGGCCTACACGGCCTATGCCGTCAACGGCGCCTGGGCCAAAAACAGCCGGGTGCTGGCCGGCGGCGACGAGGTGGCGTTCCTGCCGCCCGTCAGCGGCGGGTGAGCCGGGTGAGCGGCGCCACGGGGGCCGGACCGGCGCTGGGCCCCTTCGAGATCACCGCCGCCCCGCTGTCGGTCGATCAACTGGCGGCGGAGGTGCAGACGCCTGCCGACGGTGCCGTCGTGACCTTCGTCGGGCTGGTGCGCGATAACCACCAGGGCAAGCGCGTGGTCGCACTGGAGTACGAAGCGTACCCCGAGCTGGCCGAGCGCGAGCTACGGGCGTTGAGCGAAGACATCGCCGCCAAGTACGGGCTGCACGGCATCGGCATCCGCCACCGCACGGGGCGGCTGGCGATTGGCGAGATCAGCGTGGTCATCGCGGTGGCCGCGCCCCATCGCGCCGAAGCCTTCGCCGCCTGCGCCGAGGCCCTCGACCGGCTCAAGGCCACCGTGCCGGTCTGGAAAAAAGAATGGTACGAAGACGGAAGCACCTGGCTGGGGCAGGCCGCCGGCTAAACCGGCGCGGATAGCCCGGCGCTTCGTGGGACACGCTCAGAACGGACAGCTTTTGATGGGTCAGCACATCGCCGATACACTTGACCGGCCCCTCCGGGATCTGCGCATCTCGGTGACGGACCGCTGTAACTTCCGCTGCGTCTACTGCATGCCGAAGGAAGTGTTTGGCCGCGATTTCCAGTTCCTCCCCTCTGCCCAACTGCTCACCTTCGAGGAAATCACCCGGCTCACGCGCATCTTCGTCGACCACGGTGTGGAGAAGATCCGCCTGACCGGGGGCGAACCGCTCGTGCGCCGCGACCTGGAAAAGCTGATCGCCATGCTGTCGCAGATCGAGGGCATGCGCGACCTCACCCTGACCACCAACGGCTCCCTGCTGGTCAAGAAGGCGCAGGCGCTACGCGACGCCGGCTTGCAGCGCATTACCGTCAGCCTCGACTCACTCGACAATACCGTCTTCCAGGCCATGAACGACGTGAACTTCCCGGTGGAGCGCGTGCTGGCCGGCATCGAAGCCGCGCAGGCCGCCGGGCTGGCGCCGATCAAAATCAACATGGTGGTGAAGCGCGGCATGAACGACCACTCGGTGGTCGAGATGGCCCGCTACTTCCACGGCACGGGCCACATCCTGCGCTTCATCGAGTACATGGATGTGGGATCAACCAACGGCTGGCAGATGGACGACGTGGTCAGCGCAGCGGAAATCGTGCAGATGATCGACGCCGCGTTGCCCATCGAGCCGGTCGAGGCCAACTACCGCGGCGAAGTGGCCCAACGCTGGCGGTACAAAGACGGCGGCGGCGAAATCGGCATCATCGCCTCCGTCACCCAGCCCTTCTGCGGCGCCTGCACCCGCGCCCGGCTCTCGTCGGAGGGGCTACTCTACACCTGCCTGTTCGGGCGGACAGGCACCGACTTCCGCGCGCTGCTGCGTGGCGGCCAGTCGGATGCGGAGATCGCGGACGTGGTGCGCCGGGTCTGGCGCACGCGGGCCGACCGCTATTCCGAGCTACGCACCCAGGCCACCGCCCGGCTGCCGAAGGTCGAAATGTCGCACATCGGCGGCTAAAACGCACCCGGCTTCGCCCCGCCCTGGCGCGGGTGGGGCAGCTATACCATCGCACCGCATACACCTGCGCACACCCTGACGGCAAACCGAATTAGTAGTTTGGGAGGAGTACTCATGTCGCGGCCGGCTCTGGCGTTGCTGGTATTCGTGGTACTGGGGGCTGTGTTCGCAGCCTATATGATCGATCAATCCGGGGCGCAAGCCGGCGTCGCCGGACGCCCCGCCGTCGACTCGTGGAGCGACGGCCCGGCCCTGCCGCAAGCCCGCAAACGCGGCGCGGCGGCGGCCTATCCCGATAGCGGCAAGGTCTACTTCTTCGGCGGGCGCGGCGTCTTCCAGCGCACGGGCATCGACGGCGAAGATCGCTCGTGGTACAACATCTACGAGTACACCCCCGGCACGCCCGGCCAGTGGACTCAGAAGAACGCCCAGCTCCCCCACCAGATCAACGCCGGGCCGAACGGGCCGGGCCAGACCTACACCAGCAACATGGTCGCCGCGACGCTGATCGGGCCGCAGGGGCCGGCCATCTACCTGGTCGGCGGCGTGAATGCCTCCAGCGTGCCGACGCCCACGGTGAGCGTCTATTTCCCGCTCACCGACTCGATCACCTCGCTGAACGCCGACAACTGGCCCGCTAGCCCCATGCGGGCGCCGGGCGGCTATGCCGTGCTGAACAACAAGCTCTACATTTTCGGCGGCTATAACCACTATCAGCGCAAGGTCTATGACGACACCTGGGTGTTCGATCCCCTGGCGCCCGCCGGGCAGCGCTGGACCCAGTTGGCGAGCGCGCCGCTGTCGGTGGCGCGGGCCTATATCGCCGGGGCCGCCCTCGACGGTTACATCTACGCCATCGGCGGCGATACCTTTGCCGAGGCCGCGCCGCCCAACCCGCCCAACGCCGACCTGATCCCCTCGACCGTCGTCGAGCGGCTGGACCCCACCGCCGCCACTCCGCAGTGGCAGCCGGTGGCCTCGCTGCCGACCGCGCGGGGTGATATGGGCGCCTGGTCCTTCCCGACGGGTACGGCCGGCGGCCTCGGCGGCACCATTATCATCGGGGGCGGGGTCTGGTACACGCCCGACGCCCAGGGCTACCAGTACGTCGCCGCGACCGATTCCTGGGCGCCGTTCGCCAATTTCACCCACGGCACGCGCAACTATGCCGCCACGCAGTGGGGCAATCGCCTCTACGCCATCGGCGGCTACAATGTGACGGTGGTCAACGGCGTCACCCTGGCCGATGCTGCCGCCTGGACGCAGATCTACGAAACCTCGGCCACCGTGGCGACGCCCACCCCGTGGCCGGGGACCGCCACGCCGACCAACACCCCCGTGCCGGCGACCAATACCCCGGTGCCGCCGACCAGCACCCCGGTGCCGCCTAGCGCGACTCCGGTGCCGCCGACCAGCACCGCCGTACCGGCGACCAGCACCCCGCTGCCGACCAATACGCCGGTGCCGAGCGCCACGCCGTGCGCCATGACGTTTACCGATGTGACTGCCGATGCGTACTACTATGAGCCGGTGCGCTATCTGGCCTGCCGCGGCGTCATCAGCGGCTATAGCGACCACACCTTCCGCCCCGGCAACCAGACCACCCGTGGTCAGATGGTGAAGATCATCGTGCTCGCCTTCGGCTACGCGCCGTCCGTGCCCGACCAGCCCACGTTCACCGACGTGCCGCTGACGCATCCCTTCTACTCCTACGTCGAGACGGCGGTGGCCCACGGCATCGTCAGCGGCTATGCCGATCACACGTTCCGGCCCGAAGCCAACGTGACGCGCGGCCAGCTCGCCAAGATCGTCGTCAAGGCCGCCGGGTGGCGCCCCGACGTGCCGACCACGCCCACCTTCCAGGACGTGCCGCTGGAGGATCCCTTCTACGGCGTGATCGAGACGGCGGCGGCCCACGGCGTGATCAGCGGCTACAACTGCGGGTCGCCCGGTGAGCCGTGCGGCAGCCCCGGCGCGCTCTACTTCCGGCCCAGCGCCTCGGCCACCCGCGGGCAGATCGCCAAGATCGTCTACCTGGCGGTGACCCGGTAGGGACCCGGCACAATGGAACGCCTGATCTTCATGGGCACACCGGAGTTCGCGGTCCCTGCCCTGGAGCGCCTGGCCGGCGCCGGCTACGACCTCACGGTCGTGACGCAGCCGGATCGCCCGGCCGGGCGGGGCGGGGCCTTGACGGCCCCGCCCGTCAAGCAAACCGCCCTGGCGCGCGGCCTGCCCGTCTGGCAACCGCCCACGCTGCGTGACCCCGACGTGGTGGCGCGCATCCGCGACCTGGCCCCCGCCGCCATCGTCGTCGTGGCCTACGGCGAGATCCTGCGCCAGAGCGTCCTCGATATCCCCCCCCACGGCTGCTTGAATCTGCACGCGTCTCGGCTGCCCCGTTGGCGCGGCGCTATACCAATCAATGCAGCAATATTGGCTGGAGATACAGAGACAGGGGTCAGCATTATTCTCATGGATCGGGGTATGGATACGGGACCCTTACTTGCTCAGGAGTGGATGCAAATCCTACCCCGTGACACTACAGGAACATTAGGCAAGCGCTTATCGGAACAAGGAGCGGCTTTACTGGAAAAGACGCTTCCCGGCGTACTGAACGGTGCCATCAAGCCTTGGCCTCAGCCAAATGAGGACGTGACGATTTGCCGGCCACTGCGTAAGGAAGACGGGCGCCTTGATTGGCATGCTTCGGCCGAATATCTGGATCGACAAATACGAGCCTTTGATCCCTGGCCTGGCACTTTCACGACCTGGGATAGGCGTCGCGTCAAGGTTTTGGCCGCTATACCGTTATCAGATGTTGATATCCTTGAGTATGCACCGGGTCAAGTGCGTAGGGTCTCAGAAATCGCGGCGGATGCGCCCGATGGTGCCCACCGCTTGGCTGTGCGCTGCGGTGAAGGCTGGTTGGAATTGCTGCAACTGCAACTAGAAGGCAAGCCTGTCCGGACGCCGGGCGCGCTGCTCGCCGGGTATCCGACCCTAGCGAGCGCCCGATTGGAGTAATCCCGGTCACGCATGAACTTCTGGAGGAACGCATGCCGACACCCGCTCCCGCCCCTCGCCTCCCGATCGAACCCGCCTCCCGCCCGCTCTACCGCCCGCCCACGCGCCTGGGCTGCTCCGGCGTGACCCTGGTCAGCGTCGCGGCGCTGCTGGCCTTCCTGTTTTGCCTGCGCGTGGTGGCCCCCGCGCTCACGCAGGGCATCGCCGACCTGCCCCTGCCGCGCAGCCTCATCGGCCCGGCCCTGACCGCGACGCCCACGCCGGAACCGGGGATCCCCGACGCCGCCACGCCGCTGCCCGCGCCCGAACTCACTGCCACGCTGACGCCGCCCGCCCCGCCCACGGCGACGGTCCCGCCGCAGGCCACGCTGCCGCCGCAGACCGCCGCCACCCCGGCGCCCGCGCCGCCTGAATACGTCGTCGTCGCCAACACCGGCGGCACCGGCGTCTACCTGCGCGCCGAGCCGCGCCTCGACGCCGCCCGCCTGATCGCCGTCCCCGAACAAACCCTGCTCGTCATCGCCGGCCCCGACACCACGGTGGACAGCAGCGTCTGGCGCAACGTCCGCACCACCAAAGACCCGATCCAGACCGGCTGGGTGCCCGCCCAATACGTCACTGCGGCGACGGCCCCGTAACCACCCCAGACGTTGACGGGCAAAGAAAACGCCCCCGGCGGCTGCCGAGGGCGCGAGAGGCACGGGGATCAGGCGACGCCGTCGGCGCGCTCCAGGGCCTGGCGCTCCGAGTCCAGGATCTCGGCATAGCGGGCCACCCCCACCATGCGGAAGATCTTGCGGTAGTGCTCGCTCAGGCCGACGATCACCAGTTGCTGCGCCCGCTGCCGGGCTTCGGCCAGGATCGAGATCACCGTGGCGATGCCCGCGCTGTTGATATACTCCACCCCGGCAAAGTTCAGGATGATGTATTTCAAGCCGCGCGCCGACGCCGTGTCGAAGCTGGCATGCAGCCGGGCATCGGCAAAACTGGTCACATCGCCCGCCAGATCGATGATGGTGACGTTGGGTAGTTCTCGCATCGTGGCGCGCAATTCCTCGCTCACAGGACCTCCTCCGCGCAACGCCGCGCTCGGTTAAGTTTCAGCATCTTCCTTCGGCTCCAGATAGATGACCATGCGCACCTGCCCGCCCTGCGGCCGGGACGACCATTGCACTTCATCCACCAGTTGTTTGATGATATACATCCCCATGCCGCGGTGCTTGTTATGGTCGTAAATCTGCGGCTCGGCGAAGTGGGCGTTGGCGCCCTTATCGTTCACGTCAATGGCAAGGGCATTCTCTTCCACCGTCATCACGACTTCCACCCGCTGCGCCGCGTTGAGCAAATTGCCGTGCTCCATGGCGTTGGTGCAGGCCTCGGCCACCGCCGTTTGCAGGTCGAGAATCCGGTCGCCACTGAAGCCCATGGCCTGGGCCACGCTCCGCGCGGCGCCCATCGCCACTTTCTCGTAGCCGAGTTCGCTCGGGATATGGAGATGGATCACCCGCTTCTCGCTACTCATACGACCCCGAACCTCGAAATAGGGAATCCCGCACACCGGGGCGGGGCTGTGGGCACCATCAAGCCGGCTCGGCGGCGGCGCGGCTCTTCAGTTCGCGCACGGCCTCGTCGACCGTGTCAAACACCTCGGCATACTGGGTCAGCCCCACCATGCGGAAGATCTTCTGATAATGCGAGCTGAGCCCGCTGATGACCAGGCTGACCCCGCTGGCCCGCGCTTCGGTCAGCAGGCTAATGATAATCGCGATCCCCGCGCTGTTAATATAATCGGTGCCCGCGAAGTTCAGCACCAGCTCCCGCGCGCCGTTATCGACCGCCAGATGATACGAGCGCGTCAACTCGGCTTCCGCGAACATGGTGACATCGCCCTGGAGATCGAGCACCATCACCGGATCCACATGCCGGGCTGTTACTTTCAATTCCTGTGCCATAAATCCCATTCCTTTCCGGCGCGGCCCCGCCGCCGTCTCGGGCGCCGCTGCACTCCACGCGCTGCCCCCCTGGCAGCGCGAGAGGCCGCCGTTAGTGGAGCACCATCTCCGGCAAGCGCATCGCCATGTGCACATGCGTGCCGTTGTCCCGGCAAATGATGTCCACTTTATCGACCAGGTGATGAATCAGAAAGAGACCCATATTGGCATGGGGGCCGCTCGGCGGGTTCTGCAAATCGACCATGCGGCCCATGTGCGGGCGGGTCTCGCCCAGCGCGCGGTCGCGCACATCCACGATCAGATGATGATCGTCGATGCTGACCGTGATCGTCACCGGCGTGCCGGCATCCTCGCGGTTGCCATATTCAATCGCATTGATGCAAGCTTCAGCGACGGCGGTCCGCAAATCTTCGGCCCGCTCGCCGCTCATGCCAAGCCGCGCAGCCACGGCCATGACCGTAACCATGGCAACTTTCTCATACCCGAAGATACTCGGAATGCGCAGTTCTACCAGGCGTTTTTTATTGGGCACCGCGAGAGGTCTCCTGCTACTCGATGGGAGATGTGGCCGGCAGCGGGAACCCCTGGGTGCGGGACCAGGCACAGTCCAGGATCGGGCCTTCGCCGGCGGGCGTGTAGAATCCGAGGTACGAGCGATTACCGCTCGTACAGAAAATACGATAACATGATTCCTCAGCCTTGTCAAGCACGACGCAAACAGCGCTGGTGCCCGCGGTGATTTAGCCTTGCCCCATAGGTCACACCGCCACGGGTGGTCAAATACCCCGCTCATTCGTTATAGTAGGATGTAGAGCGCGAACAGAGGCACAGCACTCACGGAAAGGGACCTGATCATGCGATATGCGATCCGCGCCGCGGCCGCCGCGGGCTTGCTGGTGATCGGCCTGGCCGGCCGGCCGGTGCCCGGCCAGGCCGCCGCCGATGCCCACTACTTCCCCGAGACCCGCCACACGGTGAGCGGCGTCTTCTGGGACTATTGGCAGAGCCACGGCGGGCTGGCCCAGCAGGGCTACCCCATCACCGAGGAGTTCCAGGAAACCAGCCCCATCGACAACAAGCCCTACACGGTGCAATATTTCGAGCGCGCCGTCTTCGAGTACCACCCGGAGAACAAGCCGCCGTACCAGGTGCTGTTGAGTCCGCTAGGCACGCTGGCCCTCCAGGCCCGCTATCCCAAGGCCGCGCCCGCGGACCAGCAACCCAATCGCCAGGACGCCCGCACCTTCCCGCAAACCGGCCACATGCTGGGCGGCGGTTTTGCCGCCTACTGGCAGCAGCACGGCGGGCTGGCGCAGTTCGGCTACCCGCTAACCGACGAATTCACGGAGACGAGCGCCACCAACGGCAAGCCGTACACGGTGCAATATTTCGAGCGCGCCGTCTTCGAGTACCACGCGGACGCCCCGGCCAACGCGCGCATCATGCTCAGCCTGCTCGGCGTCAGCCGCTACCACGCCCGCTATGAGGCGGTGGACAACCCGCGGCCCGCGCAGTGGCCCCCGGCGCCCGGCCTGGCCCCGACAGACCGCCCGGTGCTGCTGGACGCCACCTTCGCCACGGCGGATCTGGCCGCCTGGCAGCCGCTGCCCACGCCCGATGACCCCGCATCCTGGCGCATGCTCAACGCCCATCTCCAGCAGGACGGCGGCCCCGACGGCGAGGCCGGCACTGACGAAGCCGTGCTGCTTGCCGGCGACCCGGCCTGGACCAATATCCAGCTTGAGGCCCAGTTCTTCAACACCAGTGGCGCGCCCACCGGCGTCGTCTGGCGCGCGGCGCAGGGCCGCTACTACCGGCTGCAACTGCTGCCCGCGCTGCCCAACAAGTTCCCCAAGGCGAGCATCCAACTGGTGGACGGCAACCAGGTGCGCACGCTGATCAGCGTCCCGGCGGATCGTTTCGCCGGGTTCGAGTACGGCCACTGGCACACCATCGGCATTACCGCCCAGGGCGGGCTGCAGCAAGTCGCGTTCGACGGCGCGCCCCTGGTCGACGTGAAGGACGCCACACTGGCCGCCGGCCAGATCGGCGTCTACGCCACCGCCGACGGCGCCACCGCTTTCGACAACATCCGCGTGCAGCAACTCGCGCCCTGATCGGCGCGGTCCGCGCACAAACAGGAACCCGGATTCCAATGGATCCGGGTTCTTGTTAGCCTATTCCCTTGTGAGTTGCCTGGGGCGTGCATGGCTATTGCTCCTTCTTCAACTTGGTCGTCCGCTCGACTTCGCGGCGCACGAGACCTTCGCCGGCTCGCTGCGTCGCATAGCGCACATTCTGGTACTGGCTGTCGATGGCCTTGCGGCGCTGGCGCTCGCGGCGCACGGCCTTTTCGATCTTGGGCATCCCCTCTCACCTCCTTTGCCGGGCAGCATTATCCCGCTCGTAACCAAACACCGCCGGGGCGCGATCCCCGGAGTAGAAGCCCCGCCGTGCGCGGGCGCTTCCCGACGGAACGGGCCGGGGAACGGGTTCCGGCTAATTACAAGCGGCAATTAGTATACGTTTTATCCGCGCGGGGCGATGTCCCCGCCGTATTATACGCAAAGGCCGGGCCGGCCCCATCCGTCGCAAGGCCGATTTCGCGGTCCGCCGTTGAGCGTGGGCGGGTAAGCGCGGGACCAAATACACCTGGCATGAGTGGGCTGTTATGAATCGGTTTGCTGCGTTAGCCTGCCAGCGGGTATAATTCTTCGCCGGGCACAACAGCCCGCCCGGTCCTGAATTGGCGCGCAGGACCGCTACGTTCATATCTTCAGGGAACCGTCTGACACAGAAGGAGCAGATCATGCACATAGCCGGCCTCGCGCTGAAGCGACGCACGTTCCTCATGCTGGGAGCGATCCTGGGCCTGGTGGCCCTGGTCGCCGCCCAGGTGGCCGCCTTCACCCCCGCGCTCCCCACCTCGGCGGCCAATGCCCCGGCGCTCCTGGCGCCCGCCGTCTCCACCACCTTCGTCATCAGCCAGTTCGAGGTCGCGGGCGCCACGGCTGCCGACGAGTTTATCGAGATCCATAACATCAGCGGCAGCCCG
>DASSGZ010000098.1:0-10547 GCA_035693165.1 Chloroflexia bacterium | reverse complement strand
AAGACGCTGGGCTATAAGGAACGCAGTAAAGACGTTGGAGAGCCGACGATCAGCAGCCTGCTGCGCGTGAGCGACCGCACGGTGCGCAACTATCTGCGCACGGCGGAAGAGGTCTTGCGCCCCTGGCTGGAACGTGGGCTTCTGGAAAGCGGACAGGTACAAACATGAACCAGCAACATCGTGAGCCGCAGGCGGCGGAGAGCCTCCGCCAGGTGCAATTAGCCTTCCTGGACGCGCTAGACCGGGGCGAACGGCCCGACGGGTGGTTGCAGCGCTACCCGCAACATGCCGCCGCGCTGGTCGACCTGGCCCAGGCGCGCGACCTGGAAGCGGCGCTGCCGCCGCCCACCGCCGCCGAGGTGGCCGCCGTCGCCGCCATCGCCCGCCGCACGCTGGGCGCCACCACCGGCGCGGCGCTGAGCCTGAGCGAGCGCGCCCGCCAGGCCGGCCTCTCCATCCGCGACCTGGCCGCCCGCGTCGGGCTGACCAGCGATATCCTGTTCAAGATCGACCGGCGCGTGGTGCGGCCCGAGACGGTGCCCGGCGCGCTGGTGCGCGAACTTGCCGCCGCGCTCGGCTGCACCGCCGCCGCGCTGCGCGCCGGGCTGACCGGCGGCCCGGTCACGGCGGGCGCGCTTTACCACGCCAAGCAGGCGCCGCAGGTGGGCCAGCAGACGTTCGCCGAGGCCGTGGCGGCCAGCGTGGCGCTGCCGGCCTCCGACCGCCGGCGCTGGTTGGAGGCCGCCGCCCACCCCGACGCCGAGTGACCGTCCCATGCCGCTGACCAGCCGCTGGCCCACTATCCAACAACTCGCCGCCGCCCAGCGCGCCCAGATGCTGACCGCTGCCGCCGGCCCGCCGCGGCAGCTTGTCGAACAGTCGTTAGCGGCGCACGGCCTCGACGTGTTTCCGCTGCCGCCCGGCGATCCCCTGTTGGGCGGCGCGCGGGCCGTCTTCGACGGCGAGTTTGTCGCCTATGACGGCGGCCTGCCCGCCACCGCGGCCACCTTCAGCCTGGCCCACGAACTCGGCCACAAACTGCTGCACGACGAGCAGGCCCGCTGCGCCGCCGCCGACATCGACGAAGAATGCGCCGCGTTCGGCCTGGATGCCGCGCCGGGCGGAGTCGAGACCTACAGCCCCCGCCAGCAGCGCGAACTGGAGGCCAACGCCTTCGCCGCCGCCTTCCTCATGCCCGCCGCCGAGTTGCGCGCCGGGTTCCTGGCCGGGCTGAGCTACCCGGAACTGGCCGCGCGCTGCGGCGTGTCCGAGTCGGCCATCCTAAACACGCTGAGCGCCACCTTGCTGGCGGCGCCTCCCGCCGGCCCGGTGCCCGCCCCGCCCGCCGGGCCACCTCTGCGGCTCGATGCGTCGCAGGAAGCGGCGGCCACTGTGGCCGAAGGCCCCGTGTTGATCGACGCCGGGCCGGGCACGGGCAAAACGCGCACCCTGATCGAGCGAGTGCTGTTCTTGCTGCGCAACGGCGTGGCGCCCCAGTCCATCCTGGCCCTGACCTTCTCCAATCGGGCGGCTGGCGAGATGCGCGAGCGCCTGCGCCTGGCCGCGCCCGCTGCCGCCGACGAGATCACCGTCGGCACGTTCCATGCTTTCTGCTTGCAATTTTTGCAGGAACACGCCGCCGAGGCCGGTCTGCCGCCCGACTTCACCCTGGTGGACAGCGTGCAGGCCGCCGCCTGGCTGGAGCCGCACCTGCCGGAGATGGCCCTCCAGCACTACACCACACTGGCGAACCCGGCCCGCAGCCTGCCCGACATCCTCGATGCCGTCAGCCGCGCCCGCGACGAGTTGAAGGACGCCGCTGATTACGCCGATCTCGCGCCCCGCGCCCGCGCTGCCGCCGATCCCGACGACGCCAAAGCCGTGGAGCAGGCCGAGCGCTGGGCTGAGGTAGCCCGCGTCTACGCCGTCTACGAGCGGGTGCTGGAGCAGCACGGCGCGCTCGACTTCGGCGCGCTGCTGCTGCGCACTGTCCGCCTGCTCGACAGCCACCCCGCTCTGCTGCTGCGGCTGCAACGCCGCTACCGCCAGATCCTGGTCGATGAGTACCAGGACATGAACCGCGCCAGCGGCGTGCTGCTGAGCCGGCTGGCCGGCGACGGGCGCGGCCTCTGGGTGGTGGGCGACCTGCGCCAGGCGATCTACCGCTTCCGCGGCGCTTCCCCGGCCAATATTGACAAGTTCGAGACCGATTTCCCTCTCGGACGGCGCCTGCGCCTCAGCGTCAATTACCGATCCGACCCGGCCATTGTTGGGTTGTTTACCAAGCTGGGCGGCGAGATGAAGGTAGGCGAGCAGGGCACAGCGCATTGGGACGCCCACCGGCCCGCGCAGCCGGGGCCGCGCATCTGGCAGGCCACGGCGGCCTCCGCCGCGGCGGAGGCCGCGGGCATCGCGGACGCGGTGCGCAACCGCTATAAGGCTGGGCGACCCTACCGCGAGCAGGTAGTGCTCTGCCGCACCCATGGGCAGGCGGCGCTGGTGGCCCGCGCCCTCGAAGCCGCCGATGTGCCCACGCTCTACCTGGGCAATATCCTGGAGCGCGAGGAAGTGCGCGATGTCCTGGCCCTGGTCTCGCTCGCCGCCGAAGGCGACGGGCGCGCCCTGCTGCGCGCCGCCCGGCTCACCGGCCACGCCGTGGACCGGCGTGCCTGCGCTCACCTGGTCAGGCACGCCCGCAGGGAGGGGATCTCCTTCCCCCGCGCTCTGCACCAGGCAGCGGGAGCCGGGCTCGACCCGGAGACTACTGCCGCCTGCGCCGCGCTGGCCGCGATCATCGCCGATGCCGGGCGGTACGGCGACGCCGCAGGCTTCCTGGCGCGTTACCTGTTCGGCCCGACTTCACCCCTGCGCACGCTGCTGGCCGGCGGCGGCGCCCGCGCCGTGGCCCGGCTCCTGGCGCTCGGCCAGTTGCTGGCCCTGGCGCGGAGCTTCCAGGCGCCGTCCGCGAGCGCCCCTGCCGGCGAGGATAGCGCGCCCGCCGACCCTGCCGCCCCGCTGCGCGAGTTCCTGGCCCATGTGCGCCGCCTCTACGCGGCCAAGGAGGTGCCGGGCCGCACGCCGCCCGGCGGCGAGGATGTGGACGCCGTGCGCGTCCTCACCGTCCACGCCAGCAAGGGGCTGGAGTTTCCGGTGGTCTACCTGCCGGGGCTGGCGGCCGGGCGCTTCCCCTTCCGCGAGATGTGGGAGCCGTGCCCCGCGCCGCCCGGCCTGATCGACGGCGCGGAGGAAAGCGACCACGACGTGGAGGAAACCTGCCTGTTCTTCGTCGCCTTGAGCCGCGCCCGCGACGAGTTGATCCTGAGCCGCGCCGAGCGCTACGGCAAGCAAAAAGCTAAAGATTCGCCCTTCTGGACGATGATAGAGTCCTTCCTTGAGCAAACACATGTCCCGCTCCTGCAATGGTCTGCGGCGGAAGCGCCGGAGTCGCCCGCGCCCCCGATCCCATCCGGCGAGGACCGGCTGACGCTGCCCGTCGAAGACCTGGAACTCTATCTGCGCTGCCCGCGGCAGTACGAATACAGCCGCGATCTGCGCCTCGATAACAGCGACGAAAACGACGGCTACCGGCGCTTCCACCGCGTGGTCCAGACCGTTCTAGGTCGCCTGCGCGAGGACCATAAGCAGGCCCGGCTCCCCGCACACGAAGCGGCGGTCCTCGATCTGCTGGCCGGCGCCTGGGAGACGGATGGGCCGCAGGGTCATGTCCACGAAGCGCTCTACGCGGAGGCAGCGCGGCACGTCGTCGTCGCCACCTGGCAGCGGCTGGGTGCCCAGCCGCCCGCCGACCTGGCGCCGATGGAGCTAAGCCTAGAGCTGGGCGGGGCCACGGTGCGCGCCCGCTACGACCTGGCCGAGCGCCGGCCCGACCAGGGCGTGCGTCTCGTGCGTACCCGCGTCGGCAAACCGCGCGACGAGGACCGCAAGGCGCTCCGGCTGGCGCTGCTGCGCGCGGCGGCCCGCCACACGCTGGGCGCGGACGTGCCGCTCACCATCGAACTGGAGTACCTGGGCACCGGCGAGACCGTGGAGGTGGCCGACGCCGGGCGCTACGAGCAGCAGCGGCTAGACAAGCTGGAGGGCGCCGTGCAGGGCATCCGCGCTGGGCACTTTCCACCCGCCCCCGCCGAAGCCGACGAGTGCCTGCGCTGCCCCTTCTGGATCATCTGCCCGGCATAACTTACAATCCGTTCAGGGACCGATCAAGGACTAATGGGCTACTTGCAAAATATTGCGATTTTTGCTATAACATCTATAAGCTGTTTCCAGAGGGACCCAGCACCGGTCAAAAGGGTCTTCGCGCAGCTTGTGCACCCCCGCTACGTGCGGGGGCATTTATTTATCCCCCGGACGGTTGCCGGGTGTGTTGGCAACGTCGCACAACACCTCAGCTAAGATTGAGGGGTAGGAAGTGAGCAGCTATGACTGAGCAGGTGGTTTACCTGACTCCGGAAGGCAAGGCCGAACTGGAGTCCAAACTTGAATTCCTGCGCACTACGCGCCGGCGCGAGGTCGCCGAGCGCATCCGTGGTGCGAAAGACGACGGCGATATCAGCGAGAGCGGTGAATACGAGGACGCCAAGCGCGAGCAGGCATTCCTCGAAGGCGAGATCCGCAGCATCGAGCAGACTCTGCGCTATGGCCGCGTGATCGAGAACAACGGCACCACCGAAACGGTGGGCGTGGGCCGCACGGTCTACGTTAAGGATGCCGAGGGCGTGGAGGAGAACTGGCGCATCGTCAGCCCCGCCGAGGCCAACCCGCGCCAGCACAAGATTTCGACGGCTTCGCCCATCGGCGCCGCGCTGATTAACCGGCGCGTCGGCGAGGTGGTCGCCGTCGATACGCTGGCCGGCCGGATGGAGTTCAAGATCCTGAAGGTCGAATAGCCCCTCTGCAACGAACGACCGGCGGGGGGAAGGCTCTTTCTCCCCGCCGGTTCGTTTTAGGCGCGGCTACTCGGCTTTCCAATCCACGCTGAGGCCGTGCGCGCGCAAGGCATCCCACAGTTCCGCGGGATCGATCCAGGTCCGCCAATCGAGCAGGCCGGACGCTAGGTGCCCGTCGAGGTAGCGAGCCACGGCCAGCGCGCACGGTAACACGAACAGCAGGCGCGCATCGGACGCCACGATGTTCATTGTGCCGGCGCGGATCACGGCGTGGTGCCCTGGCCGGCTGGCGATGCCGCGCGCGGTGGCCTGCAGCGCCCCGCCGTCCTCGCCGAGCGCCCGCAGCGGCGCCGACACGCCGAGCAGCAGCGTGATCAGCGGACTCTTGTAGCGCCAGCGCCAGCCGAGCCGCCGCAACAGCCCCAGGATCGCCAGCACCCGGTTCACGATGTCGAGCTCGAAGCCCATGCGCACGCGGATGCGGTCCTGGCGCACGCCGAACAGCACCGGGAACAGGTCGTAGTCGGGTGCGTCGAAGTTGTAAACCGGGCGCTTGCCGATGGGCGGGGGAAAGCGCGGGCGCTGCCGCCCGCTCCAGCCATAGATGTTGCGCGCCAGCGGGCGCCCGGCACAGCGCAGCGCCGAGGCCAGCGCGCCCACCCCGCGCGCCCGGTGGCTGCCGATGAACACCGCCACGTCCACTCGCGCCGTCTCGTAGAGCGCCAGTTGCTCGACCAGGTAGCGGGTCATCGGCGCCGAGAGGCCCGGCAACATGCCCAGCCCTGTCCCCGCGGTGATGCCGCTGGCCTCGATGGCCGCGCGCCGCCCCAGCACCCGGTGCACGAACGCCCGGTTGTCGGCGATGTCGAAATAGGCCACGCCGCGCGCCGTGCAGGCGTCGATCAGCGTGGCCGGGACCCCGCGAAAGCCGCGCACGCAGCAGATCGCCACGTTCATGCCCTCCAGCAGTTGGACCATACCCGCCTCGTCCGCCAGGTCCGCCTGCCCGGCGCGCACGCGCGTGCCCGTGGGATCGAGTTCGTGCGCCGCCCGCGCTTCCGGTCCGCCGGGCGGCCCCACCAGGAACAGGCAGGCCGCCGTATGGGCCAGCAGGTCCGCAGCCAGGAGGCGTCCGAACACGCTGCCCCCGGCATAGATCAGGATATTCGCCTCCCTAGCCATCCCATCCACCCCTACCATCCCCACTATCTCTAGTTTCGCTCCAGCACCGCGTAATTACCGAACACGCCGACGGCATGATACTGTGTGCGCAGATAATTGGCGAGCGGGTCGAGCGGCCCGTAGCCGCCCAGCCCCCGCTCCATGCCCGGACTCGGCACGAACATCACAACGTAGCGCACGCCGTTGCGGGTCAGGTCGTCCATGGCCGCCTGCTGTTCCGCCGCGCTGGTGATGCCCGGCAGCAGATAGCTATGCGTGCTGCCGCGCGGGCGGTCGCAGATCACGTAGAAAGCCTGCTCGTTCGGGAAGGCGTAGATCGGCTCGCCGGGGCGGGTCTTCGCGGTGATCAGGTCGTAGACGGCCTGGTACGCGGCGGGATCGGGCGTGTGCGCGATGAGGCTGGTATGCGGCACGGTGATGGGCTGCCAGGCCGCGGCCACCGGCCGGCCCGCCGCCAGGGACGCCGGCACATCCCACCACAGGTTCACCCGCCACCCCGCGATAAACCAGGCCCAGAACAGCGGCAGCGCCAGCAGGGCGACCAATAGCACGCGCCGCGCCGCAGGCAGGGCGACCGGCGGCAGCGCTCGTGCCGCCCACCCCGGCAGGCGGGTCAAGACCAGCGCCAGCAGCGGCAGTGTGAACGGGTAGCTCCAGGCGCCGTGGACCCGGTCCATGAGCGGATAGAGTTGCAGCAGGCCGAAGGCGCCCGCCGCCAGCAAGAAGCGGTCGTAGAGCGCGGCGGTGCCCAGCCGTGTGGGCGGGGCGGCGCCGTCCCAGCCGCGCCCCTGCAGCAGCAGGCCCAGCCAGATGAGCGCGGGCGGCACGTAGTACCAGCTAAAGATGCCGCCCTGCCACAACACATCCGGGCGGCCCGGCAGCAGCAGCCAGCCCGCGCCAAACAGGCCCACGAGCAGCAGCGCCCGCCGCGGCACTTCCGGCCAGAGGCGCAGGCTCAGCCACCCCACCAGCGGCGCCCCCACCACCAGCGCGACCACCTGCCAGAACTCGGCAGGCGGCGCTTTGTAGGGAAAGTACAGCGCCCTGGGCAACTCGCTCGGCACCAGCAGCAGGCCGGGGATCAGTTGATCGAAGCCCGAAATCAACCCCAGGGCCAGCAACCAGGGCCCGACGGCAAGTGCCGCGCCCGCCACCAGCAGCCCCACCCGGCGCACCGCCGGTCCCAGCAGCGCGGCACTGCCCGCGCCGGGCAGTCCCGGCCAGAGGCTCAGCCCGGCCAGGGCCAGCAGCGGCACCCACAGCAGCGCCAGCAGGTCGGCGCCCAGGTGGTCGCGCAGCATCACCAGCAGCCCGCCCAGCACCACCAGCCAGGCCAGCGCCCGCAGCGCCCAGAGCTGCCGGTCGCCCGCCACCCGCGCGAAGATCAGGCCGTGGTCCGGCGCCGCCCGCGCCAGCGGCTCCAGCAGGAACAGGCCGCCCGCCCCCAGCAGAAACAGGCCCAGGTTCTGCTTCACGTCGACCGCCACCCCAAACGCGATTCCCGCGCCCACCAGCCAGGCCCCCCGCCCGCTGCCCAACCAGGCCCGCATCGCCAGCAATCCCAGCAGGGCCAGCGCCATGGCGTACCAGCCGGGGTGGGGCATGCCGAAGTTGACCGCGCTGTCCGACATCAGCACCATGACCGCGGCCAGCGCCGCCACGGGCCGCCCCGCCACCGGGCGGGCCAGCAGATAGATCGCCGGCAAGAGCAGGATCTTGAACGGCACCAGCCCATAGCGCAATGTCAGCATATCGACGCCGCCGATCTGCAAGAGCAGGGCGTTCCAGTAATGGATGAAGGGCGAGTCGTGGACGAAGAAGTCCAGATAGGGCCGTAGCCCCTGGCGCACCAGCAGAGCGTCGAAGATGGCGTGCCCGTCGTCGTCGGGGCGGAAGTAGAAGGGCGCAGTGGGGATATAGAGCAGCGCCCCGGCCAGGGCCAGCAACCCCGCCACGGCGGCATCGCGGCGACGCGCGCTGCGGGCCGGCGCAGGCGCAAGCGGGGCCGCGCCCGGCCCGGATGCGGCCTCGCTTGCCCGGCTCGTCGCGGCCACCGTCAAGACAGCGGCGGGTTCGTGCGGATCGTTCATCTTTTCGCGATATTCTAGCAAAGCACGCGCCGAAAGGCAAACAGATATCAGCGATTAGCCGCCAGCCGTCAGCCGTCACCTATCGGCTAGACACCTCTGCGCGAACACGTGTCCGTAATGGACTCCGGGCAGAGGGTCTAGCCGCCGGCTACCACGAGTATTTATGCCCAACGGACTCTTGATCGCTGACGGCTGACCGCTGTTCGCGTAGCGGTGCGTAGCACATACCTGACCGCTGACGGCTAACATAGTATAATAGAAGCTCATGAATGTTAGCACGCCGCCCGTCCACGCCGGACGCGGCTCGCTAGGGAGAGAGAGGATAGACAATCCATGACCAAGACCCTGCCTACCCGCGCCGAAATCCCCGAGCAGTATACGTGGGATTTGAGCACCATCTACCCGACGGATGCCGCCTGGGAGGAAGATTACGCGGCCCTGCCCGCCCTGCTGGACGAGTTCACCGGCTATCAGGGCCGTCTGGCCGCCGACGGCAAGACCTTGCTGGCCGCCATGACCCTGCAGGACACGCTGGGGCGCCGGCTCGACCGCCTGGCGATCTACGCCTTCCTGCGCCGTGACGAGGACACGGCCAACTCAACCTACCAGTCGCTGGCCGACCGCGTGCAGCAACTGGGCGTGCGCGCCCACGCCGCCACCGCGTTCGTGCGCCCGGAGCTGCTGGCGCTGCCCGACGGCACCCTGGACCGCCTCATGGACGAGGAGCCGGGGCTGCGCGTCTACGCCCACGACTTCGCGGATCTGCTGCGCGGCAAGCCCCATGTGCTGCCGCAAGCCGAAGAGCAACTGCTGGCCCAGGTGGGCGAACTGGCCGCCGCGCCCAGCACCGTCTTCAGCATGCTGAACAACGCCGACCTGACCTTCGGTACCGTCACCGACGAGGAAGGCTCGGAGACCCAGCTCACGCTGGGGCGCTACCAGCGCTTCATGCGCGCGAACAACCGCGCCCTGCGCGCCGACGCCTTCCTTAAGCTGCACGGCACGTATAGCGCCCATCGTAACAGCATCGCCGCGCTCTACTCGGCCAATGTCAAGAAGAACCTGTTCTACGCCCGCACGCGCAAATACCCCTCGGCCCTCGAAGCGGCACTGCACCCCGACAACATCCCGATCAGCGTCTACACCAACCTCATCGAGGCGGTGCATGACCGGACCGACCTGATGGAGCGCTATCTGACCTTGCGCCGGCGGGTGCTGGGCCTCGACGAGCTGCACATGTACGACCTGCATGTGCCGCTGGTGGCCGACCTGTCCGACGAAGTGGTCTACGAGGACGCGCGCAAGCAGGTGCTGGCCGCCCTCCAGCCGCTCGGCGCCGAATATGGCCAGGCCGCGGAGACCGGCCTGAGCAGCCGCTGGGTCGACGTGTATGAGACGCCCAACAAGCGCTCCGGCGCCTATAGCTGGGGCGCCTACGACACCTCGCCCTTCATCCTGATGAACTACCAGGACACGCTCAACGACATGTTCACGCTGGCCCACGAACTGGGCCACACGATGCATTCGTACTTCACCCGGCGCGCGCAGCCGTATACCTACGGCAACTACACCATCTTCGTGGCCGAGGTCGCCTCGACGCTGAACGAGGCGCTGCTCACCCACTACCTCTTGCAGAACACGCCCGACCCGCGCCGGCGGCTGGCGATCTTGAACAACCAGCTCGACACGATCCGCGGCACGCTCTACCGGCAGACGATGTTTGCTGAGTTCGAGAAGCTGACCCACGAGGCCGCCGAGGCCGGCGAAGCGCTGACCGCCGAGCGCCTGTCCGAGATCTACTACGACCTGAACAAGCGCTATCACGGGGCGGCGGTCTCCGATGAAGCGATCGCCATCGAATGGGCGCGCATCCCCCATTTCTACAGCAGCTTCTATGTCTACAAGTATGCCACCGGCATCGCGGCGGCCACCGCGCTGGCCCAGCAGATCGTGGACGAAGGCCAGCCGGCGGTGGACCGCTACCTGCGCTTCCTCTCGCGGGGCAGCAGCGCCTACTCTATCGATCTGCTGCGCGACGCCGGGGTAGATATGACCTCGCCGGAGCCGGTCAAGCAGGCGCTCGACGTATTCGGCCGGCACCTGGCCGAGATGGAGCAATTGCTGGCCGAAACCGGCGCGCTGGCCTCGGAAGAGAGCAAAGCCTAGCGCCACTCCGGGGTGGCGAGACGGCGGATACGCGGCGGGGCCGGGTTGGCCAACCCGGCCCCGATCTTGTTTCTAAATTCCGCCCAAAACGATTTCAAAACTCGTGATCGCGGACGGAAGCGATAGCTGAGGACGGACGTTATACTATACAGAAGAACTTTCCTCCTTTGGATAGCCCCGGTGGTCCGCCCAACCACCGGGG
>DASSGZ010000097.1:0-2433 GCA_035693165.1 Chloroflexia bacterium | reverse complement strand
CCCACCTTTAGCGACGTGCCCGCTGCCCACCCCTTCTATGCGCCCATCGAAGCCGCCGTCCACGCCGGCATCATCTCCGGCTACGCCGACGGCACCTTCCGCCCCGGCGCGGGCGTCACGCGCGGCCAACTGGCCAAGATCGTGGTCAACGCGGCGGGCTGGCCGCTGCAAACCCCGGCCCAGCCGGTCTTCACCGATGTGCCGGCGGGCAGCCCCTTCTATGAAGCCATCGCCACGGCGGTCTGCCACGGCATCATCAGCGGCTACGCCGACGGCAGTTTCCGCCCCGGCGCCGGGGCCACCCGCGGCCAGATCAGCAAGATCGTCTACCTGGCGCTGACGAACAGCAGCGGCTGCGCGGCCCCCGCGCCCGCCGATTCAGGGACGAACGGCGCGAGCGGGGTGGCGTTTTCGACCGCGCGCCTGGAACACCTCTGCATCATCGAGCATTGAGGCCCGCGCGGCGGGCACGAACGACGGGCCGGGGAGCGTACTCCCCGGCCCGTTGCTTATCTTCTGTTACCAGCCGGCTCAGGTAGGCACGCTGCCGGTCGCCGGGTCGGCAACCGTCGCCAGGCCCTTCGAGACGACCTCGGGCTCGTCGTGGCCGCTCAGGAGCTGGCGCAGCACATATTGCAGGATGCCGCCGTGGCGGTAGTACAGCACCTCTTGCGGCGTGTCGATGCGCACCGTCACCGTGAACTCGGTGGGCACGCCATCCGGCGTGGTGGCGCGCACCTTCAGTTGCTTACCGTCCGCGAACCCGTTCGCCACGGCCTCGGCCAGGCCGACGATGTCGAACATCTCGTGCCCGGTCAGACCGAGCGTTTCCACCGATTCCTCGGGCATGAACTGCAGCGGCACGATACCCATGCCGATCAGGTTCGAGCGGTGGATGCGCTCGTAACTCTGGGCGATGACCGCGCGCACGCCGAGCAGTTGCGGTCCCTTGGCCGCCCAGTCGCGGCTGGACCCCGCCCCGTACTCGCGCCCGGCCAGGATGATCAACGGCACGCCGTCCGCCTGGTACCTGGTGGACGCCTCGTAGATCGACATGACCTCGCCGGTCGGCAGGTAGGTGGTGAAGCCGCCCTCGGTGCCGGGCGCGAGCCGGTTGCGGAGGCGCACGTTGGCGAAGGTCCCGCGCACCATCACTTCGTGGTTGCCGCGCCGCGAGCCGTAGCTGTTGAAGTTCCGATACTCCACATCGTGATCCAGCAAGTACTGGCCGGCGGGCGAGGTCTTGCGGATGCTCCCGGCGGGCGAGATATGGTCGGTGGTCACGCTGTCGCCCAGCACCGCCAGCACCTTGGCGCCCGCGATATCGGGCACGGTTGCCGGCGCCTCGCGGGTCATGCCCTCGAAGTACGGCGGGTGGCGCACATAGGTCGACTCCGGATCCCAGGCGAACAGGTCGCCCGCGGGCACATCGAGGCCGTTCCACTGCTCGTCGCCCTTGAACACGTCGGCGTAGCTCTTGCGGAACATGTCCGACTGGACCGACCGGAAGATGGCGTCCTGCACCTCGTGGTGCGTCGGCCAGATGTCGCGCAGGTAGACGGGTTGGCCGTCCTTGTCTGTGCCGAGCGGTTCCTGGTCCAGGTCGATGTCCATGCGCCCGGCCAGCGCGTAGGCGACGACGAGCGGCGGCGACATCAGGTAGTTGGCGCGGACCTCGGATTGGATGCGGCCCTCGAAGTTGCGGTTGCCCGACAGCACGGAGCAAACGACCAACTTGCCTTCGTCCACGGCCTGCGAGATCTCGGCGGGCAGCGCGCCCGAGTTACCGATGCAGGTGGTACAGCCGTAGCCGACCGTGTGGAAGCGCAGCGCCTCCAGGTACGGCGTCAGCCCGGACGAGTCCAGGTAGGCGGTGACGACTTTGGAACCGGGCGCCAGCGAGGTTTTGACCCAGGGCTTGCTTTCCAGCCCGCGCTCGACGGCCTTCTTGGCGAGCAGCCCCGCGCCCAGCATCACCGAGGGGTTCGACGTGTTGGTGCAACTGGTGATCGCGGCGATCACTACGGAGCCGTGGTCGATCAGATGCTCGCCGCTCTCCAACTGCACCTTCACCGCCGTCGGCATGGCGATCGCCTGTTCGCTGCCGGGTGCCGTGGGGCTGCCACCCTCGCCCTCCCAGCGCTGGATCTGCTTGGGTGGGACGTTCGGGCCGCCGGGGTTCAGGATGACCTGCAGCGCCTCCTGGAACGACTTCTTAGCGTCGGTCAGCAGCACACGGTCCTGCGGGCGCTTCGGCCCGGCGATACTCGGCTCGACGGTGCTCAGGTCCAGTTCCAACGTGTCCGAATACATCGGCTCGGGCGACTCGGCGGTGTGGAAGAGGCCCTGCTCCTTGCTGTAAGTTTCGACCAGCGCCACATGGTCCTCCGAGCGCCCCGTCAGGCGCAGGTAGCGCAGCGTCTCGGCGTCGAT